>NZ_JBQXYF010000011.1:0-207400 GCF_052645355.1 Halomonas sp. V046
TGGTCTGCAGCGCATCGATATCGCTTTCATTCACCGTGACCCGACCATCGAGAGTCGTAATACCGGTCTCATTGGTCGTGACCCTGCCATCAAGAGTCGTAATGCCGGTCTCGGCGGTCGTAACCCGACCGCCCAGCGTAGTAATCCCGCCTTCGTTAGTCGTGACCCGGCCGCCCAGGGCGGTGATATCGCCCTCGCTGGTGGTGACCCGAGTATCCAGCGACGAGACGTTCTGGTTGGTGGTAAATAGCTGACTGCCGGTGACCGCCTCGCGGCTGGTGCCCGACAGGGTACCCTCGGCCAGATTGCCGATGGTCGTGCCGCCACCGGCGCCATCGCCCAATAGCGTCACGCTGCCCGGCGTCAGCACGCCGCCGCCATCGCGGTCGTACACCACCGCGCCCTCGTTAAGGGTGGCGGTATTGGTCTGCAGCGCATCGATATCGCTTTCATTCACCGTGACCCGACCATCGAGAGTCGTAATACCGGTCTCATTGGTCGTGACCCTGCCATCAAGAGTCGTAATGCCGGTCTCGGCGGTCGTAACCCGGCCGTCCAGCGTGGTAATCCCACCTTCGTTAGTGGTAACACGACCATCAAGAGTCGTAATCCCACCCTCGTTAGTCGTGACCCGGCCGTCCAGGGCGGTGATATCGCCCTCGCTGGTGGTGACCCGCGTATCCAGCGACGAGACGTTCTGGTTGGTGGTAAATAGCTGACTGCCGGTGACCGCCTCGCGGCTGGTCCCCGACAGGGTGCCCTCGGCCAGATTGCCGATGGTCGTGCCGCCACCGGCGCCATCGCCCAATAGCGTCACGCTGCCCGGCGTCAGCACGCCGCCGCCATCGCGGTCGTACACCACCGCGCCCTCGGTCAGGGTGGCAGTATTGGTCTGCAGCGCATCGATATCGCTTTCATTCACCGTGACCCGACCATCGAGAGTCGTAATACCGGTCTCGGCAGTCGTAACCCGACCGCCCAGTGAGGTAATCCCGCCTTCGTTAGTCGTGACCCGGCCGCCCAGGGCGGTGATATCGCCCTCGCTGGTCGTTACCCGAGTATCCAGCGACGAGACGTTCTGGTTGGTGGTAAATAGCTGGCTGCCGGTGACCGCCTCACGGCTGGTCCCCGACAGGGTGCCCTCGGCCAGATTGCCGATGGTCGTGCCGCCACCGGCACCATCGCCCAATAGCGTCACGCTGCCCGGCGTCAGCACGCCGCCGCCATCGCGGTCGTACACCACCGCACCCTCGGTCAGGGTGGCGGTGTTAGTCTGCAGCGCATCGATATCGCTTTCGCTGGCGGTCACACGAGCATCAACCGCAGCAGCATACTGGTTGGTCGCAAACAGTTGGCTACCGTTGACCGCATCGGTACTCCCGGCGGTCAACCTACCGGCTCCCAGGTGAGTGATCGTGCGCTCATTGCCGGCAGAACCGATACCGACAGTACCAACCGGTGCACCGCCAGCAAATGGGTAAGACGTACCGCCCAATGTCACCGCCGTCGTTGCTACGGGAGCCTGTGTCGTGGCGCCGTCGCCTAATGCCACACTATTGTCTGTCGACGCGATGGCGTTTGCTCCCAGCGCAACGCCGTTGACCCCGGACACCTGTGCGCCTTCACCGAGTGCCACGCCGTTTGCCGCCAGTACGGAAGAGTTGTTACCCACGATGATGCCATTCGGGGCGACTACACTGTTTGAATTGCCGACGATCCGGGCCGCGGTTGCCGCGGCGCCGATGGCATTGTTATTGCCAAAGGCACCTGCAACGTTCGCGTCGATCGTGTTGTCATTTCCTAGCGCATACGATCCTGTGCCGGTGATCGTATTCGGATCGCCGATAGCACCGCTCGCATCACCGGTGACGCTGTTGCGATAGCCAAGGCTAATCGAGCGGGTTCCCGATGCGGTACTTCCGGTGCCAATGGCGATGGCATCCGCGGCACCCGCCCTGGCCTCTCCCCCCAGAGCCACACTGCCCACACCAATCGCCTGGGCCCCACGAACCTGATTGCTGCCGATAGCCACCGACCAGTCCCCGGCGATCACCGAGTCAACCGTCGCAAGAAAACCGTCACCAGAGGGAGAAGCGTAGCTACCGCCGATGGCGACACTATTAATACCTAGCGCTTGACTACCGAACCCCGCCGCCACGCTCGCGATGCCGTCGGCCACACTATCCAGACCCAGAGCCGTCGCCCACTGCCCTGTTGCGGAAGAGTGAAATCCGATGGCCGTCGTCCCTTCTGCCGTCGCAACGGAATAGGCACCGTAAACCGTCGCCGCGCCCGGACCCGTTGCGCTGGCAGAGCAACCGCCAACCATGGTCCCCAAATTAAATGAGGTGGTATCGCTTGGAAGCTCAAAAGACCCGTGGATAAAGCGCGCAACGGTGACCGTACCCGAACCACTACAGTCCGATGGAGCATCTTGAAACACGGGCACCGTTCTGGCGAATGCCTGCCACCCGACGACAGTCAACGCAAGCCCCAAGGCATAGATTGCGCCATTTCGAAAACGATAGAAAAGACTCAGGATAAAAGTCAAAAAAAGCAACCTGAAACCAACACGATTCGTAATTAACATTGCGACACACTTGACCCAACGGCCGCTTTCTCGAGCACGAGAAGAGACATCGAGAAAGGCATCTAAGAAAGTGAAGCTTCCGTGCGAGGAGGGTCTTGACACTGAGACACGATGCCATCTACCACAAATAGCCCGGCATTAAACGACGGTCCAAACCCATACACCAAACAGGCTTAACCTATAAATCTCGACACAAATCGCACACCATCACGTGCTAACAATGCTTGTTGAAAAAACCGCCTGGATAAAATAGCGACAACATGCCAAAGGAAGATTCGACCTTAGCCGCCACGAGGAAATTACAGCAAACAAAGAACCTTCACCTTAATACCATTTAAAAATAATAAATACGTCTCTAAATTATCATCTCAAAAAAAACAACGCTGACCCATGACAAAACCACCAACTCCACACTGCGCCATGAGACTAACAACAGACTTACAAATCAATAATAGTCGAGCATTTATTCATCAGTAAGCGCCTACCTCTTTCGCGCCAGACGGTGTCGTTCAACGGGAGTAAAAAACAAAACAGACTAAAAAAGCACCATCGAATTTAACTATCCCAACCATTCCCCATTGACACAAAAATTTCATAAAACAGATTAAAAATCATAAGCATAAAACCAACGAAAATCGTACCCAGCAAGGCAGCGCCCGTAAAAGCCTAAATCAAATGATATGATCGACGCGACCGCCCTGCGCCATTCACCCTCACCGCGCGAATTGAGCAAGGACTCACCGGACCAACCAAGGCCCGCCAGATAACACCTTTGCCGTAACCCTACGTGCAGTCCCCGATCTTTCCGGCAGAGTGTTGTATCTATACCCTGTTCTTAACTTTGCATCGAAAATGCGTGCAACGATCGATGCCAGCCTCGCTCAAGGCATAGGCATCTGGCAGATAGCCCGCTTGTTGGAACGCTCCCATCGACCACCACTCGCAAGATAAGGCGCAACCAGAGGCCTGATACCCACTACCGCGTACCACGTATCCAAGAGCATCGACTCCACCGCCGGATACGCTGTCGCCCGAGGGCAAGCGGCTACCTGTTCCCGGCGAAAATGAACCATGCTGACGCCTACGCCAGCAAGCTATCTCATCGCCAGGAGCCTGCCCCGACAAGACACTACCGGCAGCCAGAGTACCGCCTATTGCGAGAAACGCTCATCGACTCGTCCCCGTCAGGGAAGCGCCGAACAAATATCACGACTGATGACAGGCCGGATGCCGCCTGAGCGTGAAGCCCCTGGTTGACAGTCGGTTAAGTGAAGTCCTTGGGCAGCGCCGGTGGCCGGTAGGCCGGCCCCACAAGATGCCGAGCACGGCATTCTCATGCAGTGGTTCCTTCGCCGCCTGACTACCCGCGGGCGTGCAACAGCTTCACCGCCACGGCACCGATGACCACGCCCCAAAAGGCCGCACCGAGCCCGAACAGGGTCATGCCCGAGGCGGTGACCATGAAGGTGATCACCGAGGCCTCACGGTGATCGTCGGCCTGAATCACGCCCACCAGATTGCTCATGATCGCACCGATCAGCGCCAGGCCGGCGAGCACGGCGACGAAGGCCCCGGGCAAGGCAGCAAACAGCGCCACGATGGTGCCGGCGAAGAGCCCCCCGACCAGATAGAAGACGCCGTTGGCGACGCCGGCGACGTAACGCTTATCGGGGTCTTCGTGGGCATCCTTGCCTGTGCACAGCGCAGCGGTAATGGCGGCGACCGCGGTGGTGATACCCCCAAAGCAGGCCGTGGCGAAGGACGTCAGGCTCGCCACCACGAGGATCGGCTTGGCCTGGGTGGCGTAGCCGGCGCCATGCAGGATCATCATGCCGGGCAGAAACTGGCCGGTCAGGCTGACCACCACCAGCGGCAGTGCCAGGCTCAGGGTGCTCGCGAGGCTCCACTGAGGGACGATGAACTGCGGCACCGCGAGATGCAGGCCGACGCCCGCCAGGCTTGCCCCTTCCAGCAACACGGCGAGCACGATCCCTGTGACGAGCAGCAGAATCAGGCAGTAGCGCGGCCACAGCCGCTTGAACACGAAGTACGCCAGGATCATGCCGACGGCAAGCCAGGGAGAGGTCTCGACGGCCTGGAAGGCACCGAGACCGAACTGGAACAGGATCCCTGCCATCATGCCGGCGGCAACGCCTTTCGGTATCAACGCCATCAAACGGTCGAAAGTGCCGGTCAGGCCGATCACCAGCAGGATGACCGCCGCGCTGAGATAGGCCCCCACCGCTTCGTTGAGCGATAGCTCCGGAAACAGCGTGACCAACAGCGCCGTCCCGGGGGCCGACCAGGCGGTCACCACCGGTACCTTGAGCCAAAGGCTCAACACGATGCCCGATATCGCCGCACCCATCGAGATGGCCCACACCCAGGACGTCATCATGGCCGGTGAGATCTCGGCGGCGGCGCCGGCCTGGAAGAAGATCGCCAGGGGGCCCGAATAAGAGATCAGCACCGCCACGAAACCAGCGGTGATGGCAGAAAGCGACAGGTCCCTGCCGAGCGCGAAGCGCCGAGTCGAGGGAAGCGGACTACTGGGCTGGCGTTGCGACATGCTGAAACTCCTTGAGGCCCGACAGTCGAGGTGGGCTGTTTGACTGTGCGATTAACTTTGCGATTGGCTATGTGATGGTGTGGCTATCTTGTACTACCGACGGTGACACCGGGCACAGCGCTCGATGTCGATGTCATGCCAGTGCCAATCCCATTGCTGATGTCGAGCGAGCATCGGCCAGAGCGGCAAACCGCCTTCCCCGAGGGGCAGGCCCTCTTGCCACAAGTCCAGGCGCCACAAGACCAAGCACCACACGTTCAGGTACCACACGCCCAAACACCAAAACCGGGGCACGAAAAGACGGGACACGGCAGACGACGGCAGACGAAAAAAGGCTCGTGCCCAAAAAGAGCCACGAGCCAAGGAGGATAACCGTTGTCTAGCGGGATGCCTCGAGAACACCTGGCCAGTCAGCCGGCGGCCCGGCGCTATCCGTCTCGCTCGGCTCACCGCCAAGCGACTCAAGGCCGCGAGTCCATGGAGCCATACCGCTACCCCGGATCGCCGCCGGCCACCGGCACCACGGTGCCGGTGATGTAGCTGGCATCGTCCGAGGCCAGAAACAGGATCGGACCGACCTGCTCGTCCAGGGTGCCGTAGCGATGCATCAGGCTCGAGTCGTTGGTCTGATCGATTAGCTGCTGGTACCAGCGCTTCTCCTGCTCGCTTTGCGCTTCACTATTACGCGGCGTCAGCCGCGGTGGCGCCTCGGTGCCACCGGGTGCGGTGGCATTGACACGCACGCCGTGCTCGGCCATCTCGATGGCCAGCGTCACGGTCAGCGCATTCACCCCGCCCTTGGCTGAGGCATAGGGCACCCGATTGACACCACGGGTCGCCACCGAGGAGACGTTGACGATATTGCCTCGGCTCTCGATCAGGTGCGGCAGCGCCGCGCGGCAGCACCATAGCGTCGGAAACAGCGAGCGACGCACCTCGGCTTCGATCTGGCTCGGCTCGTAGTGGCCGTAGGGCTTGGCCCAGATGGTGCCGCCGACGTTGTTGATGACCACATCGAGGCGACCGAAGTGCTGGCGGGCACGGGTCATGACGTCCTCGGCCCCTTCCCAGGTCTCGAGATCGGCGGTCAGCGCGAGCACGTCCACGCCCTTGGCCGCAAGCTCCTGCGCCACCTGATGCACGTGGTCGGCGCGATCGACCAGGGCCAGGCGTGCGCCTTCTTCGGCGGCGCGCTCGGCCACCCTCAGGCCGATGCCCTGGGCGGCACCGGTGACCAGCATCACGCTATCGGTAAATCGCTTCATGATCGTTCCTTCTTCGAATTCAAGTTCGGGGCGCGTCCGCCGCTTGGCCCTGACACCGCTCACCGCCTGGACCGCTATCGGGCACGCCAGGGTCGCCGCGCCTCAACCCACGCCGAGATGGGTGTTGAGAAGCTCCGGGTCCGCCGTCAGCGCTTCACTGTCACCGTCAAACACCACCTTGCCCTTGACGATAAGCAGGTGGCGATCGGCGGTCTTGAGCAGATTATCGATGTTCTTGTCGACGATGATGCTGGCGATGCCGGAGTCCTTGATGCGCCGGATGATCGACCAGATCTCGTCGCGGATCAGCGGAGCCAGGCCCTCGGTCGCCTCGTCGAGGATCACCAGCCGCGGGTTGAGCATCAGCGCTCGGCCGATCGACAGCATCTGCTGCTCGCCGCCGGACAACAGCGAGCCATCGTGATTGATGCGCTCCTTGAGGCGTGGAAAGGTCTCGAGCACCCGCTCGATGTTCCAATCCTCGTTGCCATTAACCCTGTCACCGTTGCCCCCGTCACCATCGCGCCCGGCGCCGTTCGCACCTGGCCTGGCCACCATAACGAGGTGTTCGCGCACGCTGATGCCAGGAAAGATGCCACGCCCTTCCGGGACATAGCCGATGCCCTGCCGAATGATCTGCCACGGGCGACGCTTGGCGGTATCCACGCCCATCACCCTGACCTCGCCGTGGCGCGGCGGCACGAAGCCGAGGATCGACTTCAGCGTCGTGGTCTTGCCCATGCCATTGCGCCCGAGCAGGCTCATGGTCTCGCCCGGCTGCAGCGTCAGGTCGATGCCGTGCAGAATGTGACTCTCGCCATAGAAGGTGTGCAGGCCCTTGGCCTCGATCAGGGGCGCGTCGAGATCGACGCTAGCCCGATCCTTGGAATCGAATAGTGCGTTCATGCCTTGGCCTCCTGATCATTGGCCGGACTGGTCTCATCTGCGTCCTTGGCATCGTGACGACCGAGGTAGACGTCGCGCACGGTGTCGCTATTGCGGATGGTCTCGGTGTCGCCACTCTCCAGCACACAGCCGTCGACCATCACGGTAAGGCGGTCGGCGAGGCGAAAGACCGAGTCCATGTCGTGTTCGATCAGCACGATGGTGTACTCACTCGCCAGCCCCTTGAGCAGGTCCGCGACCTGATCGGTTTCCTCCCGCCCCATGCCGGCCATGGGCTCATCGAGCAACATCAGACGCGGCTGAGTGGCCAGCACCATGGCGATCTGCAGCTGGCGCTGCTCGCCATAGCTCATGCCCGACGCCGGCACATGAGCACGGGACACCAGGCCACAGGTATCCAACGCCTGCAGGGCTCGCTCATCGACCTCCCTGGCACGATGGCGCGAGCGCCAGCTGCCGATGACGCCGCCGTGATGGATCCGCGCGGCCAGCTGGCAGTTCTGCAGGCAGGTCAGGCGCGGGAAGATATTGGTCTTCTGATGGCTCCTGCCGATGCCGAGTCGCGCGACCTGGTGAGCCTTCTTGCCCTGGATGGCCATGCCGCGATAGAGGATCTCGCCCCGGGTCGGCGCTATCTCGCCGGAGAGCAGGTTGATCAGGGTGCTCTTGCCGGCACCATTGGGGCCGAGAATGGCGTGAATCTCGCCACTTTCGACACGAAAATCGACGTCGTTGACGGCCAGCAGGCCGCCGAAGCTACGGGTCAGGCCACGGGTCTGGAGCATGGGCGCCTGGCTTTTCGCCGCTGACGACGACGGCGCGGGCGTGGCTCTTGCACTTGCGCTGACGGCACTCATGAGGAGCTCCTCCCTGACGAGGGTTTGGCGGTGGGCCGCGGTGACGTAGAGGGATCACCGGCCTTGGGCGTCAGGCGCTCGACGAGCGTTGTGTCCTTGGCCCCACTGGCCCGCGAGCGACGGGAAGGATGCAGCATCAACCCGGCGATGCCCTTGGGCAGTACCAGCACGGCGAGGATGATGGTCAGGCCCATCAGAATCGGCCAATGCGGCGTCAGGTGCTCATAGAAGTAGAGCAACAGCTCGTAGGCGAAGGCACCGAGAATCGGCCCGAAGATCGTACCCATGCCGCCGAGGATAACCATCATCAGCACCTCGCCGGAATGGTGCCAGCCGAGCTGGGCCGGGTTGGCGAAACCGTACTGCATGGCCGCCAGCATGCCCGCCACGGCGGCGATCATGGCGGCGATGACGAAGGCGATCAGCTTGTAGCCGGTGGTCGCGTAGCCGAGTGCCTGCATGCGATGCTCGTTATCGTGAATGCCATCCAGCACCTGGCCGAAGTGCGACCGGGTCAGCCAGCGCAAGAACAGGTAAACGACGACCAGCAGCGCCAGGCAGAAGTAGAAGAACGTCAGGGGATCATCCAGGTTGATCAGCGGCGAGGCCCCATCGGCGCTACCGATGGCAAGGCTTGGGCGGAACATGATGAAGACGCCGTCGGTGCCGCCGGTGAAGCTAGCGGTGCTGATGTAATAGAACAGCATCTGGCCGAAGGCGAGGGTGGTCATGATGAAGAAGATGCCCTTGGTGCGTAGCACCAGCAGCCCCACCACCACCGACACCCCCCCGGACACTGCCATCACCAGCGGCAACATCCACCACATCGATGCCGGGCTAAAATCGGGACTGGCCATGGCCAGGGTGTAGGCGCCGATACCGAAGAACAGCGCATGACCGAGGCTGACGAGCCCCAGGATGCCGACTAGCAGATCGAGGCTCACCGCGAACAGCGAGAAGATCAGCATCAGGGTCAGTTTTTCCATGAAGAAGGCGCTGGAATCGCCGAATACCGCCGGCCCCCAGGCCGGATAGGCAATCATCAGGGCGAGCAGGGCCAGCATCAGCACCAGCACGCGCTTAGGATATCTGTGCAACATGACGGTCTCCTTCAGGCGAATAGCCCGCGCGGTTTGATCAGCAGCACCAGCGCCATGATCAGGTAGATCAGCATGCTGGCGAGACTCGGCACCAGCACCGGTCCGAAGGTCTCCGCCATGCCGATCAACAGCGCACCGAAGAAGGCCCCCTTGATCGACCCGATGCCGCCGATGACCACCACCACGAAGCAGGTGATGAGAATGCTGTCACCCATGCCCGGGGCGATCGACGAGATCGGCGCCGCCATCATGCCGGCGAAGGCGGCAAGCGCCACGCCGACGCTGAAGATCAGGGTGAACAGGGTGCGAATGTTGATGCCAAGGCCTTCGACCATCTCGCGATTGACGGCACCGGCACGGATGATGATGCCGAGCCGGGTGTGGCGGATGACCCAGTAGATGGCCCCAGCGAGCGCCAGGCACACCGCCGCCACGAACAGCCGATAGACCGGATACTGCAGGTTGTCGGTCAGGGCGATGGAGCCGGTAAAGGGCTCGGGCAGCGCGACCGAGTGCACGTCACCGCCCCAGATGATGCGCTGGGCCTCGTTGAGCACCAGGATCAGGCCGAAGGTCAGCAGCACCTGGTAGAGGTGGTCGCGACGGTAGAGGGTGTCGAGAAACAAGCGCTCGATAATAAGCCCCAGTGCCACGGCGATAGGCACGGCGATCGCGATCGCCAGCCAGAAGTTGCCCAGGCGCTGGGTCAGATCGAAGGCCAGATAGGCGCCGATCATGTACATGGCGCCATGGGCCAGATTGATGATGCCCATGATGCCGAAGATCAGCGTCAGGCCACTGGCGATAAGGAACAGCAACAGGCCGTACTGCAGGCCGTTGAGCAGCTGAACCCCGAAGAAGGCAAGATCCATGATATTGCTCCTGTGACGAGCGCTTTACGCGAAAAGCGCTCAGCGGTAGCGACAACCGAACCCCGCGCCTCAGACGCCGAGGGCGCCTGTCATGCAGGCGAGCCCTTCGGCCAGCCTGCGGATGCTGGGCCCGGTCCTACGCTCAAGTGGGGATCAGCCCTTCATCGAGCAGCCGCTATCGGGAACTTCCAGCTGCTCACTGGCGATGGCACTGACGTGATGTTCGCCGTCCTTCACCTCGCGCAGGTAGACGTTCTGGATGGGATGGTGAGACGCGGAGAAGCTGACCGGTCCACGTGGGCTGTCGAGCTCCACCGCCTCCAGTGCCGCGATCAGTGCCTCGCGATCGGCCTCCCCGTCGAGGGACGTGTAGGCGGCACTCAACATCTTGCCGGCGTCGAAGCCCTGCACCGCGTAGGTGTCCGGCGCCTCGCCATAGGCCTCTTGATAGGCGCTGACGAAGGCTTCGTTCTGCGGGGTATCCAGAGTCTCGGCGTAGTGCATGGTGGTCTGCACGCCGTTGGCGGCATCGCCCAGTGCGGCGAGGTTGCCGTCGGTCAGAAAGCCCGAGCCGAACAGCGGAATGCTGGTGTTGAGCCCGGCCGCGGCGTAGTCGCGCACGAAGCTTACCCCGCCACCACCGGCGAAGAAGGTATAGACGGCGTCAGGCTCGAGACTGGCGATCTGGGCCAGGTAGGTCTGGAATTCGGTGCTCGGAAACGGCACCAGAATCTGCTGGATAATCTCGCCTCCGGCCTCGCTGAAGGCCTGCTCGAACCCGGCGAGGTCTTCCTTGCCGCCGGCATAATCCCAGGTGATGGTGACAACCTTGCGATGGCCCTGGTCGTAGACCACCTGGCCCATGGGGTAGGCGTTCTGCCACATGCTGAATGAGGTGCGAAACACGTTGGGCATGCACAGCTGATTGGTGGCGGCTTCGAGTCCGGCGTTGGGAATGATGGTGATGGCCCCGGTCTGCTTGGCCACTCGCAACATGCCCATGGCAACGCCCGAGTGCACCGGGCCGATGACCACGTCGACGCCCTCACCCTTGACCAGGCGACTCATGTTCTGGGGCGCCTTGGACGGGTCGGCTTCGGAGTCGAGCTCGACGTACTCGACCTGGTGGCTGCCGAGGCTGCCACCTTCCTGGTCGATGGCAAGCTTGAGCCCGTTGGTGATCGATTCGCCGAGGGCCGCGTAGGTACCGGAATAGGGCAACATCAGGCCGAGCTTGACGCTGTGATCGGCCAGGGCGGCAGCGGACATGGTGCCCGTGACAAGGGCCAGGCCGGCGACGCCGATGGCGCGTTTCAGGGGGCTGGCAGCGGGGGGAACAACGACGGAATGGGTATGATCTGTCATGGTCGAATCTCGTCAGGTTGTGATTGTTATCGTTATCGTTTTATTCGCGGTCTTGTTCTGTCGGCTGACTGACAGGCTCCGGCGCGCCTGGCGCCTGGTGACCGTCCCTGGTCCAGGGTCTTGAGGCACCGGCCTCTCGCGGACCGGAGCCGAAGCCTGCGGCGATCAGTTGGGCGTGAACTTCTCATAGTGGAAGCTTGCCGGCTTGATGCCCTGGCTATCGAAGTGCTTGAGCACCGCATCGACCATCGGCGGCGGGCCGCACAGGTAGACATCCACATCGCCGTCGTGCAGCTTGCCGTCATCCATGTGGTGGGTGACGTAGCCCTTGCGCGGATGGGCGCTATCCTCGTCGGCGACCACGGTGACGTAGTCGAAGTCGGCGATCGCGTCACGCGCGGCGTCCAGCTCCTCGCACTTGACCAGATGATCGTCCTTGGTCACGCCATAGATCATGTGAATCGGCTGGTCGCAGCCGGCCTCCGACAACTGCTTGAGCATCGACAGAAAGGGCGCCAGCCCCGTGCCACCTGCCAGCATCAAAATCGGACGCTGGATGGCACGCAGATAGAAGCTGCCCATGGGACCGGTCACTGCGATCTGATCGCCTGGCTTGGCCGTGTCACCCAGGTAGCCGCTCATCAGCCCGCCCGGCACGTTGCGAATCAGAAAGCTGGCGCGGGAATCGCCCGGCAAGGAGCTGAACGAGTAGCTGCGGTGCGCGCCTGCCCCTGGCACTTCCAGGTGCACATACTGCCCAGGCAGAAAGCCCAGGGCGTCGCCTTCGATATCGATGGCAAGCTCGATGCTGTCGTCCGATAGGGGAGCCACGGCCGACACGGTCGCGGTGCGCTTGCCGACCTCGGTCTTGCACATGGTCGAGGCCACCGGCACCTGAATCACGCAGTCCGATGACGGCACCATCTGGCAGGTCAGCACCTGTCCCTCGTGGCGCTCCTCCTCCGACAGCGCCTCTTCCAGATACTCATCCCCCAGGTCGAAGTCGCCCTGCTCGCAGTGGCCCTTGCAGGTACCACAGACGCCGTCGGAGCAATCCATCGGCAGGTTGACCTTCTGGCGATAGGCGGCATCGAGCACCGTCTCGCCCTCGTTGCATTCGATGAAGCGCGAGACACCATCCTCGAAGTTCAGTGCGATGGAGTAGCTCATGGTCGTTCTCCCACTCGTTTCCTCCCACCGAGATCAGACGTGGTAGACGTCGATGACCTGGTGGATGTAATCGTTATTGAGCTGCACCATCTTCTCGGTGATCACGGGCTGCTCACCACTGACGTCCAGGGTGTAGAAAGACACCCCGAAATAGCCGTCGGTCTGCTTGTAGCGGTGCGCAAGCGTATGCCAGTTGAAGCGGATCTTGAGCGTGTCGCCGTTTTCTTCGAGCACCTCCAGATTGGTGATCTGGTGGATGGTGCGCGGCTCCGGCGTGCTCGCCCCGCTGCGTTCGGTCTTGATCCGATAGACGCGATCCTCGAGCCCTTCACGATTGGGGTAGTAGATCAGCGAGATCTCGGACTGCGGGTCGTCGACGAGCGTGTCGTCGTCGTCCCAGCAAGGCATCCAGAACACCGCCTTCTTGCTGTAGCACTCAAGCCATTCGTCCCACTGGCGGTCGTCGAGCAAGCGCGCTTCGCGGTAGATGAAGCCTTGAATATCGTGGTAGCTGATGGACATGACGATTCCTCCTCTGGACGTGGCACTCAAGCCGACTGGGTAGCGGGCTCAACGGCGATGAACTGACGGCGTTCCTTGTCGATCGCGCGCAGCATTTCCTCGACCCAGTGCTGGTGGTGCAGCACGTAGAGTCCCTCGTCCTCGGGAGAGGACCCGCTCTTGAGCGGCTTCATGTCGATGGCCTGAGCGTCCTCGTCGGCGCCGTCGATCCACTGCTTGGCACCGCGCGACAGGTCGTTCCACTCGGCGATGGCGCCCTGGTAGCCGTTGTGGCAGCCGCGGAACTCTTCCAGATCGTCCGGCGTCCCCATGCCACTGACGTTGAAGAAGTCCTCATACTGACGGATGCGCACCCGGCGATTCTCGGCGGACTCGCCCCTGGGCGCGAAGCAGTAGATGGTGACCTCGGTCTTGTCCACGGAAAGCGGACGCAGCACCCGGATCTGGGTCGAGAACTGGTCCATCAGGTAGACGTTGGGGTACAGGCACAGGTTGCGGGTCTGGTTGACGATATTGTCGGCCCGCGCCTCGCCCAGCTCCTTCTCGATCCACTCCTTGTTGCTGTAGACCGGACGCACCTCAGGGTTCAACAGGCGGGTCCACAGCATCATGTGGCCGTTCTCGTAGGAGTAGAAACCGCCCTTGGCCTTGGACCAGCCGTCGGCGTCCACCGCCTTGGTACCACCCTCGTCGTAGTTGCGACGGTCCATGGTCGAGGCGTAGTTCCAGTGCACGGTGCTGACGTGGTAGCCATCGGCGCCGTTCTCTGCCTGCAGCTTCCAGTTGCCGCTGTAGGTGTACGACGAAGTGCCGCGCAGGATCTCGAGCCCTTCCGGCGCCTGATCGACGATGTTGTCGATGACCTTCATGGTCTCGCCGAGGTAGTCCTCCAGGGGCATCACGTCGTCGCTGAGGCTACCGAACAGGAAGCCCTTGTAGTTGGCGAACACCGGCACCTGCTTGAGATCGTGCGAACCTTCCTGCTTGAAGCCTTCCGGATAGGCGCCGTTCTTCTCGTTTTTGGCCTTGAGCAGACGACCGTCGTTTTTGAAGGTCCAGCCGTGGAACGGGCAGGTGAAGGTGCCCTTGTTGCCACGCTTGCGTCGACAGATGGTCGCGCCACGGTGGGCGCAGGCATTGATCAGCGCGTGCAGCTGGCCTTCCTTGTCACGGGTGATGACGACCGGCTGGCGCCCCATGTTGAGCGTGAAATAGTCGCCGGGCTCGGGAATCTGGCTTTCGTGAGCCATGAACAGCCAGTTGCCTTCGAACACATGCTTCATCTCGAGCTCGAAGAACTCCGGGTCGGTGAACATGCTGCGATGGCAGCGAAAGACGCCGGCTTCGGGGTCGTCGACAACGGCGCCGCGGACGCGAGCTTCAATACGGTCGAGGTTGCTAGTCATGATCGGTCTCCTGCTTCATCACTCGGCACACAGGGGGCGAACCCCGTCGGCGCCAGCGTGAGTCTCCCCGGGCCTTGGCAGTAACGCCCTGGCCGTGGAAGTCATCGGATAGAGGGAAAATCAGGCGTCTTCGAGGGCCCGCGGGCGCTTGTGACGGTCCTGCAGATCGGCGGCCTCGGTCGCTGCCAGCTCGACGTCGAACACCACTTCGGTATGCGGCCCATCGATGCCGCGCTGACGCGCCTTGTCGGCGTCCTCGATGCGCGAGGCATCGACCACCAGCTCTTCGCGGGTGGCGAAGGCGAAGTCATCGAAGGTATAGGGGTCGCCGGCCAGGTTGATCTGGGTGGTCAGGTGACGGTGCCCGGGAGCCGAGACGAAGAAGTGAATGTGCGCGGGTCGCTGACCGTGACGGCCGAGCAGATCCAGCACCTGCTGGGTCGGGCTGTCCGGCGGGCAGCCGTAGCCGGAAGGAATGATGCTGCGTGCGCGGTAGCGACCCTCGGCGTCGGCCAGGATGGTGCGACGCAGGTGATAGTCGGCCTGGGACGGATCGAAGAAGCTGTAGTTGCCCTTGCTGTCGGCATGCCAGATCTCGACCTGGGCGCCGGCGATGGGGTTGCCGTCGGTATCGCGTACCTGGCCTGTCAGCCACATCACCTCGGCCTCGGTATCGCTGCCATCATCCATGCGTGCCTCGCCCTCGCTGACCGGAGCACCGGCCACGTACAACGGGCCTTCGATGGTCCGCGGCGTGCCGCCGGCAAGGCCGAGCGCCTCGTCACGGGCGTCCATGCGCATGTCGAGGTAGTGATCGAAGCCAAGCCCCGGGGCCAGCAGGCCAAACTGGGTGTCCTTGCCCAGGGCATTGAGCAGCGACACCGCCTGCCAGAACTCCTCGGGACTGACGTCGAAGTCATCGACCAGCTTGTAGATGTCGGACAGCAGGCGATGGATGATTTCCTTGGCCCGTTCGCTGCCGGCACTCTTGTCGAACCCGCTGACGGCGTTAAGAAAATCCTGGACCTCGGGGGTATCGAAGATGCGCTGGGCCCCGGCGGCCGGCATGCTGCTGTTATCGTTGGCGCTATTCATGTCGCTATCCTCACGGTGTGGCGTGGTGGTTGTTTTTCTTCTTGGCAATCTCGTCGTGTGCCGCTAGTCGTGTGCTGCTAGCGGTGCTCTGCTAGCGATGTTGCCGCTGCCGCAAACACTCGTTGTGGCAACACCTGTTCACTCGGTAGCGCTTATCGACAAACACATGGCGCGGGGCCCTCCCCCGCAGGAGGCTCTTGCGAGCGGCTACGCCCTGACTGCCAGGGCGGCGTTAACTCAGCTGTCGTCGTCACGCACCGATGACGGGTGGCGACACAGCGGCTTGACCTGGATGTCCATGTAAGGGAACAGCGGCAGGTTCGAGACCAGCTCCTGCAGCTCGGCATTGTCCTTGACGTCGAAGATGCTGACGTTCGAGTAGCTGCCGGCCACGCGCCACAGGTGGCGCCACTTGCCGCAGCGCTGCAGGTCCTGGGAGTAGGCCTTCTCGGTGGCCTTGATCTGCGCGGCGCGCTCGGCGGGCATGTCGGTCGGCAGCTTCACGGTCATTTCCACTTGGAACAGCATCTCGATTCTCCTCGGGTTCGGTGGCCCCTGGTCTCGGGGCGCTTGGCTCGATCTGGGCGCTTGGTCTGGGCGCTCGATCTGGGCGCTTGGCGTGTGGTTCAGGGTCGCCGACCTAGCGGCGGGCATATTCCCTGAGCTTGTCTTCGTCGAGGCTGACGCCAAGCCCCGGGCCGCCTGGCAGCGTGACCCCGAACTCGCTGAAGGTCAGCGGCCGGGTGACGATGTCGTCGGTCAACAGCAGCGGGCCGAACATCTCGGTGCCCCAGGTCATTTCCGGCAGCGTGGCCCAGGCGTGCAAGGAGGCGACGGTGCCGATCGTGCCCTCGAGCATGGTGCCGCCATAGAGCCCGATACCGGCGGCCTGGGCCAGGTGTGCCAGGCGCAGCGCCCCGCGGGGGCCGCCGCTCTTGGCGATCTTGAGGGCGAAGGCGCCGCTGAAACCGTGGTGGATCAGCGATAGACCGTCGCGGCTGTCCTGAACGCCTTCATCGGCCAGCATCGCCACCTCGAAACGATTGGCGAGCCGGGTCAGCCCTGCGTGCTCGTGGGCCGGCGTCGCCTGCTCGATCAGCTCCACTCCGGCCTCTTGCAGCGCCGAGATGCCGCGCACGGCGGTGGGCTCATCCCAGGCCTGGTTGACGTCGACGCGCACACTCGCCCGATCGCCAAGCGCGGCCTTGATGGCGGCCACGTGGCGCACGTCATCGTCCAGCCGGTTGGCTCCGATCTTGAGCTTGAAGTCACGGTGGCGGCGGTCGCTCAAGCGCCGCTCGGCCTCCTCGATATCGCGCTCGGTGTCGCCGCTGGCCAGCGTCCACAGCACCGGCAGGTGCGTGTGGCGAGCCCCGCCGAGCAAGCTGGCGACGCTGACGCCGAGGCGCTTGCCCTGAGCATCCAACAGCGCCGTCTCCAGCGCCGACTTGGCGATGGTGTTGCCCTTGGCGACCTTGTCGAGCCGCGCCATCAGCGCATTCAGGTTGTCTGCGGCTTGCCCCACCAGCATCGGCGCCAGATAGGTATCCAGGTTGAGCTTCATGCTCTCGGGGCTTTCCGGCCCGTAGGACAGGCCGCCGATGGTGGTAGCCTCGCCGATGCCCTCGACGCCATCGGCGCAGCGCAGCCGCACAATCACCATGGTCTGGGTCGCCATGGTGGCCATCGACAGCTTGTGCGGTCGGATGGTCGGCAGATCGACCAGCAGCGTCTCGATGGATTCAATCAGGACAGACATGGCGTCTCCGGGACTCGTGGCTAAGCGCAATGGAATGACTGCCGTAAGCGATCAAGGAATACCTTTGTGAGCTTGGTCTTACATGACCTGGGGCGTACAGCGAACGCCAAACGCTTTGCTGATCGACGCCCCGTCTCACAATGCCCATGATCCGGCGATTGAATGCAGTCTGGTTGTATCCGGGATCATGAACCAATATGGTTTGGGTGCCACGCCATACCCTGGAGGTATCATGGAGCTACGCCACCTACGCTACTTCAGCGTCACCGCCGAAGAGCTGAACATCACCAAGGCGGCCGCCAGACTGCATATGGCGCAGCCCCCTTTGACTCGTCAAATCAATCAGTTAGAAGAAGAAATAGGCGCCAAGCTGTTTCTTCGCGGGCCACGCGGATTGACCCTGACACCGGCCGGCCAGCTCTTTCATGAGCACGCTATTCAGATACTCGAGAAGTTGGACACCACGGTCGCCGCCGTACGGCGTCTGGTCCGCCACAACCGTGAGCTGTTCGGCATCGGCTTCGTGCCCTCGGTGTTCTACGGGCAGTTACCGCTGCTGGTGCGTGGATTACGACAAAAGGACAACGTGGAACTCACCCTGGCCGAGTTGACCACGGTGGAGCAGGTGCAGGCCCTGAAGGCGGGAAGAATCGACATTGGTTTCGGCCGACTTCGCATCGACGACCCCGAGGTCGAGCAGGAAGTGCTGTTCGAAGAGCCGATGATGGCGGCGGTTCCGGTGGGCCATCCGCTCGATGGCACCACGCCGACCCTGGCAGAATTGGCGAAGTATCCGCTGATCCTGTACCCGGCGAGCCCACGACCAAGCCTCGCCGACCTGGTGCTGGGCATGTTCCGGCGGCGAGGGCTCAAGGTAAACGTGGTGCAGGAGGCCCATGAAATGCAGACGGCCCTGGGCCTGATCGTGTCCGACTTCGGCATCACCCTGGTGCCGGAGCAGGTCAAGCGCCAGAACCGGGATGGCATCAGCTACCTGTACCTGGCCGAAAAGCACATCACCTCCCCCATCGTCTGCAGCCGGCGCCGGGGCGAGGCGCCGAGCGAGACCATGAAGGCCGCCAACGAGATCCTCGAGGTGCTGGTGGAAAACCGCCGAACGGGGAAGTACCCATAGGCTCGGTGATTGCCGCCTGCAGGGCCGGGAATCGATGCTACCTGCCCCCGACAGCACCGCTTGACGTCAGGGGCTAGAAGCCCAGACTCCGCCCATCGCCCGACATGATGCGAGCGGGTGGCTCTTGCCAGCCTGCGCTCACCCTGCAGCGCTTCGCAGCATTGAGCGCAGCCGGTTCTCGTCTCCCCCGAAGCAGCGGCCAGCCAATGTGCCATGCAGGGTTACTGCACTAGGCCACTGCGCACCAGCACCGGTGCTATTGATACGCCTTTCCCGCGGCGGCGACGAAGGCCATCTCCACCAGCAGTTCGGGATTGGCGAGCTCGGCCTTGACGCAGGCGCGACTCGGCGCGGTACCGGGCGCAAACCAGGCATCCCAGACCTCATTGAGCGCCGCGAAATTGGCGAAATCGGTCACGTAGATGGTCACAGACAAGACGCGAGTCTTGTCGCTGCCGACCTTCGCCAGCGACTCCTCGGCCTGGGCGAATATCTGACCGACCTGGCCCTTGATATCGGCGCGGGTGTCGGCCTCGGCCACCTCGACGAAGTGGGCAATACCCTGAAAGACGGTGATATCCGACCAGCGTGGCGTGGGGTTGATGCGGTGTATGGTCATGGTCTTGTCTCGACATCTCGGAAATTCTGAGGACAACCACCGGGGCTCGTTCGAGTCAGGCGGCTCGGATCGGGTGCTCGGAGTAGGTAACTCGGATCAGGTAACTCGGATCAAGTAACTAGAGCCAGGCCGTTCGGTTCGCGTCGTGCATCGTGACGACAGCCGTGAGCACCGGCGCGCCTGGCGGCAGGAAGCACTCTACCGTGGTCAGGCAGATAACTTTGTGACCTTGAGTTCATGGCGATGCCGCTCGGCATGCCACAGCTCATACTGGGTCTGCTGATTGAGCCAGCTCTCTGCCGAGGTGTCGAAGGCGATGGAAAGACGGACCGCCATTTCGGGGCTAATACCCGCCTTACCGTTGAGCACCGCACTAAGCGTCTTGCGGCTGACACCAAGCGCCTGGGCCGCCGCCGTGACGGTCAGCCCAAGTGGCTCGAGACAAAGCTCTTTTATCACTTCACCGGGATGGGGGGGGGTGTGCATCATCATGACCGTACCTCAATGATAATCTTCGTAGTTCACGACCTCGGCGTCGCCATTGCTGAATATGGACGTCACGCGCCAGTTGCCGCTGACCGCAACCGACCAGACGCCAATACGATCGCCCTTGAGTTCGTGAAGCTTGAGCCCTGGCAAGTCCATGTCTCGGGCGTCGATGGCGGCATGCAGCCGACCGAGAATGAGGCGGAGCCTCTTGCCATGGGCAGCCTGAATACCGGCGGTACTGCCGGTCGTTAAGAACTTGGCCAACCCCTTGTGCTTGACGCTTCGTATCATGACCAGACCGTAACCCGAGGCGTAACAGGTGTCAATTGAGCAAGACGCCAGCGCCGGGCGTCTCTCGTAGCGAATGGCGGGCAGTGGTACAGAGCGTAGATAACGAGGAGTTCACGCGGGGACGTGCCTTCCTGATATCTGTACCTCTACGACAGCGTATCCACACCGAACGTCGCCTGGCCCAAGCGCCTGCTGGGTGCCGAATCCCGAACACAATCAACAAGCGCCGCGGGCCTTTCGGCACGCGGCGCTGCAGTGACTGCTTCGATCCAGCGACTCGAAACCAGGTGCTTGAAACCCGGTGCCTGAAACCAAGCGCCTGAAACCCGGTGCCTGAAACCAAGCGCCTGAAAGCTCGGTCATTGGCGGTCGGTCACTGACGCTCGGTCGTTGGCGGGCGATGACCTCCCTCTACCCACCGATACCCACCGATACCCACCGACGTCGTCATCGATCAGAAGTCGAAGAACACCGTCTCGCCATCACCTTGCAAGATGATGTCCAGGCGATAGCGCGGGATGCCGCCATCACCGGCTTCCTTCTTGGCGATCAGCGTCTGACGCCGGGCCGGGGACTCGACCGCATTGAGCACCGGGCATTGCCCGTTGGCCTCGGCTTCATCGTCGAAGTACAGGCGGGTCTGCAGCTGAATGTTCACCCCACGAGCGAACACGGCGAGCGAAATGTGAGGGGCCATCGTCTTGCCATCGCTGCGCGTGATGGCGCCGGGCTTGACGGTATGAAGCGTCCACTCGCTGTCGCCCTGCGCCGTGGTCGCGGTGCGACCGAAACTGTTGAACGGTGCCTTGAGTTCAAACTCGGCCTGATACTGCCCCCGACCGTCGGCCTGCCAGGCTTCGATCAGTGCATCGCGCACCAGGTCGCCGTTGCCGTCGATCACGCGGCCGACCACCTCGATTCGCTCGCCATCGGCGCCGTCACCGGCCATCCGGTTCCAGATCTCTTCTTCGCGCTCGGGTAATCCGGCGACATCCAGCGCCAGGCCGATGTGCACGTAGGGACCGGCGGTCTGTGAGGCTGTCTCGCGCAGCATCAACTCGGCGGTAGGCGTGAAGTTCGGTTGTTCCATGCTTGTCTCCTCGCGCCTGAGCCGTCAGGCGTCGCCGACGGCTCCAGGCAGGCTGATTCGGTTGCCCGTCTCGTGGTCAGGGCCGGCGCAGGCCGCTGTGGCGAGCGCCTCTCGATTTCGTGATGCGGCCTACTGGTTTTCGAAATAGGTCTGCAGCTCGCCGCGCACGACCAGGTCGAAGCGGTAGGCCAAGGCGTCCATGGGGTTGGAGCGGGCCATGTCGAGCCGGCCGATCATGGTCTGCACCGCCTCGTCGTCGTTCAGGGTCTGGACGATGGGGCAGATCGGAATCAGCGGGTCGCCCTCGAAGTACATCTGGGTGATCAGGCGCGTGGAAATCGCCGGCCCCATCACGCTCACGTGAATGTGCGCGGGGCGCCAGGTATTGATGCCGTTGGGCCAGGGATACGGACCCGGCTTGATGGTGCGAAAGTGGTACCAGCCGTCGTCGTCGGTGAGGCAGCGCCCGACGCCCCCGAAGTTGGGATCGAGCGGGGCCAGGTAGCCATCCTTCTTGTGCCGATAACGCCCGCCGGCGTTGGCCTGCCACATCTCCACCAGGGTGTGCGGCACGGGCTTGCCGAACTGATCGACCACGCGGCCGAACATGATCATGCGCTCACCGATGGGCAGACCCGCGCTGTCCTCGCTGTCTCGGTAGTTGAGCAGCAGGTCATTGTCGTGGGGCCCCATGTTCAGCTTGCGAAAATCGGGGCCGGTCAGCTCCGACACGCTGGGCCTTTGCAGGCTGACCAGGGCTTGGCCGGGCGAGCGCGGCACACTGGTCTTGTAGCCGGGGGCATAGGCAGGCGGATGGGCATTGCGGTCGCGTTCGACGAAGCGCCGGGTGATGGTCATGGCGTTCTCTCTCAGGGCTGGCAGGGTGATTGGAGCAGCGCGCGTTATTGGAAGATATTCGATGCGCTGCTGCTGTCATTTTCGTTATGCCCCGAGTGTGGCGACTCGCCGCAGGCCTGCCAATTGAGTCCTTGCCGCCACACCATAACCCTATGGTTATGACGGATCATCGATGAGCGCGTCGGCCCTGACCCGCAGGCGCACCTCGCCGCGCAGCAGCTCGAGAAACGCAAGCCCCAGCGGCGAGAACGCGGTATCGGTGCGAAAGGTGACGCCCACCGGCACGCGCAGCAAACGACTATGCAGAGGCAGGCGGACCAGGGTGCCCTGGTCGAGATCGAACTCCACGGTACCTCGCGGCGCCAGCCAGACGGCGTCCTGGTCTCTGGTATAGACCCGAGAGAACAGATCGCTGAGCGCCTCGGTCCAGTCACTCCCGATCCCGACACCGGAGGCGAGGAAGTAGTCATCGACGAGGCCACGCACCGTAGTGCCCTCGGGGGGCACCACAATGGGGTAGCGCGAAAGGCCCAGGGCCGTGACCGCCGGCTCGGCGCACAACGGGTGCGCCGCGTGGACCACGGCGACGATCTCCTCCTCGTAAAGCGGTTCGAACGATAGCCCGACATTGTCACGCTTGATCATGCCTCCAACGATGAAATCTTGCTCCCCGCCGCGTAAAAGCCCGGCCAGAAACTCGTAGGGCCCGGTCATGATCTGGACGCCAACGTCGCGCCGGCGCGCCTTGAGTGCGGCCACGGCCCGTGGCACCACCGAGCCCGCCACCGTCGGCAGGGCGCCGATGCGCAGCACCTCGCGCTCTTGCCCGGGGTCGCGGGCCGCCGTGATGGCGCGGGAAAAGGTCACCAGGCTCTGGGCGGCGTGCTCGTGGAACGCCTCGCCCGCCGGCGTCAACGTCGTGCCTTTGCGTCCACGTTTGAGCAGCACGACGCCGAGTTCCTGCTCCAGCTCGCGCAGCGACTTGGACACCGCCGACTGGGTAATATTGAGGGCCTGCGAGGCGCGCTGAAGATTGCCCTGGCGCACGATCTCCATAAACACGCGCATATGGCGCAGGGTGACGTTGCGCCCGCTGGTAGTCATCGCTCGCTCCTTTTCCGTGTTGCGCTGGCCTTGCTCCGTTTCTGTTGCATGCGCGCCTTGGGCTCCCCCTCGGGCCCGCCTTGGCAGTCCGTGCTCGGCGCCGTTGGCCGGTCACCCGTTAGCCACGGGCCCTCTTGGCTGGATGCACTGGGCTTGGCTCACCGGGCTTGGCTCACCGGGCTTGGCTCACCGGGCTTGGCTCACCAGGCTTGGCTCACCGGGCTTGGCTCACCGGGCTTGGCTCACCGGGCTTGGCTCAACAGACTTAGCTCAACAGACTTCGCTCAAGCACATGGCGGAGCCTCTCCCGTCCCTCTCGTCGCCAAACTGCCGCCCCTGCCAGGTGTAGGTGGTCGCCCAATCGTCGGCTCAGGCACTGCCGATGACAAAGAACGCCTCCTGACTCAAGGTAATCGCTCCCCGACCAATGTCTAAAACTTAACCATATAGTTCATCAAAATGGGAGAAAGTGTCGCTTTCTCTAGCCATATGGTTCTCTTAGGCTGCTGGCATGCCCTGCGGTTCGCCCGCGGCACCCTGACACCGCCTACGGGCGGCCGAGGCCACAACGACAAGATCCCGAAGAGGACTCGACCATGGCTCACCCGTCTCACGGCTCGCCCTCGAAGCCGACCGCCAGTTCACCTGACGCCAAGACCGGCGGTGGCCCCCCTCCCGCCGCCCCGCCCCTGGACAATCGCCCGACTCAGGCCCCCGATCACGACAGCGGCCACGCTCATCACACCGCACCGGCCGATGATCGCGTACGCCGCGCACCGGAGTACATCATCGGTTCGGTGGCGCTAGTCGCCTTCATCGCCCTGGCCGCCATGCAGGTGGTCACCCGCTACGTCTTCAACAACCCCCTCGACTGGACCGAGGAGCTCGCCGCTCATCTGCTGGTGTGGCTGGTGTTCATCGGCGCCATCGGCGTGCAACGCGAAGACGGCCATCTGCGAGTGGAAATGGTCGATGAATGGCTATCACCACGCAGGGCGAACCTGCTGCGCCTGGGGTTCGACGTGCTCGCCCTGGTCACCCTGGTGATCCTGGTGGTCGGCGGCATCGAGCTCTACCAGAGCCTGCGCTTTGACAAGCTGCCGGCGCTGCGCTGGCCGCTGCGCAACATCATGGTCATCGTACCGATCGCCTGTGCGCTGATGGCTCTGTTCACCCTGGGACATATCCGTCGCCGCCTGAAGGCCGCCGCGAGTGGAGCACCCTCCAGCCACGCCGAAGGATCCGACCATGACTGATCTCATTCTCTATCTGCTGCTGCTAAAGATGGTGTTGTTGCTGGCAGGCTTTCCGATTTCGTTCTCGGCGATTCTGGTCTCGGCGATCTACATCCTGATCGAAGGCCTTCCGCTGTCGCTGGTCGCTCAGAAGATCTCCTTCTCGTTGGCAAGTTTCACCTTGCTGGCCATTCCCCTGTTCATGTTCGCCGGCAAGATCACGACCGCCTCGGGCATCTCGGATCGCATCTTCGACTTCGCCGTGCGCCTGGTCGGGCGCATTCCCGGCGGGCTCGGCCATGTCAACGTCGGCTCGAGCCTGATCTTCTCCGGCATGTCCGGCTCGGCGCTGGCCGACGTCGCAGGCCTCGGCGAGATCGAGTACAAGGCGATGACCCGCAAGGGCTATGACGCCGACTTTTCCGCCGGTATTACCCTGGCGTCCTCGGCCCTCGGGCCGATCCTGCCTCCGAGCCTGCCCATGGTATTGTTCGGCGCCGCCTCCGGCGTATCGATCACCGGCCTTTTTCTCGGCGGCATTCTGCCCGCCTTCCTCATCGCCCTGGCGCTGATGATCTACGTGTTCATCGTTGGCTGGCGCCACGGCTACGTGGACCATAGCTGGGACGGCTGGCTGCGTCTGGCCAGCGCTTTCATCGGTGCCCTGCCCGCGCTCGCCACCCCCGTGATCATCGTCGGTGGCATGACCCTTGGCATCTTCAGCGCTACCGAAGCCGCCGCAGCGGCGGTCATCTACGTGCTGCTGATCACCACCTTCATCTACCGCGACCTGACGCTAAAGACGCTCTACAACGTGCTCTATGACACCGTCATCGAGTCCTCACGCCTGCTGTTTCTGATCGCCACCGCGCTGCTGCTCGGGTGGGTACTCACCGACGCCGAACTGCCGCAGATGATCGCCGCATTTGCCAGCGAGCACATCGACTCCACCGGCGGCTTCATGTTTGCCGCCATGCTCACCTTCCTGGTACTCGGCGCGGTGATCGAGAACGCCATCCTGATGCTGATCCTGGCGCCGATGCTCACGCCGATCGCGGCCCAACAGTTCGGCATCGATCCGATTCATTTCGGCGTGTGTTCGGTGTTCGCCATCATGCTCGGCCAGTTCACTCCGCCCATCGGCCTGTCACTGTTCGTGATGCGCGGCATCACCAAGTTCAGTCTGGCTCGGGTGTCCCTGGCGGTGGCGCCGTTTCTGATCCCGCTGATCGCGAGCCTCGCCATCATGGCCGCGGTACCGGAACTGGTGCTGGCGGTACCGAGAGCGCTGGGGCTCTAAGCCCGCAGGGCCAACGCCATCGACCGATTCAAGCTGCCCCTCGGGCATCTAGGCCCGCCCTTCACCCAGACAACAAAGACAACGGAGCACGCCCCATGACGCCGACGATCACCTCATGCAATCCCCCCCTCGACACCCCCCTCGACACCCCGCGCGATGCCGCGCCGGCGTGGCTGCCGACAACCATGCCGACAACCATGCCGAAAACCGCCGCCAGGGTCGCGCCACTGCTCGGCCTTGCCGGTCTGGCACTCGCCACCGTCGCCACCAGCCTGCCGACGCTTGCCGCCGACACCGAGTTGCGCCTGGCGCTGGAAAACATGCCCGATGAGCCGGTCACCCAAGGCATGCACCGCTTCGCCGACCTGGTGGAAGAGTATTCCGAGGGTCGGGTCACGGTGCAGGTCAGCGACAGCGGACACCTCGGCAACGGACGAGAACTGTTCAATCAGCTCTACAGCGGCGCCATCGATCTTGGCAAGCCGTCCTTTCCGATCCTCGCCGATGTCGTGCCCGAGTATTCCGTCACCATGGCCGGCTATTTCTTCGACGACTGGGAGCAGCTACTCGGCGTGCTCAATGCCCCGGAATATGGCGAAAAATGGCGCAAGCAACTGCTCGACGATGCCGGCCTGCGCATCCTCGAGTACTACTACTTCGGCACTCGCGAAGTGACCATGGCCGGGCAAACACCGCGGAGCCCCGAGGCGTTCAACGGCGTGAAGCTGCGCGCGGTGACCAACCCGATGTCGCTGTCGGTGATCAAGGGCATGGGGGCGAACCCTACCCCCATTCCCTTCCCGGAACTCTTTCAGGCACTGAATCAGGGCGTCGCCGATGGTCAGGAAAATCCGCTGCCGACCATCTATGCCAACCGTCTCTACGAGGTTCAAGACAGCGTGATCCTGACCCACCACCAGTTGGTCGGTCAGCCTCTGGTGATCAACAACGCCACCTATGAGGCGCTTTCCGACGACGACCAGGCGGCCATCGACAAGGCCGCCGAAGAGGCCATGGCCTATGCCACCGAGCTCGCCATCGAGCAGGAGGCAACGATCGTCGACGCCCTGAAAGACAACGGCATGCAGGTGATCGAACTAAGCGATGACGAACGTCAGGCCTTCGCCGACAGCGTACGCGCGCAGATCCTAGCCGACTTCGATGGACGTGACTGGGAAGAAGGCTTCGCCCAGCAGGTACTCGACTTTATCGGCGAGTGATGTGGGGCGGGCGCCCCCGTCGCCCGCCCTTCGCCTCCCTGGCCGACGTGCCTGTTGCCCTCGCCGAACGGCGCTGCGATATCGGGCTGCCAGGAGCCTCGTTGATTGATACCACCCGTTTCTCCATGACGCTCAGGATGCCGCCATGCGCGTGATCTACGTACTGTTCGACTCCCTCAACCGCTCGGCCCTCGGCTGCTACGGCGGTGCCATTCCAACGCCGAACTTCGACCGTCTCGCGGCGCGCTCGACGGTCTTTGATCGCCACTACATCGGCAGCATGCCGTGCATGCCGGCGCGACGCGACATGCATACCGGTCGGCTCAATTTCATGCACCGCAGCTGGGGGCCCCTCGAAATCTTCGACGATTCCTTCGCCGTGACAATGACGCAAGGTGGCGTCTACAGCCACCTGGTCACCGACCACAACCACTACTTCGAGGACGGCGGCTCGACCTACCACAATCGCTATTCGAGCTTCGATTTCATTCGCGGCCAGGAAAGCGACCCTTGGGTCGCCATGGTCAAGCCACCCATCGAGCGCTTCCGCGAGATGTATCACCCTGAACAGTTCGGCGGAGAGCGCATCGGCCACCGAGTCCAGGGCATGCTCAACGAAACCGCACTGCACACCAGAGACGACTATCCCGTGGCCAAATGCGTGGATTCGGCGCTGTCGTTTCTTGAAGCCAACGGCGTCGAAGACCACTGGTTTCTGCACCTGGAGTGCTTCGATCCTCACGAGCCATTCACCGCCCCCGCCAAGTATCGCGAGCAGTTTCCAACCCGCTACCAGGGGCCGATCTACACCTGGCCGAAGTACCGCACCACGGAGGATGCGACCAGCGATGAAATCGAGGAGATTCGTGCCAACTACGGCGCTCTCGTGGCCTTCTGCGACGACGAGCTAGGCCGTCTGCTCGACCATCTCGATACCCATAATCTGTGGGATTCCACCGCCGTGGTGCTGACAACCGACCACGGGTTCATGCTTGGCGAACACGGCTGGTGGGGCAAGAACCGCATGCCATTCTTCAATGAAATCGCCAATATTCCCTTGATGATCCACCACCCATCGCTACCGGACAGTTGGGGCACGCGCTGCCAGGCGTTGTCTCAGACTACCGATCTCAGCGCTACCTTGCTGGCGCTGTTCGATTTGCCTGCGGGCGAGCACGGCCTCGGCCAGTCGCTGCTGCCACTGCTGGAAGGACGGCGGGACAGCGTCCGAGATTTGGCCATGTACGGCATCTTCGGCGGCGCGCTCAATGCCACCGACGGCGACCTGACCTACTTCCTCTATCCCCAGGACATGGAGGACAAGCCGCTATTCGAGTACACCCTGATGCCGATGCACACGGCGAGCCTGTTCACCCCGCATGAAGTGGCGGATGCCGAGCTCTATCGCGGCTTCAACTTCACCAAGGGAGCGCCGGTGCTGCGCATGAGTGCCAAGGCCGATGCCAAGCGTCCGCCGCTTCAGGGTGGCGGTTTCGCCGAGACGGCGACCTGCCTGTACGATCTGAACCGGGACCCCGGACAGACGGCCCCCTTTCGTGACGACGCCACCGAAGCACGTTTCCAGGCCCTGATGAAGCGCGAGATGGCACGTCATGAGGCCCCCGGCGAGTTGTACGAGCGTTTCGGACTCGATGAGCGGCCTCGGTAAGGCCCCCGCCTGACCTCATGCTCGGTGGTTGCCATGACTTGGCTTGATGACGCCAGCGCGCTAGCGGGGCCGCTCGGCCGCCGCCTGGCGCAGGCTCTCGCAGAAGGCGTCCAGGGCCAGTGACGAGGCCATGGCGGTATTGGTACATAGCCCGACCGAACCGCCATGGCGTTCAAACTGCAGCGACAACTCCACCAGCCGCCCGGTCTCAAGCTCCTCGGCCACCGCTTCGAAGGGCGCGACCCAGATGGCGTCACCGTCGAGAGTGAACCGCTGACACAGCGGCAGCGACAAGGTTTCCAGACATGGGGTCGGCACCGCGATGGCGTGGCGCACGCAGAAGCTCTCGACCTGCTGGCGCAAGGTCGTCTGGTGCGGCGGCACCGCCCAGGGGAAGTCGACCAGACGGTCGGCATCGTCCAGCGCTATGCCATCCAGCGGATGGCCGGCGCGCACGACAAGGCGCAGCGACTCGTAATAGAGATGTTCGAAGGCCAGGTCGCGGATCTCCCTGGCTTCGGTCATGCGCCCCACCACCAGGTCGATCTCGCCGAGGGCCAGGCGCGACAGCAAGAAGGCACTGGGGCCGGTCACCACACGAACACTGACCTCCTGGCCCTGGCTTTCCAGCTGCCAGCGCTGAATCGCCGCCGGCAGCAGCCGACTCTCGACGGTCGAGAGTGCGCCGACCCTGAGCCAGCGTTGGCCGACGTGAACATCGGCAAGGGCCCCCACGCCTTCCTCCAGCGCGCGAATCGCCGGTCCCGCGTGGCGTAACAACGTCAATCCGGCCTGGGTCAGGCTCACGCCCTGGACGCCCCGTTCGAACAGCACCGCGCCGACGATTTCCTCGAGCTCCCGAACCGCCTTCGAGATACCCGGCTGGGTGATGGCCAGCGACTCGGCGGCCCGGGCGAAGCTGCGGCGCTTGGCCACCTCGAGAAAGGCATTGAGATGGCGCAGTTTGATGCGGTGATTGAGCATGAAAAGGATCCGCGTGAAAAAAAGTCGCCGAGGACGGTCGCTCGCCTTGCACACCGTTCGGGTCTGGGCAAGCCAGGACCGCTAACGATCGCAGGCGGCCAGCATGCGGTCGATGGACTCGGCGGAGCCATCCAGGGAGTAACGGCTGGTGCTGGCCTGCATCGGAAGCACCACCGCGACATTGCCACGCTTGAGGGTTCGCATCAGCTGAGAAGGCGCCGGCGCGAACCAGACGCCGTCGGGGGGAGAATGCAGCGCCTCGAGGCGAAAGCCCAGACCATCGACCACCACATCCAGGGCCTTGCGCCGGTCGCTACCGGTTTTTTGCTCGAACCCCACCACCGAGATCGTCGGCACGCCATGCCAACAGACCAGGGCCAGATCGTGCCCGCCGGAGACGGACGATGCCAGGGCCGTCGGCGACTCGCCGAAAACCGGATGCTCGTTTGCGTAGCGCCATTCGGCGCCGGCCGGTGCGACAACACCGACGATAAGCAGCAACGCTGCCAGAATCTTCCACCACATGGTAATACCTCGTGTCTGCTCTCCTGTCACCGACCATGGTCCAGGGCTTCCGGTTCCCGGAGGACTCGCTGCCTGATTTAGCCTAGCAAGATCCACAAGGGTCACGAGGATGCTCGCGCTCGAGTCATGCGATCGAGTCACGCGGTGCGGCACCGATGACGCCATACAACACGAACGGGGAAGAAGCCTGGGCTTCTCCCCCGTCATCCACCGCCACTATCGGCCAGCCGCCTGACGCCAGCAGCGCTCCTCGGCGCCCTCTTTACCACTGCCGCACGAGCGCCGGCAAGCATGGCGGCCTGCCAGGCTTAGTCGCCTTAAGGCGTCGGGCCTGCCCTCAGTCGCCCGTGCCCCAACCCAGCTCCTTGGCCAGCGCAAAGGCATGATTGGCCGCGGGCACGCCGCCGTAAATCGCCACGTGCATCAGCACCTGACGCAGCTCTGCCTCGCTCAAGCCGATGCGTCGGGCGGTCTTCAGGTGCAGGGTCAACTCCTCACGCCCGAGCGCCGCGAGGATGCCCGTGGTGATCATGCTGCGCTCGCGACGCGTCAGATCGTCATTGCTCCACAGCTCGCCCCAGGCCAGGCGCGTGATCATCTGCTGGAAGGGCGCATCGAGGGAAGTGGCGTTAGCGGTGGAACGAGCCACGTGCTCCTCGCCCAGCACCTGCTTGCGCGTCGTCAAGCCGACCTCGTAGTCGACGCCTTGGGCGCCGATATCGCCAAGGTCCACCGCCAGGGCGTCGAGCAACCAGGCGGCGAAGCGCTCAGGCACTTCGACCGAGGGCACGTGGCCGACGCCCTCGAAGACCGTCGGGGCCGCGGCGTCTGCGCCGTCGGCAAACTCGCCGGCGAGCGCTTCCAGGCTCTCTGGCGGCGTCGCCAGGTCTTCACGGCCCGCCAGCAGGTTGACCTTCACCCCTGCGGCTTCGAGCCGGCCGCGGAAATCGGCGCGGCCAAGCATCTCGCACAACAGCGCATAGGAGTTGTCATCACCACGCCCCATGGCAGTGCGCCAGCCTGCTTCCAGGGCAGGCGAGGCATCGAACGCCGCCTGGGAGAACCAGCGCGGCACGATCTCCCCGGACATGGACGCAAGCCCCTCGTCACGCACGCGAGCGGCGCGGGTGTTCCACATCTCGGCGGTACCGATGACGGCGCCGGTGTTGGTCAGCGTCACCGACAGCAGGCGCTCGCGGTGGTGCTCCACCAACGCCTGGCCAACCACCCCACCGATGGAGGTACCGGCGAAGTGAAAGCGGGAAGCGCCAGCGAGGTCGGCCAGCGCCACCACGTCGGCGGCAAGCTCGGCCGGTGTGACGTCGCTCTGCTCGGCGAAAGGCTCGCTCACCCCATGGCCAGGCAGATCCCAGGTCAGCACTCGATAGCGCGACAGCAGCCGTGGCAGGACGTCGTCCCATACCGACTGGTTCATGCCGAGCGGATGGCCCAGTATCAGCAGCGGCTGGGCCTCTGCGCCCAGCAGCCGATAGGCCAGGACGCGGTTGTTGATCGTTGCAAATGCCATCAGGAGTCTCCATTGGCGGGCATAGGACGCAGAGCCTTCATCGCCGCTACGCGGGGGCCTTCATCGCCGCTACGCGGGGGCTGGGCGCGTCATCAGGCTCGTTCGATCAGGGTAGCAATACCCTGGCCGACGCCGACGCACATGGTGCAAAGGGCATAGCGCTTGCCTTGCTTGTGCAGTTCGTGGGCCGCGGTCATCAGCAGCCGCGCGCCGGACATGCCCAGCGGGTGGCCGAGGGCGATGGCGCCGCCATTGGGGTTGACCCGAGGGTCATCGTCCTTGAGGCCAAGATCGCGCAGGCAGGCGAGCGCTTGAGCGGCGAAGGCCTCGTTGAGTTCGATAACGTCGATGTCGTCCAGGGACACGCCGGTACGCTCGAGCAACCGCCTGACCGCCGGCACCGGACCATAGCCCATGATACGCGGCTCGACGCCGGCGGTGGCCATGCCGACGATCCGTGCCATCGGCGTCAGACCATGCTGTTTCAGCGCTTCTTCGCTGGCCACCAGCATGGCGGCGGCGCCGTCGTTGACCCCCGAGGCGTTACCGGCGGTGACGCTGCCGTTGTCCTTGAATGGCGTCGACAGCTTGCCGAGCTTCTCCACCGTGGTGCCGGGGCGCAGGTGCTCGTCGGCATCGAAGATCAGCGGCTCCTGCTTGCGCCGGGGGATCTCGATGGCGACGATTTCCTCGGCGAAGCGGCCGGCCTTCTGGGCGCTGGCGGCCTTGTCCTGAGAGCGCACCGCGAAGGCGTCCTGATCTTCCCGGGAAATCCCGAACTGCTCGGCCACGTTCTCGGCGGTCTCGGGCATCGAGTGAGTATCGAAGACCTTTTTCATCAACGGGTTGACGAAACGCCAGCCGATGGTGGTGTCCTCGATCTTCTGACCACGGGAAAAAGCGCTGTCGGCCTTGCCCATCACGTAGGGCGCACGGGACATGGATTCCACGCCGCCGGCCAGCGCCAGGTCCATCTCGCCGGCCTTGATGGCGCGAAAGGCGGTGCCCACCGCATCCATGCCGGAGCCACACAGCCGGTTCATGGTGGTACCGGGCACCGACGGCGGAACCCCGGCCAGCAGCGACGCCATGCGTGCTACGTTGCGGTTGTCTTCGCCGGCCTGGTTGGCACAGCCCATGAAGACTTCCTCGATGGCCGCCGGATCGAGATCCGGCGCCTGGCACAGTACCGCCTTGAAGATATCGGCGGCTAGATCATCCGGGCGCACGCTGGCCAGGGTGCCACCGAAGCGGCCCACGGCGCTGCGCCGTGGGTGACACAGATAGACGTTGGTCATGCTCGACTCCTGATCGGCGGCGGGGCGCGTCGGGCGCGCGACGCCTCTCCCCGCTGCGGCTAGTCTGACGTGGTCGATACTCGCGTCGCGACCACGGTGGCCATCCTCTAGCGCCTTATACGCCTTGCGCCGCGTTCGCCTGCGCGACCCGGGAGCGACGGGATGGCACCGAAAGAATGCGCTTACTGCCCGGCGTGAGCGCGTTCGGTACGCGCCTTCAGCTCACGCAGCACCTCGAGCTCACGTGCGCTCGGTACCGGGGTGGTCTCGAGATCCGCGGCAAAGCGAATCTCCCAGCCGGTCGCTTCCTGGACCTGCTCGCGGGTCACGCCCGGATGCAACGACACCACGGTCAGCTCGCGATCGTCGGGGTCGGGCTTCATCACGCATAGATCGGAAATCACCCGCGTCGGGCCCTTGCCGATGTGGGGGACCTTGTCGCGGCCCTTACCGTCGCGGCCGAAGCCGAGCGTGGTGATGAAGTCCACGTCCTTGACGAAGGCGCGGGGCGAATGCTTCAGGGTGATAAAGACCTCGCCGGCGTTGGTCGCGATCTCGGGGGCCCCGCCACCGCCCGGCAGACGCACCTTGGGTGCCTGGTAGTCGCCGATCAGGGTGGTATTGAGATTGCAGTAGCGATCGATCTGGGCGGTGCCGAGGAAGCCGACGTTGACCTTGCCACCCTGCAGCCAGTAGCGAAACATTTCCGGTACCGAGACGGTGGTCAGTGCCGATTCGCACAGCTCACCGTCGCCGATCGACAGCGGCAGCACCTCGGGCTTGGTCTGCAGGGTGCCGGATTCATAGATCAGCACCACATCGGGGGCGTGGGTCAGGCGCGCCAGGTTGGCGGCCTCCGACGGCAGGCCGATGCCGACGAAGCAGGTCATGCCGTTTTCCAGCGCCCGGGCGGCGGTGACGGTCATCATTTCGCCGGCGGTGTAGTCCGACGCGGTGGTGGTGTCGATGGCGCTCATCAGGCATCCCTCCCGTTCATCACATGGTCCTCGATCCAGCGAGAGAAAGCGTCGCGATCGCGGGCAATCGCGTCCCACTCCTTGTAGAAGCGGTTATCGCGAGGGTAGTAGCCGTGGGCATAGGATGGCAGTGAGCCTTTCTCGGCCACCGCGATGGCGGCGATCGCCCAGCCCGGGATGATGCAGGCGTTGGGGTGATAGTCGGCCTCGGTGGTCAGGTCGTCGACGATCTCCTCGACGGTGACGATGGCGTGCTTGGCCGCCAGCACGGCCTCCTTCTGCACCCCGACGATGCCTTCGACCAGCACATTCCCGGCGCGATCGGCCTTCTGTGCATGCACGATGGATACGTCCGGTCGCACCGAGGGCACCGCCGCCAGGCGCTCGCCGGTGAAGGGGCAGTCGATGAACTTGATCTGGTCGTTGACGCTAGGCAGCTCGCTGCCGACATAACCGCGCAAAATGGCCAACGGCAGGCCCGCGGCCCCCGCTTCAAAGGCGCACGCCATGGCCGCATGGCTGTGCTCGAGAATCTCGATCTTGCGCGGCCAGCCCTTCTCGACGGCGTCACGCAAGCGATGCAGCGATCCCACGCCGGGGTTGCCGCCCCAGGAGAAGATCACCTTCTTGGCACAGCCCGCCCCTATCAGCTGGTCATAGACGAGATCCGGCGTCATGCGAATCAGCGTCAGATCGCGCCGGCCCTGACGAATGACTTCATGCCCGGCGGCGAAGGGAATCAGGTGCGTGAAGCCTTCCATGGCCACGGTCGCGCCGTCTTCGACGTAGCGCGCGACCGCGTCATGCAGGCTGAGAATCTCGGCCATGATGGTTCGCCTCTGTGTGGTTCTCGACGGTTCTCGACGGTTCTCGATAACAACAGGGAGTCTTCGACTCACTTATTCGCTATCCGAACATTGGTTTGTGATACGAACACAATAATCCGCCCCCGAAATGCCGTCAAATGCACAAAAAAAAGGGAGCGGACTCGGCCTGCTCCCTTCAAACTTCGTTTTATAGTGTTAATTCATGCGGTTACGCCCCCTCCAGCCAGCGAGCCGCGCGTTCGACCTGAGCTTTGCTGCTACCAAGGTATAAGGCTGGATCCGTCGCGCTCTCGAGCTCGCCGCGGCGAAGCCCATCGCCGTCCTCGTCGCGGCTGAGCAACTGGCGATCCGTCAGCGCAGCCTCGTCGCGGCTGAGCAACTGGCGATCCGTCAGCGCAGCCTCCAGCGCCTCGACATATCGCGTGCCCTGTCGGCGGGCCTGCTCCGCCGCCTCGGCGGCCAGGGCCTTGGCCGCATCGGGCCCCAGATAGGGCGTCAGCAGGCGCGCCACCGGCTCGGCCATGATCGCACCCCCGGTGATCGCCATATTGGTGCTCATGCGCTCGGCGTTGACCTCAAGGCCCTCGAGCAAGATAGCGGCGTGTTCGAGCATGCCCTCGAGCAGCAACACGCTCTCGGACAGCGGCGCCCATTCGGCATGCCATTCGCCAAGGCCCCGCTCAAGAGGCTGAGCCGTGGCCGAGAGGATCACCCCGGTGTGGCCATGCAGCCGACGCGCCGCGCCGCGCATCAAGGCACAGTGCACCGGATTGCGCTTATGCGGCATCGATGACGACTCGCCCATGCCGGGAGCGGCGGGTTCCGCCACCTCACCGACCTCGGTCTGGGTCAGCAGCGACACATCCAGGGCCAGTGTCTCGGCGGCGCCCGCGCAGGCATCCAATGCCGTCGCGAGGGCATGGATGGGCTGACGATCGGTGTGCCAGGGCAGCACCGGCGCGGCAAGGCCCAGGCGCTCGGCCAATGCCTCCATCAGCTCAAGGCCCTGATCGCCCCACCCCGAATGGACCCCGACGGCACCGCCGAACTGCACCGGCAGCCCCGCCTCGAGGATCGTCGCCAGACGACGCCGCGCCGCCTCCAGGCCAAGTGCCCACTGGGCCACCTTGACCCCGAAGGCAATCGGCAATGCCTGCTGCATCAGGGTGCGCCCGACCATCGGTGTCTCGTCGTGATCACGCATCAGGCCAAGGGCCGCGCTCCGGCAGCGCACCAGCAAGGCATCGATGGCCGCCAGGCGAGGAGTGATCAGGTGCATCAACGCCGAGTCGACCACGTCCTGGCTGGTCGCGCCCAGGTGCCAGTAGCGCTTCAGCTCCTCGGGCAAGGCGGTGCGGCCAGCCTTGACGAAGGGAATGGCCGCGTTGCCCCCGGTGGCGATGCCGGCGCCAATCGCCATCGCATCGAAGGCATGCCCCTCGAGGCAGTCGCGCATCCGGCGCGAAACGCCGGCGGGAATGGCACCGGCCTCTTCCTGCACCTCGGCGAGCGCCAGCTCGAACGCCAGCATCGACTGAACATAGGCGTCGTCGCGGCAGGCCTCGAGCGCCGCCGCACTCATGAAGGGATGGCTCAACAGGGCCGAGGGCATGGTAGGACCTCCAAGGGGGTTGGGGTGAGCGATGAGCGTCACCCAATAGTCGTACATGTGTTCGCATTTCGAACAAATATGCTAAATTACCCAGCAGATCCCGAGCAACTCATCCTATGCGACTGGCGCTGGCTGCCGATCGCTTCGTCGCCACTCTTCACCGATCATTATCAAGGACGCCTGCGATGGATACGGCACTCAAAGACGCCGCCCTGAGCCCCGACGACCGTGACTTCGTCACGGCGCTGGCCAGCGGCCTCGACGTCATTCTAGCCTTCGATGAGAACAACCCGCGCATGACCTTAAGCGAGGTCGCCGCTCGCACCGACATGAACCGCGCCCGGGCTCGGCGCTTCTTGCTGACGCTGCATGCGATGGGCTATGTGCGCAAGGACCAGCGCTACTTCGAACTCGCGCCGCGAGTGCTGCAGCTCGGCTACGCCTTCCTGTCGGCCAACAATTATCGCAACGTGATCCAGCAGGTGCTCGAGGACATCACCGCCGAGTGCGGCGAGTCGTCGTCGCTCGGCGTGCTCGACGGCGACGACGTGACCTACGTGGCGCGCTCGGCCTCACGCCAGCGTCTGATGGCCATCACCCTGTCGGTGGGCACACGACTGCCGGCGGCCCATACGTCCATGGGCCGCGTCTTGTTGGCGCAGTTGCCCGATGACCAGCTCCAGGCCTATCTCGACCGGGTCCAGCTCGAGCGCTACACCGACAAGACCATCACCGACAGCGATGAGCTCAGGCGTGCCGTTCTCGAGGTTCGCCAACAAGGCTACGCCATCTCCGACCAGGAACTGGATTCTGGCCTGCGCTCGCTCGCGGTGCCGGCGTTCAGCGCCAACGGCTCGCTGATTGGCGCCATCAACATCAGCACCAATGCCGCACGCGTCGACTTCGATACCCTGCTGCGCCAGTACCTGCCGTTGCTGCAGGAGAAGGCGCGCCAGATTCGTGCCCACGTGAGTTGAACGAGGACGCCGATGCCTGCCACGCCCATCGCATCACCGCCCGAACACCAGGCCCGCAAGGAGCGAGCACATGGCCGGTAGTCTGATCGAACGCACCTTGGCCGTCGTCGAGCTCTTGTCCGGCGACGCCGACGGCGTACCGCTTCTGGTCATCGCCGAGCGTGTGGGCATTCCCAAGAGCGCGGCCCACCGCATCTGCAATGAGCTCATCCGCCTCGGCCACGTACGCCAGGACCCAGCGACGCAGTATTACCGCCTGACCACCCGCCTGATGGCGCTGGGCTTTCGCTACCTGGCCAGTACCGGCGCCAACGACGTCCTCCAGCCGATACTCGACCGTCTGGCCGAGGACAGCGGCGAACTGGTGCGGCTATCGGTCATCGAAGGACGCCATCTGACCTGGATCGCCAAGGCCCAGGGCGCCAAGAGCGGCCTGCGCTATGACCCCGATCAGGGCCGCGAGGCGCGCCTGTTCTGTACCGCCAGCGGCCACGCCTGGCTCGCCACCCTGGACGACGCCGAGGCCCTGGCCCTGGTCCACGAACAGGGCATGGACGATTCCCCCGAGCTTGGCCCCAACGCCCCGCGTGATGAAGCCACCCTGCGGGCCTATCTGCGCGAGACCCGGGTACGCGGCTACAGCCGCCTGAGTGATAGCGTCGCCCTGGGCACCGCGGCCATGGCGGCGCGGATCAGCCACCCGGTCAGTGGCACCCCCTTGGGGGTCTTGAGCATCGCCGGCCCCAGCGCTCGGCTGAACGAAGGGCGCATCGCCGCCCTCGCCGCGGCGCTACTGCGCGCCGCCGAGGAGATTTCCCAGGCCAGCGCCAGCTCGCGCCTGTTCCGCTAACGACGATGCCCGGTGCCATGCCCGGTGCAATGCCCGGTGCGATGCCCGGTGCCATGCCCGGTGACGAGATGCAGTGCTTGGCGCAGCGCCCGGCCGCACCGGCATCGCCCCCAGGCGGCACAATGTGTGCACCGACGTTCCGCGATCATGGCCAGGCCGGCACTACCCGATTCACCCGCAAGGAGGCATTGCGTGCTCGAGATCCTGTCCATCACCGCTCCCATCTTTTTGCTGATCGGGATCGGCTTTGTCGCTCGCCTGTGGGGGCTGATCTCGCCGGTCCAGCTGTCCGGCGTCGGCACCTTCGTCCTCTACTGCACGCTACCGGCGCTGGTGATTCGAGCGCTGACCCAGCGCCCACTCGATGAGGTCCTCGACCTGTCGTTCGTGTTCGCCTACGGCTTCGGCTCATTGTTGGTGTTCGGCGCGGGGTTCTACGCCGCCAGGGCCCAGCACAAGCCGATCAGCGAAAGTGCGATCCAGGCGCTCGGCATGTCCGCCTCCAACAGTGGTTTCGTCGGCTTTCCGGTCGCGGCGATGGTCTTCGGGACCAACACCGCAGGCTTCGTGCTCGCCCTGACCATGCTGATCGAAAACCTGCTGATCATCCCCGGCGCCTTGATTTTGGCCGAGATCGGACTGCAGCGTGACGCCCGCCCCTGGGTCGTCGTGCGCAATACCCTGACGCGGCTAGCCAAGAACCCGATCCTGATCGGCCTGGTGGTGGGGCTCACGATCTCGGCCACCGAACTGCCCGTTCCCGCGCCGATCACCCGCGTCATCGAGATGCTGGCCCAGGCCGCGGCGCCGGCGGCGCTGTTCGTCATTGGCGGAACCCTCTACGGACTCGAGGTTCGCGGCATGGCACGCAGCGTCTCCCAGATCATGCTCGGCAAGCTGCTGCTCCACCCGCTGGCGGTGCTTGTGCTGTTCGCCCTGGTGCTGGCCGTGTCGCCCGACTTCGACCCGGTGCTGGTCGCCGGTGGCCTGCTCTTCGCCAGCTGCCCGATGATCAGCGTCTATCCGTTGCTCGGCTCTCGGTTTGGCATGGAGGGCATCGGCGCCGCAGCCCTGATGGCCAGCACCGTGGCCAGCTTCCTCACCCTGAGCGCGGTGATCTGGGCCTTGACCCAGGCTGGGCTCGTGACCCTCGGCGGCTAGCCTCTCGAAGCCTCCCCTCTTGTCGCAGGCCGCAGGCGCGTGCGGCGAATGACCCTGGCGGTGAAAGGACCTTGCGAGGAAAGGGGCTTGCGATAGAAGGACCTTGTGATGAATGGCACATTGCAATTAGTGGAATGATGTTCTAGTTTATTTTGGAACATCGTTCCAATATCTCGAGGATTCGCGCCATCGCGCCTCGCCGGTACGTCCCATTCGATACCGCCTGCCGCCACGCCCTTTCGGTACTGCCTGTCAGCGCCACGCGGGGTCGGCCGACGGTTCAGCGAGGCCCGCTCCCACGTCGCTCGGGACCGGTCTCGGCCACAGAGGCCCATCCATGCAAACGCCCACGTCGCTCAGGACCGATCTCGGCCACAGAGGCCCATCCATGCAAACGCCCACGTCTCCGGCACAGACCGAGCCGAGCCCCTGCTCGGCCACCGCGGGCTCGCCCCCGCCCCTAGCCCCCGACCCCGTCTGCTCGACTGGAGTGTCTCCCCGTGCCTCATCCCGTGTGCCGACACGCAGGTCGACTCGCGACGTCGACCTGGTCGTGGTCGGCTCCGGCGCCGCTGGCCTGTCGGCCGCCGTCACCGCGGCCCACCGTGGGCTCAGCGTGGTGGTGCTCGAGAAAGCCGACCGCCTGGGCGGCGCCACCGCCTGGTCCGGTGGCTGGATGTGGGTACCGCGCAACCCGCTGGCGCGGGCCGCGGGTATCGATGAGCCCCGCGAGACGGTGCGCACCTATCTCGAGCATGAGCTTGGCGAACGCTTCGATGGCCCGCGCATCGACGCCTTCCTCGACGCCGCGCCACAAATGGCCGAGTTCTTTCATGACCACACGGCGCTACGCTTCGAGCCGGGCAACGCTATCCCCGACATTCATGCCGATACGCCGGGGGCCGGCAGCGGAGGACGCTCGCTGATCGCCGCGCCCTTCGATGCCCGGGAGCTGGCGCCTGCCACCCTTCACAAACTGCGCACCACCATGCGCGAAACCGCCTTTCTCGGCATGCCGATCCAGGCCGGGCCTGACCTCGCCGCCTTCCTCAATGCCACTCGTTCGGCAAGCGCCTTCGTCCACGTGACCAAGCGCATGACGCGACACCTGTGGGACCTCGTCCGCCACCGGCGTGCCATGCAACTGGTCAATGGCGTGGCCCTGATCGGGCGCCTGGCCAAGGCCGCCGACGACCTCGGCGTCGAGACCTGGGTGTCGTCGCCGGCCAACCGGCTGATCGAGGAACAAGGCCGCGTCACCGCTGTCGTGGCACGCACACCCCGCGGCGACGTCACCCTGCGTGCTCGGTGCGGCGTGGTGTTGGCCGCCGGCGGCTTCCCGTGGCATGTAGCGCGGCGCAAGGCGATGTTTCCACGTACGCCGACCGGCGAAGAACACTGGCCGCTGCCGCCGGCGAGCGCCTGCGGCGATGGCCTGGCGCTGGGCGAGTCCGTGGGCGGCGGCGTGGATCACTCCCTCTACTCTCCCGTGGCTTGGGCGCCGGTCTCCCTGGTGCCCTGGCGCGATGGTAGCGTCGGTCACTTCCCCCACATCATCGATCGCGGCAAGCCGGGACTTATCGGCGTGCTGGCCAACGGCAAGCGTTTCGTCAACGAAGCCAGCGGCTACTACGACTACGTGGATGCCATGCTCAAGGCCGTCCCCGACGGCGAAGCGGTGTGTTCCTGGCTGGTGTGCGATCACCGCTTCCAGCGCCGCTACGGCATCGGCATCACCCGTCCCTTCCCGCTGCCCTTCCGCCACTGGATCGCTCGGGGCTATCTAAAACGCGGCGACACACCGGCGGCGCTGGCCCGGGCGTGTGGCATCGATGCCGAGGGCCTGACGCAGACGCTGGCAACCTACAATGAAGCCGCGCGACGCGGCGAGGATCCGGCCTTCCTACGCGGCAGCACGCCGTACAACCGCAAGCAGGGCGATCCCGGCGTGACGCCGAATCCTTGCATCGCGCCCATCGAGCACGGCCCCTTCTACGCGATCAGGGTGGTCCCCGGCTCGTTCGGCACCTTCGCCGGTCTCACCTGCGACGAACACGCCCGCGTGCTCGATGCCGACGGCCGCCCCATCGCCGGTCTCTACGCCGCGGGTACCGACATGGCCAGCATCATGGGCGGCTTCTACCCCGCCGGCGGCATCAACCTGGGCCCGGCGATGACCTTTGGCTTCATCGCCGGGCGCCACGCCGCAGCGCAGGGTACGGCTCCCCAGCGTCGCAGTCTCAACGTCAACGAGAGGCCCGCATGAACCGACATCCGCTTTCCCTCGCCGCCCTGACGGTCCTCGAGCTATCGCCGCCGGAGATGGTCGAAGTCGCCGCCCGGGCGGGCTACGACCGCGTGGGGCTGCGCCTGGTGCCGGCCACCGCGGAAGAAGTCAGCTACCCGATTCTCGAGGACTCGGCGCTGCTCAAGGCCACGCTCCAGCGCCTTCGTGACACCGGCATGCAGGTCGCCGACATCGAGATCCTAAGGCTCACGCCGGAGACCGACGTGGCCCGTGACTTCGCCCGCTTCGTCGAGGTCGGCGCCGAACTCGGCGCCAGCGAGATCCTGGTCGCCGGCAACGACGACGACCCGGCGCGTCTGACCGACCACTTCGCCGCGCTATGTGAGCTGGCGGCCCCAGCGGGCCTTCACCCGCATCTGGAGTTCATGCCCTGGACCGCGGTGAAGGACCTGCTTCAGGCCAGGCGTATCATCGACGCGGTGCGCGCCGGTGGTCATGCCAACGCCTGCCTGCTGGTCGATGCCTTTCACCTGGACCGCTCCGGCAGTCGCCTCGGGGACCTGGCGGCAGTCCCCCGCGAGTGGATGCGCTACGTCCAGCTCTGTGACGTGCCAGGGCCAGTGCCCGACAGCATGGACGAGATCATCCGGCAGGCCAGGGGCGAGCGTGGCTTTCCCGGCGACGGCCAGGCCGACCTTGCTGGCCTGCTCGCCGTCATCGCCGACGACATGCCGCTGAGTATCGAAGTGCCCACCGACGTCCTCTACCGACAGGGTGTCTCGGCGCTGGACCGCGCCGTCAAGGCTCGCGACGCCGCCCTCGGGGTACTGGGAGTGCGGCACTCAGAATAAGGAAATGGCAACGCTTGGGAGGGTGAATTCGCAGCGCTGGAGGTCGTGCACCAGGGATCGTAAAACCGCAGCGTGTGGGTGCGTAAAACGGCAGCGTGCGGGATCCCGGAAGGAAGGCTCCACCCACGTCTTGCCGCAGGCGAAAGTGGGCCATCGCCTGGCGGGGCCCACGGGGAGCGCGTAGAATCGGTCCGTTGACTCTTTTAGCCTGCTACTTTTTAGCCGCGGCCTCGACCCGCCATCGGCCTCTCACCCACCCGGTCTCTTATGCCCTCGCCTCCCCCGACGCCCAGCGATGCAAGTCCTGTCGCGCCCCCCGCTACCACCGCCGAGCCAGCGCCCCTGACGCCGCCCCAAGCGCTGTCACGGGATCGCCCGATGAAGGGCATCCTGTTCATGCTGGCGGCGGGACTCTTGTTCACCATGCTCGACACCGGGGTCAAGACCCTGGCCCAGGACTACTCGCCGGTACAGGTGGTGTGGGCCCGCTATGTCGGTCATATGCTGGTGCTGATCGGCTATCTCATGTGGCTCGGGCGTGGCCCGGGCATGGCCATGCTCAAGACCACCTCGCTGAGCGGTCAGTGCCTGCGCGGGCTATTGCTGCTCGGCGCCAGCACCTTTGCCTATCTGGCCTTTCGTACCCTGCCGCTCTTGCAGGTCTACGTGGTCAACTTCAGCTCGCCCTTGCTGGTCACGCTGATGGCGATACCGCTGCTCAAGGAAAGGGTCAGTTGGCGCCAGGGCCTGGCGATCCTGGTCGGTTTCGGCGGCGTGTTGATCTGCGTCGGCCCCATCGACTGGCGCTCCCAGCCGGCCATCCTGCTGCCCTTCGGCATGACCCTGTGCTTTGCGCTTTACCAGCTCACCACCCGACGCTTCGGTCGCGACGACCACCCGCTGACGTCACTGTTCTACGCCGGCCTCGCCGGTGCCCTGGTCAGCTCCGTCGTGGTGCCCGCCTTCTGGACCCCGATCGACCCCTGGCACCTGCCGCTGTTCCTGTTCGTCGGCCTGATGGGCGCCGCCAGCCAGCTGACCTTGATTCTGGCAATGCGCTACGCCCCGGCCTCGCTGGTCTCGCCCTTTCTGTACCTGCAGATCGTCTGGGCGGCGCTGTTCGGGTTCGTATTCTTCGGCGATGTGCCCCGCCCCGAGACCTGGATAGGCGCGGCCCTAATCACCGTCGCCGGCATCGTGCTGGCGACCGCCAAACGGCGCCAGCCGCGCCAGGGCAGCCACTAGGCCCCGGGGACGGTGACGGGCCGCGCCTCAATAGTCGACCTCGACGGCGCCGTTGACGCTGGTGCAGCAGCTGAGCACATAGCCAAGCGCCACCTCCTCGTCGGTGATGCCACCGTTATGCTGCATATCGGTCTCACCGGAGAGGACCTTGACCCGGCAGGTGCCGCAGATGCCCATGCCGCAGCCCTTGGGAATCGTCAGCTCGGCGTTGGCGGCGGCCTCGAACAGCATGGTGCCCTTCGCCACCCGTACCGACTTGCCGGACGCCTGGAAGCAGACGTCGAGAAGGTCGGCCGCGTCGAACTCCTGCTCCAGCTCCTGCGCCTCGGCGGCATTGTCTTCGGCCAGCGCAATGTCCTCGGCCGGCGTGGCGCCGAAAGATTCTTCGTGATAATGAGAAAAATCAAAGCCTTCGGCGTCGAGTAGCGCGCGCACCGCCCGCATATAGGGTGCCGGGCCGCAGCAGAACACCTCTCGTTCGAGAAAGTCCGGGGCGATCAGATGCAGCATCTCGCGACGGAGCATTCCGCGGTACCCAGCCCACCCCTGCCCGTTTTCGTTACGATCGCAGATGAGATGCAGCTTGAAGTTGTCGATACGGGTGGACATGTAGTCCAGCTCCGCCCGGTAGATGATATCGCTGGGGGAGCGCGCGCTGTGGGCGAACACCATGTCCACATCGGTATTGGTATTGAAGTACCAGCGCGCCATGGACATCACCGGCGTGATGCCGACCCCGCCATAAAGATAGAGCACTTTATCGGCAGGATGATCGATGCAGTTGAACTGCCCGACCGGGCCGTGTACCGCGATCTCATCGCCCTCGCCGAAATGATCGTGAAGCCAGTTCGATACCACACCGCCCGGTACCCGCTTGACCGTGATCGAGAAGCTGTAGGGGATCGAGGGCGCACTGGAGAGGGTGTAGGAGCGCATGACCTGGACGCCCGCGATCTCGAGCTCCAGGGTCACGAACTGCCCCGGCTTGAAGAAGAACAGCACCGGCTGCTGCATGCTGAAGCAGAAGGTACGCACATCCCGGGTTTCCTGAATGATCTTCAGGCAGCGCACCAGATGGCGGCCATTGGACCAGGTCTGGGTGCTGACAGGGTTGAGAAATTCACTGCTGATGGCGCTGTTCATCCTGGCCTCCTTTACCAAGTCGCCACCTGGTCGGCGTGGCCGAGGTGGCGATGGAGCATCGATCATGGACGTGGACGACTATCCGCCGGCGAGCTGAATCCAGGTCGTCTTCAGTTCACAGTATTGGTCGTGGGCGAAGATCGACTTGTCACGCCCGCCGAAGCCGGACTGCTTGAAACCACCGAAGGGCGTGGTGATGTCCCCTTCCGAGAAGCAATTGACCGACACGGTGCCGGCACGAATGGCCCGCGCCATGCGATGCACGCGATTGATGTCATTGCTGTACAGCGACGCGGCAAGGCCGTAGCAGGTGTCGTTGGCAACGGCGATGGCCTCTTCCTCGCTGTCCACGCAAATCACCGCCAGCACCGGCCCGAAGATCTCCTCCTGGGCCAGCGCCGCGCTTGCGGGCACCTCATCGAAGATGGTCGGCGCGATAAAGTAGCCGGTATCGCCGATCCGAGAGCCGCCGGCGACCACCTCGAGTCCTTCCGCCTTGGCCTTCTCGATATGGCCGAGCACCTTGTCCAGATGATCCCTTTCGATCAGGGCACCCAATTGCACACCGGGATCGAGGGGATCTCCCACTCGCCAATCGGCGTCGAGCTGGCGACGCAGCTCGTCGAGCAGAGGCTCCTTGATCTCGCGCTGCACGATCAGCCGCGACCCCGCCGAGCAGTTCTCGCCCATGTTCCAGAACGCCGACGCCAGGACATTGCCGGCAATCGCCGGCAGATCGGTGGCGTCGGCCATGACGATCTGCGGGTTCTTGCCGCCACACTCGAGCACCACGCGCTTGAGGTTGCTGGCGGCAGAGTACTCCAGAAAGCGTCGTCCGATATCGGTGGAGCCGGTGAAGGCGGCCAGGTCGATATCCGGATGCAGGCCGATCGCCTTGCCGGCGACATGACCAAGCCCTGGCACCACATTGAGTACACCGTTGGGCAGGCCCGCCTGGTGGCCAAGCTCGGCGAGGCGCAGGGTGCTGAGCGAGGTCAGCTCGGCGGGCTTTAGCACCACACTATTGCCCGCGGCCAGTGCCGGGCCAAGCTTCCAGCCCGCCATCATCGCCGGGAAGTTCCAGGGCAGCACGGCGCCGACGACGCCGATCGGCTCGCGCGTGATCATCGATACCACCCCGCTGCCCGACGGCGACAGCGAGTCATACAACTTGTCGATGGCCTCGGCATGCCAGCGCAGGGTGTTGGCGGTATCGAGAATATCAACATTGAAGCACTCGCCGATCGGCTTGCCCGCCTCCAACGATTCCAGCACCGCAAGTTCCAGGCGATGCTCGTCCACCAGGTCGGCGAAGCGCTGCAGCACCGCCTTGCGCTCGGCGGGCGGCAGCTGGGACCAGTCGCCGCGCTCGAACACGGCGCGAGCGGCCACAACGGCCGCGTCGACATCGTCGCCGTCGCAGGCCGCGACCCGAGTCAACACCTCCCCGGTTGCGGGGTTATAGGTAGCGAAGGTGGCGCCGCAACGGGCCGCCACGAACTGGCCATCGATGAAGGCCTCGGCGCGATAGTCGAGTCGCGCGATCTGATCGGCGATGGCCGCCGGCGTCAGCGTATCGGTCATTGTCATTATCCTCGTGATGGGGTCTTACAACTCGATTCCTGCCTGCCACTCCTTCCACGCAATGGAAGACCGTACGCCCAGGCCGAGCAGTGGCTCCGGGGGGTTGCGACATGGCTTGGGCTGCTGGCGCATGATCGACAGCAGATCGCTCTCGGCGCCCAGGGCGTAGTCGGCGATGAGCTTGCCGGAGATGGTGCCGCGGGTCAGGCCCAGGCCGTTTTGACACACGGCGCTGAAGACCCTGGGGGCGATTTCACCGAACGGCGCCCCGCCGTTGCGAGACAGGCACAGCGCACCGCCCCAGGTGTGGGTCAACTCGACGCCGTCGAGCATGGGAAAGCGACGCACGAAGGAGCGCCGGTGCGCCGCCCTTACCCGAGCCAGCGCGCCCTTGCTGGCCTTGAGCGACGGCTGGTAGGAGAACGTATTGCGAATACAGAGCCGACCGTTGGCGAGCCGGCGGACCGTCGACCCCATCGGGTCGGCCGGGATCAATCCCCAGCTCGCCTCACCGCCCAGGGCCTGCGCCTCGGCGCCGCTCAATTCCCGCGTCATGCTGGCGAAGGTGTACACCGGCAGCAGCTTGCCCTTGAGCCCCAGGCCACCGAACTGGGCGGCATAGGCATTGTTGGCCAGCACCAGGTTGGGGGCCTTTAGCTGGCCACACGGCGTGGTCAGCACATGGGGCGAGCCGAAGGCAATGTCGTTCACCGGGCTGTCCTCGTACAACGTGACGTTATCAGGCAGGGTCTGCCCGAGGCCCCGGGCCAGCGCCGCCGGCTGCACCAGCACGCAGCCCGGCGCATGCAGGCCCCCGCGATAGAAATCGCTGCCGGTGGCGGCCTTCATGGCCTGGGCATCGAGCTCGGTGAAGGGCTCGCCAAGCGCCTTGAGACCATCGGCAAAACTTGCCAGCGACGCCAGTCCACGCTGCTGCGCGGCGCCGTGCAGCTTGCCCTGTTCGCGCCAGTCACAGGCGATGGCGTGGCGCTTGACGATCTCGCGGGTGTAGTCGATTGCCCCTCGGTTGAGGCGAATCATGGCGTGATCGGCTTCGCGACTGCCGGTGTAGCTGTGCGAGGTCAGGTCATGGGGCAGATCGATCATGAAGCCGGAGTTGCGACCGGCCGCCCCAAACCCGACCCGCCGCGCATCGATCAGGACGATAGCGGCATTCGGCGCCAACTCCGCCAGGCGCCGGGCCGCGGCGAGGCCGGCGTAGCCGGCCCCCAGCACCACCCAATCGGCCTTCTGCTGGCCCACCAACGGCACACTGGGCGGCGGCGATGGCAGCAGGTCATACCAGCCACAACGACCGTCGTCCTGGGGTAGATGATGACACCTCAGTTGCATGGCAAACGTCTCCTGCACCGGACCTTAGCCTCGATGGCGCCGTAGCTCCTCGACGATCGCTTCAAGCGCGGCGCTCTCGGATTCCGACAGTGCCATCAGCGGCGCTCGAGTGGCGCCGACATCGTGCCCCGACAAGGCGCAACCGTGCTTGATGCACTGGCAGAACTTGCCCCCTTGCTCGAGCAGGTTGAGCATCGGCAGCAGGCGCTCGGCCAGCGTGCGGCCGGTCACGAAGTCGCGATCCACCACGCAAGCCTGATACAGCGCGAGATGCTCGGGAGCGAGGAAGTTGCCGGCGCCACATACCCAGCTGCGCGCGCCCCAGACGAAGAACTCCAGCACCTGATCGTCCATGCCACAGCTCAGCTGCAGGTGATCGGCATGCTCCGTCGCGAGGGCGTGTAGCCGATCGATGGCTCCGGTGCTTTCCTTGATCGCCTGGACATTGGGACGTGCGCGCAGGGCAGCAAGAAGCGCAAGATCCATCGGCGTGCCGGTGCGGTCGGGGAAGTTGTACAGCATGATCGGCAGATCAAGGGCGTCGTCGAGGCGCTCGATGTGGTGCAGCAACTCGTCCTGGGTCGGGTGGCTGTAGTACGGCGCCGCAATCAGAATGGCATCGTAGCCGAGCGCCTTGGCGTGACGGCCGAGCGCCAGACTCTCATCGGTGGTGGTGGCATTGATGCCGGCCACCAGCGGCACGCGCCCCTTGGCATGGATCGCCACGCTGTCCAGGATGGCCAGCCGCTCGTCATGGCTGAGCGCATAGTATTCGCCGGTGGTGCCGCCGACGATCAGGCCATGGACCCCCTGGTCGACAAGGGCATCGGCCAGGGCGTGCAGGGCAGCAATATTGATATCACCGTCGCTGTCGAACGGCGTGACGATGGGGACCCAGATGCCATCGAAGTTCATTGGTTTTCCTCGGCGTTGTTGTTGCTGTTGGATGCCATGATCCGGATGAACATCGCGATCCGGCGGATCGTCAGGACCAGGGCCGTGTCGGTGTGTCTCGGCTGCCGCGTCGCCAGCCGACAACCCTAGCGGCGTTGCGCTTGCTCCAGACTAGGGGGGTTGCCGGCACGCCGAAATCAATCTTTCCTTAGCCCAAATGATGACCTCAGGTTATCGACCTTTCCCCGCTCAGCGGGTCGACTCGTCAACGTCGACGCCCGGCGTCACGCCGAGCATGCCGGCGCCCGATCGCTCGTCCCCAGGGTGGCCCAGTACAAGAGATCAGCGCAGTCGCCGGCATCCACCAGCGCGACGATCGACGCCTCTAGCGAGGCTTGATGCGCCGGCGTCAACGACGCAGAGCTGAGGGTGATGAATTTATCGTGCAGGGCGATCTCGCCCATCGGCTTGTCGGGGTCACCGATCGCCGCCGTCGTGGGCGAAAGGAGTTCACGGCCATCCACCAGGCGCACGCAGACACGGGACAGCAACCGCTCGGGGAAGGCTCGCGAGAGATCCGGCGCCTCCACGATCTCGATGCGCTGACTCAGCGCCCGGATGTCGGCGGCCTGAAGCGCCGCCTCGGAGACTTCCCAGGCGCCGACGCGGCCCCGACAGATCAGCGCCGCCAAGGGGAAGGCCAGGGCATACTGCGCCTCATCGGGGGTGGTGGGGGCGTGCCCCTGCAAGCGCATCGACTCATGGAACGTCTCGACCCGAATACGCTCGACGGTACTGGCGTCCCAGTCGGGAGACCGTTCGCGCAGCGCCTGTACCGCGGTCAGCGCCGGCTGGGCCCAACGGCACACCGGCCACGGTTTGAAGTACTGAGCATCGATCTCCCAGCGCCGACCGAGATCGTCCCAGCAGGCCCCGGAGTCGCCAAGCTCCACCAGCGCCGCCGGCGCCCCGGTGACCCCAGCCTGCGCCAGCAGCAGCGCATTGATACCGGCATGAGCCCCGGCGCCATGCGCATCGCGCAGCATGCTGGGGTGGTCGATCAGGCGCATCATCGGGCAGCGCGGCGCAAAATACTCGGCGATGCCGAGGGCATGACGAAAGCTCGCCTCGTTTAGGCCGAGCAAGCGCGCCCCGCCACAGACCACGCCAAGCGCCGAAAACGCCCCCGAGGCATGGTACTGCGGGGTCGACGCCATCAGCGCCCGGCCGGCGCGCAGCGCGGTTTCGTAGCCGATGCAAAGGGCTTCCAGCAGTGCCGCGCCGGTGATCGCCCGTCCTCGATCCTGAAAGGCATCGACCAGCGCCAGCAGCGCCGGGACCACGGTCGCGCCGGCGTGGCCCTTGGAGGTGAAATGCCCCTCGTGGGCATCCAGACTGTCGATGCTGAAGCCGCCTGCCCAGGCGGCCCCTAGAGGATGTACCGCGCGTCCGTCGAACAGCAGACGACTGGCGAGCGCCGAGGGCCGATGATGAGCGAGCGCGTACTCTCGCAGGGCGCGACTGGCGACGCTGTCGCGTGCCCCCGCGGCGACGCCCAGGATGTCGCGTAGGCAAACGACAAGACGCTCGCGGGTCGAACCGGGAAGATCATCCAGCGTAAATTCCTGAATAAAATCGTAGAGATTCATTGGATTCACCTGTGCCCCGCGGCAGTGCCACCGGCCGGGATAACGGCTCAAATAACGGCTCAAATAACGGCGCTCTGGCGGATGACGGGATCGGGTTGGCCAGCCAAGGCCCCGAGGCACGGGGTGCTTGGTCGGCACAAAGGAAACCAGGGGAGCGGGCCGCGCGACCCGGCACCCGGCGAATCGGCCAGGCACCCGGTCATAGACGCCCCGTTATGCGTCTGCGCCGGGGCCTATTCGGTAGCGCTGCGGGCCGTCGCCAACCAGGTATCGAAGGTGTCGCGATGCTCGGCGACCCACTCCTGGGCGTGGCGTTCGATGTCCGCCTCGCTGTTTTCGCCCCCTTGCATCTTCAAGTTCTGGGCACTCTCGTCGTCGGTGGTGATATGCACCTGGGCCAGGAAGGCAGCCGCCGCCGGGTTGTCCTCGGCGAAGTCCTTGTTCAGCACCGACTTGACGGTATCCACCGCGAAGCCAAGGTTCTTGCCTTGATACTCGGTGTTGACGTCGTTGTTGCCGTCGGGCAGATCGGTGTAGGGCACCTCGAGCCACACCACGTCTTCCCCCGGCACGAGTTCGGCGGTGATCCACTGTGGTACCCAGGTGAAATAGAGGATCGGCTCACCCTGCTGATAGCGAGTGATGGTGTCGGCCATCAGGGCAAAGTAGGAGCCACGGTTCTGGGTCACCGTATCGGTCAGGTCATAGGCTTGCAGATGGTGATCGATGGTCACCTCACAGCCCCAGCCGGGATTGCAGCCGGTCAGGTCGGCCTTGCCGTCGTCATTGGTATCAAACAGCGCGGCGATCTCGGGGTCCTTGAGGTCTTCGAGGGAGTCGATGCCATAGGCATCGGCGGTCTTCTTGTCGATCAGATAGCCCTGGATGACGCCATCCATGACGTCGCCTTCCTTGACCATGACGTCGTCACCGCCGGCACGCTCGTAGAAGCTTGAATGGAGCTTGTCCCACAGGTGCACGGTGAAGTCGGCGTCGCCGTAGGACAACGCCATCATCATGGTCGGATAATCGGTCTCCTTGACCTCCTCGACCTCGTAGCCGAGCTCCTCGAGCCCGAGTATCGCGATTTCGCCGCGAAAACGCTCCTCGGCGATGGTCGGGAAAATGGGCGTGACCGACACGCCCGCGCCTGGCTCGGCGGCCAGCGACGCCAATGGCAGCAGACCGAGCGTGATGGCGGCGGCCTGGGCCGAGTGGCGATGGTGAAGAATCGTCATGGGAATCGTCCTCGTTGTACGTTGTTATTGAATCGCTATTGAATCGTCGTCGAGTCGTTGTTGAGTTAGGGCACTGCGCCGTGATCAGGGCTTGGCGCTTGCCGTCGGCGCAACCCCGCGTCCGGCCAGGCGTAGGCAGATGCCCAGCGGCCCCTTGTGAAACCAGCGCCGGTTGTCGCGAGTAACGTCGCTGCGCTCCCCCATGGCCTGGGTCAGGCGGTCGAGGAAGATCGCCAGCAGCACCAGCGCCATGCCCCCGACCGTGGCCAGGCCCATGTCCAGTCGACCGATGCCGCGCAGCACCATCTGGCCAAGCCCGCCGACCGAGATCATCGAGGCGATGACCACCATCGACAGCGACAGCATCAGGGTCTGATTCAGGCCTGCCATGATGGTCGGCGTCGCCAGCGGCAGCTGGACCTTGCGCAGCATCTGCCACGGCGTGCAGCCGAAGGCCCGCGCCGCTTCGATCTTGTCCTCGGCCACCTGGCGAATACCGAGGTTGGTCAGGCGCACCAGGGGAGGCAGGGCGAAGACGATGGTGACCAGCACCCCGGGCACATTGCCGATGCCGAACAGCATGACCACCGGCACCAGGTAGACGAACGCCGGCAAGGTCTGCATGGCATCGAGCACCGGCCTGATGATTCGCTCGAGGCGATCACTGCGAGCGCACAGAATGCCAAGCGGCACCCCGAACACCGCGCAGAAGAAGACCGAGGTCAACACCAGGGCAAGGGTGGTCATCGACTCGTCCCAGACACCGATCAGTCCGAGCAGAAACAACGTGATGGCGCAGAATATGCCCATGCGCTGGCCTGCCACCTGCCAGCCGAACAAGGACGCCAGCACGATGCCGAGCGTGGGGGGCACCGCGAGCAGCATGCCTTCGATGGTGTCGAGCACCTGATCGATGGGCCAGCGCACGGCGCGAAACAGGTAACGGAAATGATCGACCACGTAGTTCAGGGCGCTTTCTACCCAGACACCGAGCGGTAAATGGAGCACCTGAAAGGGGTCGAGCAGCAGTGACTCGGTCATGGTGAATACCTACCTTCCTTGCTGTTGTTGTCGAGGCCGTATCGAGGGTGAGTCGAGCCCGGAACGTGACTGAGCAAACCGTTGCCGCCGGGTCAGACTTGGCGGCACAGCGACCTGAGCAGCGCGTCCTTGGACACGACGCCGGACAAGGTCCCTTCATTGGCGACCACCGGTATCGGGTAGGGCACCGAGGAGGCCAGCCCTAGCATCTCGTGCAATGACGTTTCCGGTCCGGCGGTACACAGATCCTCACGAGCGATGCGCTTGGGGGTGTCGCTGCTGGCATCCCACACGCCGAGCAAGCGGTCGCGATCGTCGACGAGATAGCGATAGGGGTGATTCGACGCCTTGCCCTGCGCATCGCTGTCCGAGCGAACCACGCGATCCCCGGCGTTTTCGGCAAGATCACCGGCGGTCAACAGGCGCGACGCATCGACGCCCTTGAAGAAGGCCTCGACGTAGGGAGAGGCGGGATTGTTGAGCAGCTCCTGGGGGGTGCCGACCTGAATCACCCGGCCACCTTCCATGATGGCGATGCGGTGGCCGATGCGCAGCGCTTCGTCGAGATCGTGGGAAATGAACACGATGGTGCGCTGCGCCTCGGCCTGGAGCTTGATCAGCTCGCCCTGCATCTCGCTGCGAATCAGCGGGTCCAACGCCGAAAAGGCCTCGTCCATCAGCAGAATGGCCGGATCATTGGCCAGTGCTCGAGCCAGACCGACACGCTGCTGCATGCCGCCAGACAGCTGATTGGGAAAGCTGTATTCGTGTCCCGCCAGGCCGACCTGGGCCAAGGCTTCCCGGGAGCGTCGGTAGCGCTCCTGCTCGCCGACGTTGGACACCTCCAAGCCGAAGGCGGTGTTGTCCAGCACCGTCATGTGCGGCATCAGGGCGAAGGACTGGAATACCATGCTCATGTCCCGGCGCCTGACCCCCAGCAGATCCTTGTCCTTGAGCCCCGTGATCTCCTTGCCGTTCAGGAAGATGCTGCCCGAGGTCGGTTCAATCAAGCGATTGAACAGGCGCACCATGGTCGACTTTCCGGAGCCGGAGAGCCCCATGATGACGAATATTTCTCCGCGTTTTACCGAGAAACTGGCATCGAAGACGCCGACCACCTGACCGGTCTGATCGAAGATCTCGTCCTTCCCGGCGCCGCCATCGAGCATTTTCATGGCCTCGCTTGGTCGTGGACCAAAGACCTTGTACACGTTGCGGACCGACAATATCTCATTATCATTATATTCATTCATCGGAATTCCCGATTCGTCAGGTAAAACATCACGGCTTGCCGGACCTGCTGAAATGTTCCGGCTCTTGTTCACTCAACGCTAGTGCCCTCGACGCTTCCCGGTCCAACGACATTTTCGTCGCACAAACCATCACCTGAGGTTATCTCTAGGCAAGGCCTTTTTTTGCACGATGAAGCCGCCCACGGCATCGGCCACGGCATGAAAAAAACCGTTTCAAGGGCATAAAAAAGCCCCTCCTTCGCCTCGTGGCCAAAGGAAGGGCTCGAAATATTGACACGCAAATTGCTGAGTCTTTCAGGGTCTCGGTATGTACCACTATCAAGACGAGAGGCGAGCCTCCATCATCGCGCAGTACCAGTCGACGAAGTGAATGACGCCCTGCTCCGCCGCGGTCGAATAGGGTCCAGCCACGTAGGTCGGTGATGCCACACCGGCGTGGGTGTCCTCGACCAGTTGACGGTCCTGTGCATTGGTGGCTTTCCACACTCGGGTCAGATGCTCCATGTCGTAGTCCACGCCCTCCTCGGCATCGCGATGCACCAGCCACTTGGTGGTCACCATCGTCTGCGACGGCCCTAGTGGCAGCAGGCGAAAGCTCAGGGCGTGGTCGCCGAGGAAATGGTTCCAGGTCGACGGGTAATGGAAATACAGCAGTGCGCCGATATTGGCTTCATCGCCGGCATCGAGCCGCCGAGACACCGCGGGCCGGCCATCCATGGTGTAACTAAGCGCCTGTTTTGCTAAAGGGATACGCGTCATGCGGTACTGCCCGGCCTCATCCATGGCCAATCGGCTCGGTAGCCCGGCGGCCTCGCAGCGGTCCCAGAAGGCCTCGAGCTCGGGGTCTTGAGCGCCGGCCACTCCCGCCACCGCGAGGTTTTCCACAAAGGAGTTGAGCAGCTCAGGATGCGCGCCCTCGCAGTGGAAGCATTCGCGGTTGTTCTCGAAGACCAGCTTCCAGTTGCCCCGCTCGATGATGCTCGACTCGTGGGCGACCTTGCAGTTGGCGAGCCGATGAGGCGCCAAAAAGGGCTCGGCGGCTCGCCGAAAGGTCGCGAAGTCGGGCGCTGTTTCGGCGACACAGACGTAGATATAGCTGTCGAGCAGTGCACAGTGTGCTTGCTGTAGCGGATAGTCACCCGGCGTGAAGCCTTCCCCCATATTGCCGGCAAACAGCAACTTACCGTCCAGGTCGTAGGTCCAGCGATGGTACGGACAGACCAGCTTGGCCACCTTGCCACTGGCCTGGGTACAGACCTTGGAGCCACGGTGTCGACAGACATTGTGGAAGGCGCGAACCTCACCGTCGTTGCCTCTGACCACGACGATGGGGTAGTCGCCGATGGTGAGTGCCAGATACTGGCCGGGTTTCTCCAGCTCGAAGGTGTGGCCCACGAACACCCACTCCCGATGCCAGAGCTGGGCAAGGTCCTGCCGATAGGCCGCCTCGTCGGTGTAGAGCTCGCGGGGGAGCGTATGCTGCGGCTGGCGCCGGCGAATGAGTTCCAACACACGGGCTTGGTCCATGATACTGCTCTCTTGAAAGGGCCTATCGACGGAGCGGACCTCCCTCGATGGTGATCATTGTCATGGTGGTCGTGGGCCCTAATCGACTGAGAATCCTGCGATACTGTCGTGCCGACGGGAATTCGGATACGCTCACAGCGAGTCTGACGCCTTTCGCGGCCTGGCCTAAGCACAGTGTAGGGCGGCCTGCTTCGGGCCAGGAATCGACTTTTTCTCCCGAGTAATGATGACCTCTCGTTATGACCAAGCCCTCTGCGCCAGACCAGACGCTGATCAAGATGCCTTCGCTGCGTGCAGTGAAATCCTTCGTGGCCGCAGCCAAGTACCTGAATTTCACCCGGGCGGCAGAATCCTTGTGCGTGACCCAGGCGGCCATCAGCCGCCAGATCAGAGAACTCGAGACGAGCCTCGGCACCCCCTTGTTCAAGCGAACCGGGCGCTCGGTGGAGTTGACCAAGGCCGGCTCGATCTTCTTCGACGCGGCGCAGCTGTCGTTTCTCAACATCGCCCAGGCCGCCGACCGCATTCGCAAGAACCATGGCAGCGCGGGCAAGCACCCGCTGACGGTGTGTTGCTCGCCAGCCTTCTCGGCGCTGTGGATGTCCAGCCGGCTACCGAGCTTCTTCAGTGCCAACCCGGACATCGACCTCAACCTGATGACAACCCAGAATTTTCTGGCGCTCGAACCGGGGGTGCGACCGGATGTGTTCATCACCAAGATGGCCAATGTCCAGGAGGGCTACCGCAGCCTGGCGCTGTTTCATGACGTGATCTTTCCCGTCTGCACACCAGACTATCTGGCGCGGCACCCCGAGATAGCGCGTCTCGATGCGCTGCGCGACGGCGTCCTCTTGAACCTGAGCCCTTACGGTCGTTCACAGGTTGCCGAGCACGTCGATTGGGGGGTGTGGCTAGCGATCCACGCCACCTCCCTCGATGAGCGCCCATCCGACAGTCCCCATATCTTCAATGCCAATGATTACAATATGTTAATCGAGATGGTCCTGAGCCATCAGGGCGTTGCCCTGGGCTGGGGCCACTTGGTGAAACACCTGCTGGAACAGGGCCGCCTGGTGCGACCCGTTGCCCAAGAGGTAGTGCTGGAAGACACCCATCACTACCTGGCCTACCCGCCAGAGCGCGAAGATGACGAGACCCTGGCCCGCTTTCGCGACTGGTTTCTCGAGCAATGTGAGCTGCCTCCCTATCGCACCTCCTGAGCTACCGCCCCCGCATAAAAACTCCCGACAAATGCCTTTCATACCGCTGACTTACTATCACTTTGGCGTGGCTTTTTTCGTGCGAAAGAAGGTTTTTTGACGTTATTTTTCGACGAAGATATTGCCTAAAGAAATATGCAGAACCGGAAATACCGGTGTGCTTATCTCTTCCCAACGGCAGAAATTTGTGGCCTTGTTGTGGCGCACCGCACGACCAAATAACCAATGATCTCCCAAAACAAACATTTGAACATAGTGAGCCATCACTCAAAATAATGAATAACTGTCGATAAAGAACGTGAAGCACTTCACAAAAAAATAAACCAAAAAGAGAACTATCGCCCACCGAATTACGGAAAAAAACAAGCCTACAAGGAAGCACAACAATGACAAGAAACTCCGCAAACCCTGATGCGAGTGGCGACGCAAAAGCACCGCAAGGGGAAGGAATAAGAAAGCCCGAAGGCGCGACCGACATGATCGATACCGACTACGTGATCGGCCAAGACAATATCCGGGCACATACGCTGGGTATCGACCTTGATCTTCACGGAAAGGTCTTCACGATTTCATCGCTTATCGTGCTGGTTTTCGTCATTCTTACGCTAGCGCTGCAGGATCAGGTCGAGCCTCTATTCAATGGAATCCGCGATTGGCTGACCGGTAATCTCACCTGGTTTTTTCTGCTCGGCGGCAATATTTTTGTCCTGGTATGCGCCGGATTGATCGTATCGCCGCTCGGAAAGATTCGCATTGGCGGTCCCGACGCCAAGCCGGACTACACCTACACCGGTTGGTTCGCGATGCTGTTTGCCGCGGGTATGGGCATCGGCCTGATGTTCTACGGCGTGTCGGAGCCGATGAGCCATTTCGGCACGTCACTTGGCGGAATCACCCTGGGCGAGGGCGGCGTTCGCAGCGACTGGGCACCACTCGGCGGCGCGGCAGGTGACGAGGCCGCAGCGCTGTCGCTCGGCATGGCGGCTACCATCTATCATTGGGGCCTGCACCCTTGGGCGGCCTACGCCATGGTCGGTTTGTCGTTGGCCATCTTCGCCTATAACAAGGGCCTGCCGCTAACGATGCGCTCGGTGTTCTACCCGATCCTGGGCGAGCGGGTATGGGGCTGGCCGGGTCACCTGATCGATATTCTCGCGGTCTTTGCCACCCTCTTTGGCCTCGCCACGTCGCTCGGCTTCGGCGCTACTCAGGCCTCGGCGGGACTCAGCTATCTGTTTGGTATTCCGAACAACAACATCACCATGGTGGTGTTGATCACCGGCGTCACCGGACTCGCCCTCTTGTCCGTACTTGCCGGCCTCGACAAGGGCGTGCAGCGCCTGTCGATGGTCAACATGGCCCTGGCATTTCTGCTGTTGTTCTTCGTCATCTTCGTCGGCCCCACCCTGCTCATTCTGGGCGGGTTCCTCGACAACATCGTCTCGTATCTGGAATACCTGCCGGCCCTGTCCATGCCCTTCGGCCGCGAAGACGCCAACTACAGTCAGGGCTGGACCGCGGTGTACTGGGCCTGGTGGATCTCCTGGTCACCGTTTGTCGGCATGTTCATCGCCCGGGTCAGCCGTGGGCGCACCGTGAGGGAGTTCCTCATTTCGGTGATGCTGGTACCGACACTGGTCTCGATCCTGTGGATGACCGCCTTCGGTGGCACCGCCATCGATCAGATGGTCGGCAGCGGCTTCCAGGGCGTGCAAGACGCCGCGCTTGAGCTGAAGTTGTTTGTCATGCTCGGAGAGCTTCCGCTGTCTACCATTACCTCCGTGGTAGGCATCGTGCTGGTGGTGGTGTTCTTCGTCACCTCATCGGATTCCGGCTCATTGGTCATCGACTCGATCACCGCCGGTGGCAAGGTCGATGCACCCAAGCCCCAGCGAATCTTCTGGACCATCATCGAGGGAGCCATCGCCATCGCGCTGCTCGTTGGCGGAGGTCTCGGTGCGCTGCAGGCCGCGGCGGTGTCGACTGGCCTGCCGTTTACCCTGGTCTTGCTGGTCGCCTGCTACGCCATCATCAAGGGACTAATGAGCGAGCCCCGTGATCGGCGTGTCGCCACCAACTGAGTCCGGCTGCGAGTCCCATCGACAAAGGAAATAGACCACCACCTGCACAGGAGTCGCAACGCCGCCCCAGGCGCCAACCGGGCGGCGTTGATCCGTGCTCTGGTTTCCTGCAGCCAAGAAGATGGCCGGCAGCCCAAGGATGGCGATCACACCAGCAGCATCAATCCCCCTGAAGGGTAATGTGGCAGCGGGCGACAGCCCGTTTCGGTGATCAGCACCTGCTCTTCACGCTTGCCCTCTTCTCTTCTCTTCTCTTCTCTTCTCTTCCCTTCCCTTCACTTCCCTTCACTTCCTTTCCCTTCACTGCTCTCCCTCTCGATCGGGCCTATGACCGCGTATTCCACGCCAATCGGAACGGCCCAGCCCATCCGGCTCACACCAGGCGCTCCTGCATGGCACTGACGTACCAGTCGATGAACTGAATGACGCCAAGCTCCGTGGCAACGGAGTAAGGGCCAGGCGTGTAGGAAGGCGAAGAGACGCCCTGGTGAGTTGCCTCGACCAGCTCCCGGTCCTGATCATTGGTGGCCTTCCACACCCGAGTCAGGTGTTCCAGGTCGTAATCCACCCCCTCGACGGCGTCCTTGTGAACGATCCATTTCGTCGTGACCAGGGTCTCCGCTGGGCCCAGGGGGAGCAGCCGAAAACTCAAGGCGTGATCACCAAGAACATGGTTCCAGGTCGAGGGGTAGTGGTAGTAGAGCAGTGCACCGATGTTATCCACACCCGACGCATCAAGCCGACGAGACACGGCGGGACGCCCGTCCATGGTGTAACTCGAGGTCTTGCCGGCCAGGGGAATCCGGGTCAGGCGATACTGGCTACGCGGTCCCAGCAGCAGACGACTGGGCAGGCCGGCGGCTTCACAGCGCTGCCAGAACGAAGAAAGCTCGGCATCCTCGGCGTCGGCACCAGCCACGGCGGGGCGATCAAGAAACGAGCGAACCAACTCGGGGTGGGCGCCATCACAATGAAAACACTCGCGATTATTCTCCATCACCAGCTTCCAGTTGCCCTTCTCGACAATGCTGGACTCGAAGGCCAGTTTGCCATTAGAGAGGCCATGAGGTGTGAGAAAAGGGCGCATCGCCTCACTAAAGGCGGCGAAATCCGGCGGCTGCTTGGCAACGCAGACGTAAATGTGGCTCTCGATGATGGCGCAGTGAGCCTGCTTCAATGGCCACTGGCCAGGATCGAAGCCCTCACCCATATCACCGGCATACAGTAGTGTGCCGTCCAGTTCGTAGGTCCAGCGGTGGTACGGACACACCAGTTTGGCGACCTTGCCACTGGCCTGAGTGCATACCTTCGATCCGCGATGCCGACAGGCATTGTGGAAGACTCGAATCTCGCCATCGTTGCCCCTGACAACGACCAGCGGGTAGTCGCCGATGCTCAGCGCAAGGAATTGCCCCGCCTTTTCCAGTTCAAAGGTATGCCCGACAAACACCCACTCCCGATGCCATATCTGTTCGAGGTCCTGGCGGTAGACAACGTCATCGAGATAGAGCTCTCGCTCCAGGGTGTGGGCAGACTTGGTGCGTTGTAGCAACGACAACACTTGTTGCTTATCCATGGACAGCCTCCAATGCGAGACATCAAGCATCAGGCGGGCATCGCGCAGCAACGCGCCGAGTAGCGCCGGAAGGATCGCCCGGTTCCCATCAGGGTGACCAGACGATCAACGAGTGTTCCGCCAAAGCCCCCACTGCGGCCCAGGCATGGTGAACAATGAGTGTAGTAATGACAGGCCCAACATCTGTCCCACTTCGCCGTGAGCGTCCCAGGGCGCGCGCACTCTGGCAAGATTCCATCGACGGGCACCTCGTTACTGTGCCGCCATTCCGATGTTATTCGTCGCGGCAGCCACTAGGGCCCCGAGGCGCTGACGGGTCGCGACGTCTTTTCTGGTGTCGCGCCGAAATCGTTCATCCAGGTGACAAGGCAGCCGGTGTGGCGCGAAGCGAAGCGGGCGAGATCGTCGCGCTGGCAAGGCTCACCGGTGAACACCAGCACGTAATCGGCGACGCGCCGGATGCGCTCGTCCTTGGTCTGGCGAGTGCGCATGGAGATATAGCCGATCTGGGTGAGATACAGCGTGTGGGCGCGCACACTGGCCTCGGATTCGGCATAGCCGAAACGCGTCAGCATCGTCGTCAGCGCGGTGAGCCTGCGCTGGTCCGCCGCCGCGACCTCCGCCGCCACCTGAGCGTTATTGAGCGCCCAGTGACGCACCGCGAACTCGAACTCGGAGTCGAAGATCGACTCGTCCAGCCAGCAGTCGAAGACGTTCAGCGTGGCCTCCACCACCGTCGCGGCGTAGCGCTCGGCCTGGCGCTCTAAGCCTTGCGTATTCTTGCCCTTCCAACGCTCGATCAGCGCCGCGAGCAATGCATCGCGATCGCTGAAGCACCAGTAGAAGCTGGTGCGGGACGTCTTGAGGGCCTTGGCCAGCGGCAGAATCTTGACCGCCTCGACCCCCGACGTCACCAGGGCGCTGTAGGCCGCATCCACCCAGTCGTCTCGGCGGCTCTTGTCGGCGCTATCGTTCACGGCGTCTCTCCTGAATTACCGATTTGCCTGGTTCGCCCGATTTGCCTGAATCGTCCGATTTACCGGAAGTACCCGATTTACCGCAAGTACCCACTGGCGTCTTGGCTTGTCGAAACAGCGTACTACGTCACTTGCCTGATCATCACTGTCGTCTATATTGACACTAGTGTACAGGGCGTTGTTCAGGCAGTGCCGGTACGACAACAAAGACAACACCGCCGACCACCGTGATGAGGCCCCCATGTCCAACCGCCCCGAACTCAACGATGCTGCGTCCACCGGGCCCACCTCCCGCGACCCTTTGCTCCAACCCTTTCAGCTCAAACACTTGCGGCTGAAGAATCGACTGATGCTGACCGCTCATGAACCGGCGTACCCGGTCGACGGCATGCCCAAGGAGCTGTACCGCGCCTACCACGTGGAGCGCGCCAAGGCGGGAATTGCCCTGACCATGACGGCCGGTTCGGCGGCGGTCGCCCGCGACAGCCCTCCGGTGTTCAACAACATCCTGGCCTATCGCGACGAGGTCGTGCCTTGGCTACGCGAGCTCACCGATGCCTGCCACGAACATGGCACCGCGGTCATGATCCAACTGACCCACCTGGGACGCCGTACGCGCTGGGACAAGGGCGACTGGCTGCCCGCGATATCGGCTTCCCATCGCCGCGAGGCTTCCCATCGCGCTTTTCCCAAACAGGTCGAGGATTGGGACATCGAGCGTCTGATACGCGACTACGCCGATGCCGCCGAGCGCATGCACGCCGCCGGGCTCGACGGGCTCGAGATCCAGGCCTACGGCCACCTGATGGACCAGTTCTGGTCACCGCTGACCAATACCCTCGACAACGACTATGGCGGCAGCCTAGACAACCGCCTGCGCTTCACCTTCAAGGTGCTGGCGGCGATCCGCCAGCGGGTCGGCGAGAACTTCCTGCTCGGCGTACGCTACACCGGTGACGAGTGCCTGCCGGGCGGCTTCGATGCCGCCGATGGCATGGCGATATCCCGGCGCCTCAAGGACAGCGGCCTGGTCGATTTTCTCAACGTGGTGCGCGGGCATATCGACACCGATGCCGGGCTCACCGACGTGATCCCGATTCAGGGCATGCCGAGTGCACCGCACCTGGACTTCGCCGGAGAGATTCGCCGCGAGCTCGACTTTCCGACCTTCCACGGCGCCAAGATTCAGGATGTCGCCACGGCCAGGCACGCCATCGCCTCGGGCAAGATCGACATGGTCGGCATGACCCGCGCCCACATGGCCGACCCGCACCTGATACGCAAGATCATCGAGGGCCGCGAGGAGGAGATTCGCCCCTGCGTCGGGGCCAACTACTGCCTCGACCGCATCTACCAGGGCGGCGAGGCCTTTTGCATCCACAACGCCGCCACCGGCCGTGAAACGACCATGCCCCATACCATCGCCGCCGCCGACACGCGCCGCCGGATCGTGATCATCGGCGCGGGTCCGGCGGGACTTGAAGCCGCGCGAGTGGCGGGAGAGCGCGGCCATGAGGTGATCATCATGGAGGCGGCCAGCGACGCCGGTGGCCAGGTTCGCCTCACCGCCCAGAGCCCTCGGCGCCGGGAAATGATGGGTATCATCGACTGGCGACTGGAGCGCTGCGCGGCCCTTGGCGTCGATATCCGCTACAACCTGCTCGCCGAGCTCGAGGACGTCATGACCGTCGAACCGGACGTCGTGATCGTTGCCACCGGCGGCTACCCGGCCTATACCGGGCTGAGCGCCGGCGATGAGTTGACCGTGACCAGCTGGGACATCCTCTCGGGGCATGTCGCGCCAGGGCGTAATGTCCTGCTGTTCGACGATGCCGGCGACCATGGCGCCCTGCAGGCAGCGGAGATCATCGCCGACAGCGGTGCAACGCTCGAGATCATGACGCCGGACCGCGCGTTCTCGCCGGAGATCATGGCCATGAACCTGGTGCCCTACATGCGCTCGCTGCAGCGTCCCAGCGTCAGATTCACCCCGACCTACCGGCTGGCGTCGGTGGCGCGCCACGGCGCTGCGCTGCGCGCTCATGTCGCCAGCGACTATCGCGCTATCGACGACCCACGCGACGTCGATCAAGTGGTGACCAACTGCGGCATCACCCCGTTGGATGATCTCTACTTCGCGCTGAAGCCCCACTCGAGCAACGCCGGCGAAGTCGACCACGCGGCCCTGATCGCTGGCCTTCCTCAGCGCGTTGTTCGCCAACCCACGGCACGCTTCCAGCTGTTTCGCATCGGCGACGCCGTGGCCTCACGCAATACCCATGCCGCCATCTACGACGCCCTGCGCCTGGTCAAGGATCTGTAGACCCAACCGAGCGAATCCGGGTCGGCGGCTCCCAGGCCCGCCACCAAGGCAAGACGCCCGAGACCAGCGGTCCCGGGCGTCTTCGTCTGGCCACATCGATGCGTCGAATCACTGCCCCTGGGGACGGGCGATGCCGAACTCTTCCGGAGAGACCTTGGCCGCCCCCACGTCGTACAGCAGCCAGGTGGTCAGGGCCTGCCAGTTATCGATGTACTCCTGAGCCTCATCGCCCCGCAGGTTTAGTGTCACCCCGCCGAGCTTGTTGTTGTAGAGATCCTGGAACTGGGGATCGCCGATGGCGGTTTCGAAGGCATCGCCGAGGGTCTGCTTGACGTCATCCGGGGTGTCCTTGCGCACGAAGACCCCCTGAAACGAGCCCCAGGGCAAGTAGTTCTCGGCCTCGGGCAGCGCATCGGTAATAGCGGGCACATCCGGCAGCAAGTCGATGCGCTCGTTCGCAAGGATCGCCAGGCCACGGATCTGGCCGGATTTCAGGTACTCGACCGCCGGCGGCAGGCTCAGCGGCATGAAGTCGATGTGATCGCCGAGCATCGCAGTGATACCGGGGCCGTCGCCGCCGAAGGTGACCTTGCGCACATCGAAGTCTGCGTCGGTGGCGGAGTCGATGATGGTCTCGGTGATATGCGGCGTCGCCCCCACCCCCACGTCCCCCATGCGTATCGTGCCGGGCTCGGCGAGCACCTTGTCGACCAGCTGCTCCATCGTCTCGAACGGGCTGTCGGCGGGTACCGCGATCACCACCAGGCCCTGGCCGATCACGTTGAGGACAGAGAAGTCGTCATAGTCGAAGTCGGCGACACCGAGCACCGGGTAGAGGGTGGTGTCCTGGGTGCCAATCAGGATGTTGTAGCCATCCGGACGTTGGGTGCGCACATAGTTCACACCGATGACGGCACCGCCACCGGGGCGGTTCTGGGGAATGATCGACTCATCCAGCGCCTCTTCGGCGTGGGGAATCACCGAGCGTGCAACGAGATCCGTCACACCGCCGGCGCCCCAGGGGATGGTGGCATTGATATCGCGTTCCGGGTAGTCCGCCTGGGCCTGAGACGCCATCAGTGCGGTGGTGGAGAGAATGGCGGCAAGCGGGAGCAAGCGACGGATCATGGTGAGATCTCCTGTGACGCCCGATATCGCTGTCAGCGTTCGACGCGCTCGGGCTGACGTATGGCTGTTGTTATTAACCGCTGGGGTGATCATGACGTCCGAGTTCGCCTATCGAACGACACGTTCTCACTTCGAACACGTTAGCCAGGTATTTCCACGTCGTCCACAAAATCCGAACACCATTCCACTAAATATCTATACCAGCCTCGAAACGCTGCCCGTTGATGCTTCTAGGCGCGAGCCAGGCCCCTTTGCGTGGCGCGGCCGCGCCATGGCTCCGGCCCGAACCGACTCGCCCCGCGTTCGCTTCTCACGTCGCCGACCTCTCGAGACAAGCCTCCCGAGACAAACCACTCTCGAGACAAGCCTCCCGAGACAAGCCTCGCTCAAGGGATTTCGCTTGCACAACGAAAAAAAGTTGAATACCGTTCCACTTTGTTACCAAGGACGACGCACAGGAGTCCGCCATGCATCTTGCCATCGACGCCTATTGCTTCCACCGCTTCTTCGCGGAGGTCTACCCCGGACTCGAGCAGGCGCCAGCGAGATCCATGTCCCTGGATGATGTGATCGACAAGGCCGTGGCCTTCGACGTCGAAGGCGTGTCGCTCGAATCTTTCATGCTCGACGACGACAGCCCTTCGCGTCTGGCCGCCATTCGCGCGCGACTCGACGCCGCCGGCCTCGAGCGCGCCTGGGCCTGGGGCCATCCGGACGGCCTCGGCTCCGGTGCTCGCCCCGAGGCCCTCGACGACCTGATCCAGCATATCGACATCGCCGCGACCCTCGGCGCGGACGTGATGCGTATCTGCGCCGGCGGACGTCGCACCCGTCCCGCCGAATGGTCAAGCCACCGCGCCGCCCTGCTGCCCTTGCTCAGGCGGGCAGCAGATTACGGTGCCGAGCGCGGCATCACCCTGGCCATCGAAAACCACGTGGATCTGCTCACCGACGAACTGGTGGAGCTTCTCGAGACCCTCGACCACTCGCACCTCGGTGCCTGCCTCGATACCGGCAACAACCTGCGCATGCTGGAAGATCCCTGGCACGCCATCGAGCGTCTCGCCCCCTGGGCCAGGGCGACCCACGTGAAGGATATCCAGGCCCACCGCGGCGACCCTCGCACCTTCGGCTTCTGGCCCAGCGTGCCGCTGGGGCGCGGCTTGATCGACATCCCCGGCGTCATCCGCGAACTTGGACGCCATGCCTACCAAGGCCTGCTGGCGCTCGAGATCGACTACCTGCACCCGGACTACCGCGACGCCCAGGGCAGCGAGGACGATGCCATCGCCGAGAGCTTGGCCTACCTGCGTCGGCTGCGGGACGCCTAAGACAAAAGCGTCGGCTGCGGGACGCCTAAGACAAAAGCGTCGGCTTCGGGACGCCTAAGACGCTCCCTCCCCCCCCCTCACAGGAGCTCGCCATGCATCACCCCACCCCTTGTTGGGACGACAGCGTCGATCTGCTCGTCATCGGTGCCGGCGCCGGCGGCATGACGTCGGCGCTGATCGCTGCCCTCGATGGCCTTGACGTCGCCCTGATGGAAAAGACCGGCCAGGTCGGCGGAATCACCGCGACCTCCGGCGGCACCCTGTGGATTCCCGGCACGCGATTGAGCGTCGAGGCCGGCGTACCCGACACGCTGGACGATGCCGCTCGGTTTCTCGAGGCGGTGGTCGGCGAGCGCGGCGGCGCCGATCTTCGACGCGCCTTCCTCGAGGCCGGCCCCGCGGTGGTGGAGGACCTTCACGCCCGCACCCAGGTGCGCCTGGTCGCGGCCAAGGCCCATCCCGACTACATCGGCAATCAGCCCGGCGAGGCCTTCGGCGGCCGCGCCCTGGCGCCGATGGAATACGACGGACGACGGCTCGGCCGCGAAGGTTTCAATCGCGTGCGACCCCCGCGTCCGGAGTTCATGGCGCTGGGGGGCATGATGGCGGCGCGCAACGAGATCGATGCGCTGCTCCACCCGCTGGCGTCGCCCGCAAACTTCAAGACCGCGACCCAGACCCTGTTGCGCTACGCCATCGATCGCCTGCGCTACCCCCGCGGCACCCGGCTGGTCATGGGCAATGCGCTCGTCGCTCAATTGCTCGCCAGCCTGCACGACGCAGGCGTGCCGATTCACTTCGATACCTCGCTCGATGACCTGATCCTCGAGGACGGCAAGGTCACCGGCGCCGTCGTCAAGGGCCCCCAGGGACGCCGCCGCGTTCAGGCAAGGCGCGGTGTCGTGCTGGCAACGGGTGGCATCACGCACCACCCACAGCTGCGACAGCGCCTGTTTCCCGGCGCGGCACTCCACCGTTCGCTGGCCCCCGAGACCCACACCGGAGACGGCATCGACCGCGCTCTGGCCAAGGGGGCCCACCTGGCCGAAGGCCTCGACAGCCCGGCGCTGTGGATGCCCTGCTCGGTGCACACGCATCCCGATGGCAGCCAGTCGGTGTGGCCGCATATCCTTCTCGACCGGGCCAAGCCGGGCCTGATTGCCGTCAACGCCGCCGGACGGCGCTTCGTCAACGAGTCCGATTCCTACCATGACTTCGTCATGGGCATGCTGGCCGATCGAGACGCGGACCGGAACGTTCCGGCCCATCTGATCGTCGATCGCGCCTTTCTCCAGCGGTACCTGTTCGGCATGGTCTTCCGCGGCGTCAAGGGCATGCGTCGCCACCTGCGCGACGGCTACCTGATCGAGGCGCGAAGCCTCGCCGAACTGGCGCGCAAGCTGGACGTGGACCCTGCGGGCCTTGTGGCCACGGTCGACGACTACAATCGCCACGCGGCCCTCGGCGACGACCCCGCCTTCGGCCGCGGATCGAGCGCCATGAACCGTTTCAACGGCGATCCGCGCCAGACGCCCAATCCCTGCGTGCGGCCGCTCGGGCCGGGACCCTACTATGCCCTCACCGTGTGGCCCTACGATTTGGCCTGCAGCGCAGGCCTGAAGGGTGACGGCGACGGGCGTGTGCTGGACGCAGACGACCGCCCCATCGACGGGCTCTATGCCTGCGGCAACGACATGGCGTCCCTGTTCCGCGGTACCTATCCGGGCCCCGGTACCACCCTGGGGCCTGCGCTGGTGATGGGCTGGCGGGTGGCCAAGCATGCTGGCGCTGGAGTACACCAAGATGGTCCGGTCGACGCCTCGTCGTGACGGCCCCCCGCGCTACAGCCCTTCGATCAGTCCACGACTGGCCGCCAGGGCATCGCTTGCCCAGCGCTTCGCGCCTAGCGCGGCGATACGGCGCTTATCCGGCACCTCGACGCTGACCGGCAGGTCCTCGGGTAGGCGTCGCCAGATAGCGCCCAGGTCGATGCCCCCCTCCCCCGGTAACCAGCGCTCTTCCCGCGCTGCGCGGATCATCTCGGCATGAGCGGTTGGGCCCGGCACCGGGCCATCACAAATCTGAGCATAATTGAGCCAGTGGCGCGGCAACGCGTCGAGATCCTCGAGGCGGCTTCGTGAGCGATCGAAGTGCAGCGCATCGAACAGTACCGTGGCATTGGGCTGAGCGACCTTAGCGACGATGTCGCTGGCATGGATCAGGCCGCTCACCGTCGTCCAGGGCATGAATTCCAGGTCGGCGCTGAGGCCGAAGGGCCGGGCCGCTTCACACAACGCCGCGTAGTTGTCGATCAGGCGTGAGCGGTCGGCATCATCGCCCGCCACCAGCACCGCCCTCGCCCCCAAGGTGCCCCCCACTTCGAGAAAGGGCAGATATCGCTCCAACTCGAAGGCGTCATCCAGGCGCACCAGCTCCAGATCGAACACGCCCACCCCGTTCTCGGCGATGGCCGTCTGAGTGTCGCGAAGCAGAGCGGCTTCGTCCATCAATGGAAAGGCCATCCCGCCTGGCGTGGTGGGCAGGAGACGCAAGCCCACGGCGTCATAGCCGACCTGCGCCGCCAAGGCGATCATCTGCGGTGGCGTCAGCCCTTCGGTGGTCAGATGAGATAGCGAATAGATCCGTGGCATGGACAAGACCTCGATAGACGTCGGCGATAGCAATCAAGGCGGCAATCGTTCGCCTGCGAGCGCGGGACGAATCGCCTGGACGCGGCGAGCCTGCTTGCGCCTTTGCCACCTCGTATAAGCGACTGGCTCAGTCGATCAGCACAGCATGTCACCGACCTTCACCGTGCCACCTTCCCGCGCTGCCTTGGCAACCGCCAGGGTGGCGGCCAACGTCATGACACCTTCTCGCGCACTGACGATGGGCTCGACCTGGCCCCTGGCCACCGCGACGAAGTGGCTCAACTGCTCGGGGTAGCAATGGGTGCGAGGCGGCTGCAGGCGGTGGCGGACCAGCGGATCGCGCCAGTGGCCGTTGTCGTCGTAGCGCCACAGCTCCATCCCGGGGACGGCCAGACTGCCGTTGCGCCCCCCGATCACATAGCAATTGCCCGGCTCGTGCAGAAAACTCGGCGACTGCCCGGAGGCAACGTCCCAGATGAAGGGCGAGGGCACGGCATCACTGCCGACGAAGGAACCGATCATGCCGTTGGTGAAGGTGATGACCACGGCGAAGGAATCCTCGACATCGAAGCCGCGAGCCTTGTTGGCGGTGACCGCCTGGACAGTGGCGATCTCGCCGCAAAGAAAGCGCAGGCAGTCGATCTCGTGGATCAGGTTGATCAGGATCGGGCCGCCGCCAGGCTCTCGCCGCCAGGCCTGATCGAAGTAGTCGTCGTCCTTGCGACACAACCACATCCCGCTAACGGTATAAAGATCTCCCAGTTCACCGGCCTGGATGGCTCGGTGGGACTCCACCATGTCAGGACTGTGGCGACGGTGATGACCGACCAGCATCGGCACCCCGGCCGCCTCGCTCGCCTCGGCCAGACGCAGGCCTCCCGCCAGGGTGTCGGCGATGGGTTTCTCCATCAGCGTCGGCAGGCCTCGCTCGATACAAGCCAGTCCCGCGTCCACGTGCAGGGCGTTGGGCAGCGCCACGATGACCGCGTCCAGGCGTCCTTGATCGAGCATCTCGCGGTAGTCCGCGAAGCAGGGCACGCCATGGCGCTCGGCCAGGGCCCGACCGCTGTCGGTCACATCGGCGATCGCCGCCAGGGTGGTGTCGGGGGAAGACTGGATCAGCGCCACATGTTCACGCCCGATGATCCCGGTGCCCATCACACCGATCCGCAGTGGGTCCATATAAAGCTCCTTGCTGACAACGTGAGTGCGGTGGCGCCGAGAACATGCCGTAAACCTCGCCGACCAGGGGAATCTTCGGCGCCTGCGCCTTGCGTGATTCACCTGCCGGTGCGCAACAGCCCCGACGCTGGCGCCGATGCCGCCAGCTCATCGGCCACCGCCAGCAGGCTGTCGCCGAGCGATACCAGCCGCTCTTCGGTCAGCCGAAAGCCGGGCCCGGCGATACTGATGACTCCGATCGCCGAGTGGTCGCCGCGCCTGACCGGCGCGGCCATGGCGTGCATGCCCGGCGCGAAGGTTTCCAGCGCCATGGCAAAGCCCCGAGCCCGGGTCTCGGCCAGCGCCTCGATCAGCGCCGAGGCGGTCACCGGGGCGTTGTGCCCGTAGTCTTCCGGGCGACCGAAGCCCTGTTCCGCGACCAGTTCGAGCGCCTGTTCATCGCTGAGCGTACTCAGCCAGGCGAGCCCGGAGGAGCTACAGGACAGCCGCGCAACGGCCCCCATGTCCGGGTCATAGCGCAGCCCGCCACGGGCGCCCTGGGCCTTGCCCACCCAGGTCAGGCTACGCCCGTCCACCACCGACAACCGCACCAGCTCACCGCTGACATCGGCCAAGCGGTCGAGGAGCGGCTGGGCCGCATCGACGATGCCCGACGCGCTCAGGAAGCCAAGCCCCAGCGACGTCAGCTTGGTGGTCAGCAGATAGTCGCCCTGCTCGCGCTCCTGGCGCACATAGCCGTAGCGCGAAAGATCGCTGAGCAGTCGGTGCGCAGCACTCTTGGGCATGCCCAATCGCTCGGCGATCGCCGCCAGCGGCAACCCCTCGGCCTCCCTGGCCAGAAGCTCGAGAATTCCCAGGGTTCTCTCCATTACGCCAGCCATGACTCTCTCCCGAATCGGCGGTGTTCGTGCTGCAGCGCCCTGGTGCGCTAGGGACGAGAGGCGCAAGGCTTGCCGCCCCAATCTCACCAAGGCACCCGCACCAAGGCACCCGCACCAAGGCACCAGAGCACCGTTGAATGGCCATAGGGTGCCATGGCGGCGACGACTTGTGGTGAAGCCTGAAGGGAGAATAACCAACCGACGGTAATTCAAAACATGATTCTTTAGTTGAACATCGTTCTATTTTTATGAAAAAGGCGCTTACACTAACCCCCACGATGCCGTAGCGCCCAAGAGAACCGTCCATGAACAAGCCCACGACGCCCATGTCCACAACGACGCCCGGGACTCGGCCACCAGACCAAGGCGGGGCGCAGGGGCGACACCCGGCGCCCGGTCATGGCGTGGGTCTCGATGATGCCGACGAAAGGCGACATTCCCAAGGGGCCCCCACCAGCCTGCTGGGGGGCCTCGATGGCAGCTCGCGGCTGTACCTGATTCTCGGCGACCCCATCGCCCAGGTGAAATCGCCCCAGGGCGTGACCCAGGCACTCCAGCAACGCGGCCACAACGCGGTGCTGGCCCCCGCCCACGTGGCGGCGCAAGACCTCCATGGATTCGTCAGAGGCGTCGTTGCCGCGGAGAACCTCGACGGCCTGATCATCACCGTGCCGCACAAGCTCGCAAGCTACTCGCTGTGCGACAGCGCCAGCGAGCGCGCTACCTTTCTCGGTGCGGTCAATGTCATGCGCCGAACCGGGAACGGGGGATGGCACGGCGATCAGGTCGATGGACTCGCCTATGTCGCGGCAATGCGCGCCAAGGGCCTGGTGCCCACTGGACGCCGCGCGCTGTTGGCCGGGGCCGGCGGGGCCGGATCCGCCATCGCCGAAGCCCTGGTGCGTGCCGGCGTGGCGAGCCTTTCGATCCACGACGGCGACGCTGAGCGCCGCGATGGGCTGATCGCACGCCTGGCCTCGCTAGGCCTGTGTCCGGTGACCGTCGGCGGCGATGACCCCGCCGGCTTCGACCTGGTCATCAACGCCACGCCCTGCGGCATGGCTACCGACGACCCACTGCCCTTCGACCCCGCAGGACTCTCGGCCGGCACCATCGTCGGCGACGTCATCACCAGCCCCGAGCTCACGCCCTGGATCGCGGCGGCACGCGAGCGTCACTGCCCCACGCTGCAGGGCGGCGAGATGTTCGCCTGCGTGCGTGATCTGATGGTCGATTTCTTGCTTGAAACACCGGCGGTCACGAACTGATGCGGGTCGCCGTCGCCGGCCGCCGCCTCGACAGGCCGCCTCGACGTGCCGCCATAGGCACCCCCGCCTTGCCACAAGCGATAGCGGCGCGGCGCTATCCGGCCTTGATCACCGCATCGAGCGCAGCGTAGTAGCCCTGGCTGCCTAAGCCCGCGATCACACCGTCGGCACGCAGTGAGACGTAGGAGTGGTGACGAAAGCTCTCACGCTTGTGCACGTTGGATAGGTGCACTTCGATCACGGTGCCCTCGAATGCGTTCAGGGCATCGAGAATAGCCACCGAGGTGTGGGTGAAGGCGGCGGGATTGATGATGATGGCCTGGGTGGCGTCGAGGCGGGCGGCGTGAATCGCATCGATCAGCTCGCCCTCGTGGTTGGACTGGCGCGATGCCAGGCCCCAGTCCTCAAGCAAGGCATGCTGGCGCAGGCCGTTGTCGATATCGGCCAGGGTCTCATGGCCATAGATCTCCGGCTGGCGGGTCCCCAGCAGATTGAGATTGGGACCATGCAGCACCAGCACCTTGCCCTTGCTCATCACACATTCTCCTTCAACAGTTCACGCCGATAGTGGGCGAAGAGGGTCGCGGCCTGCGCATCGGCCGCCGCGCGCTTGCCCTCATCCTCACAGAAGCGCTTGTAGGCGTCCACGCCCTGGAACACGAACAGGCTGACGCCACTCATCACCCTGGCGCCTTGCTGGCGGGCGGCAGCGACGAATTCAGTGACCGCCGGCACGTAGACGGCATCGAAGATCCAGTGGTGGCCGCGCAGCACGCCAACGGGCAGCGGACAGCCCGGACTCTTCTCATGGCCAATCGGCGTGCAGTTGATCAGGCCATCGCACTCGGGTGCGATGGCCGCGACCCGGTCCGACGCCAGCGCCGACGCCTTGAAGCCGAACCTCTCAAGCTCGCCGGCGAGCTGTTCGGCCTTGGCCACGTCGATATCGACCAGCAATACCTCGCTGGCGCCAAGCTGGGCGACACCGAAGGCCACCGCCTTGCCCACGCCGCCGGTACCGATCAACAACACTCGCCCCGGAGCGCGCTCGCCGAGCGTGGCCCGATAACCGCTCATGAAGCCGGTGAAGTCGGTGTTCTCGGCAACGATGCCCTCGGCCTCGAAGATCAGGGTGTTGGCCGCGCCGACCATGCGCGCACCATCCGTGGCGCGGTCGGCTAAATGAACCGCCTGCTCCTTGAACGGATAGGTGACGTTGACCCCACGATAGCCCGCCGCGATCACCTCCTTGACCTTGGCCTCGAGAGAGTCGATCGGCACTTCATTGCCATCGAACAGGTCATAGGTGGTGGGAATCTCGGTGAGTTCACCGAGCCGAACATGCAGGTCCGGCGAGCTGGAATTCAGGATGGCCTTGCCGATCAACCCCAGTTTCATTGTTGTCTCCGTGCGAGCGAATGCTCGGCTGTTAGAGGGTGGCTCGGCTTATCCTTGCGCTGCCTGGGCCGCCAGGCGGACCCCGGCATTGGCCTCACCGAAGCGCTCGTAGCCCCCGCGACGCTCGACGATCTCGAAGAAGAAGCGCCCCGAAAAGGTATCGGTGTAGGCGTGGAGGAAATCGCCGGCGTCGTTGCGATCGAACAGGATATTGCGCGAACGAATCGCTTCGACGAACTCAGGATCAAGATCGAAGCGCGCCTCCAAGTCGTCGTAGTAGTTGCCAGGGATACGCAACAGCGGCAGGCCCCGGGCTGTGAGCTCGTCGACGCTTGCAAGGATATCCCGGCTCTCGAAGGCGATCTGTTGAATGCCGCCGCGAAACTCGCTCAAGAAACGTCCGGAGTTGGTGTCCTGGGCCTGCGACACGGTCAGCGGAATACGGATGCTGGCATCGGGGCTATTGACCGCCTGGCTCACCATCATCCCGCGGGGGTCGACGATCTCGTGCTCGGTGTCGGCCTTGAAGCCGAGCACCGTGTGGTAATAGAGCTGCCAGCCCAGCAGCTGAGGCGCCGGCAACACGTATGACAGGTGGTCGATGCGCGCAAGTCCGGCTTCATCTCGCGTCTTTTGGTCGAATAACTCGAAGTCGGTCTGCCACTGACGGTCCAGCGCGGTCTCTTCATCCACCAGATAGATCAGGCTGCCCTCGACGCCTCGGAGCGCCGGGATTTCCATTTCGCCCTCACCGACCTGGCCCCGATAGGTTGGCGCCTTGAAGGCCCTGGCCCGGGCCAGGGCCGCCGCCACGTCGTCGACGCGAAAGCCCACCGCGCACACCGAGGTACCGTGCAGCAGGCGAAAGGTATGGGCGAAACTGTCGGTCTCAAAGTTGAGCACCAGGTGGATCTCGCCCTGCTTCCACAGCTCGACGTTCTTCGAGCGGTGGCGCCCGACGTGGCGAAAGCCCAGTGCACCAATAAACTCCCCCAGGGGCGCGGCACTGTCCTCATCGAGGGTGAACTCGATGAAGTGCACGCCATGATAGCCACTGGCGGGGGGAATGCCCTCGGCCCAGGGGCCATTGGGCAGCAGGTTCTCGAGATAGATCAGCGAGCGCATGCCATCCATGGCAGTGACATCGGTGGGCGCTGCACGGAAGGCATCGCTAAAGATCTCGTGGGACAGCGGCCCGTCGTAGCCGGTCTTGGCGAGTGCCTCCATGAACGGCGCCAGCGGCAGCCGGCCCTGCCCGGGAAAGCAGCGAAAGTGACGACTCCACTGCAGCACGTCCATGTCCAGAAGCGGCGCGTCGGCGACCTGAACGAAGAAGATCTTGTCCCGGGGGATATCGGCGATGGCCGCAGGATCATGCCCGCGCGAGAGGATATGGAAGCTGTCGAGCACGACCCCTAGCGCCGGATGATCGGCCCGCTTCACGACATCCCAGGCATCGCGATAGTCACTGATATGGCGCCCCCAGGCCAGCGCCTCGAAGCCGATGCGCAGCCCACGCGCCGCGGCGCGGTCGGCGAGCTCACGAAGATCGGCCACCACCCGGTCACGATCGTCCAGCGTCTGGGGCGAAACATTCGAGCACACCAGCATGAAGTCGGTGCCAAGCTCCTGCATGACATCGAACTTGCGCTCGGCACGCTGCAGGTTGCGCGAACGCGCCGGCTCCGGCATGGCCTCGAAGTCACGAAAGGGCTGGAAGGCGACAATCTTGAGCTTGAGCGTCTCACACAGGTCGCGGATATCAGAGGGGGTTCCATCGAACGAGATCAGGTCATTCTCGAAGATCTCGACACCCTCGAAGCCAGCCCGGGCGATGGCGTCGAGCTTGGAGCGTAAGTCGCCGCTCAGGCAGACCGTGGCAATGGCACGCATGCAGTCCTCCGGGCGCGCATCGACCATAGGGCCGGAACCGCGCCTGCATTTATTGGAAGTTAGTTCTAGATATCGAATACGAGACGTTATACACCATCGCCTCTTGTTCGCATAGCGCCCGCTTGTTCGCAAATTACCGGCGCACCCCCGACGCGGTCCCTGCGTGGGCATGACGCCTCGCTTTCCACGCCCTGACCTCCTACTACTATATGCACGAATCACCGCTCAAGCGTCTGGCGCGCCACATCTTTCTCATTTCGCTTGCGCCTCCCATCGCGGCCGAGGGTTCACGACTCCCTGGCGGTGCCCCCTCAGGCGCCACCGGGAACCGGCATTCGACCATGGTAGAAGATGCGCCCCAAACGCATTGACACTATTGGAAGTGAGTTCTAGTGTTCGCCTACAGCACTTAAGTTCGTAAAGCGAACGCGCTAAGCATATCGATAGAAGTCCCGGTTCCAACGAGGGTTCCTGGCCGACTCCACGACAATCCCGAAAGCCCCGACGAGAAGGGCTGCCGCCGACCATTTGCTGCGTCGGATGGCCCCCAACAACATCCCCCGGAGGATTCCATGATTCATCCGCCCCTGAAGTCGCTCGGCGCGTCGATCGCCATGGCGCTTGGCTCACTCGCCATGGTCGGCAGCGCCCAGGCCGAGTATCCCGAACGCAACATCACCGGCACCATTCAGTGGGGCGCCGGTGGCGCTACCGATAACGTTGCGCGCAGCCTTACGCCTCACGTCGAGGACATTCTCGACACCACGATGATCCTGACCAACCGTCCCGGTGGCACCGGCGTCATCGGCATGAACCACGTCATGACCCAACGTCCCGACGGCTACAACCTGCTCTACGGCGCCGAGAACCCGCAACTGTATCGCCTGATGGGCCTGGCCGATTTCGGCTATGACGACATGCACACCATCAACATCATCGGCCAGGGCCTGGTGGTCATCGCCGCGCCCGCCGACAGTCCGTTCGATTCCTTCAGCGACCTGCTGGCCTACGCCAAAGAGAACCCGGGGGAACTGCGCATGGGCGGTACCGGGGCCGGCGGCTTGCCGAGCACCGTGCACGCCATGATCAACTCCGTTGGCGAGCTCGACGTCAACACCGTCACCTTCGGTGGCGACGGTCCCGGCATCACCGCCATGCTCGGCGACCATATCGACTTCATGCCACTGAGCCTGGCCGCCGCCGGCGAGCAGATCAAGGGTGGCAAGCTGAAGGGGCTGGCGATCGTCACCCAGCGTGAGATCGAGTCACTGCCCGGCGTGCCGCCGATCACCGAGGCGCTGCCCGACATCGAGAGCTTCCTGCCCTGGGGGCCGTTCTGGGGCGTGTTCGTGCGCGAAGAGACCCCAGACGAGGTCAAGACCGTGCTCGCAGACGCCTACCAGAAGGCGGTCGCCGACGATGAGTTCCAGGCCTTCCTCGAGAACTTTGGCGCCGAGTCGCTCAACCTGAGCGGTGAAGAGGCCCAGCAGTATCTCGACAACTGGCAGTCGGTGACCGCCTGGTCGATGTTCGATGCCGGCAGCGTCGAGACCTCCCCGGAGGAGCTCGATATCGCCCGCCCCGGTAACGCGGAGTAAGGCTGGCCCGACCACGGCGCGACTAGCGTCATCACGACAGCCAAAGGCCGGGCATCGCCCGGCCTTTCTGGAGTCCCCCATGAACCAAGACTACGAGATCGTAAAGCCAGGCGAGAAGGTCTTCGACTGGCTGCTGCTGCTGTTTAGCTGCGCCTTTTTGTACGAGGCCTACCAGATCAACGGTATCCCCTCGCTGAACTCCGCCGGCTCCTTCCCCATGGGACTGGGGCTGATCATGTTCGCCTCCTCGGTGGTCATCCTCGTCAGTCATCGGCGCAAGCGTCGCGCCCCCGAGCTTGGCTCTCACGGCGACGAGCTCAAGGCCTTCCTGGCCGAGCACTTTCAGCCCCATATCATCGCCTTCTCACTGATCTCGATCGTCTACCTGATCGCCATCGCCTGGGTCAGCTTCTACGCCAGCACCTTCGTCTTCCTGGCGGTGATGTTCATCTACTACCGTAACGGCAAGGTGCTCAGTTCGCTGATCATCTCGGCTGCTGCCGTCGCCATCATCTACGTGCTGTTCACCCTGGTGTTCCGCGTCTATCTGCCGTGAGCCCGGAGGCTACCATGAACGAAACCTTCGCCTATTTCATGATGGCCTGGTTCGATCCGCAGCTGTTGCTGCTGACCGCACTGGGTACCCTCGGTGGCATCTACATCGGCGCCATTCCCGGCCTGTCGGTGACCATGGCCGTATCCATCCTGATCTCCTTCACCTTTTCCTGGGACATCAACAACGCCCTGGCGCTGATGGTCGGCATCTATGTCGGTGGCGTCTACGGCGGCTCACGCACCGCCATTCTATTGAACATTCCCGGTGCCCCCTCGGCGGTCACCACGGCCTTCGATGGCTACCCCTTGGCCCAGAAGGGCGAGGCCGGTCGCGCCATCGGCCTGAGCACCGTGATGTCGGTGATCGGTGGCCTGATCGGTACCCTCGTACTGGCCGGCACGGCACCCTATCTTGCCGACATGGCGCTGGAATTCGCCCCGCGTGACTACTTTCTGATCGCCGTGCTCGGCCTGCTGCTGGTCAGCACGCTATCCGGCAAATCGCTGGCCCGGGGCATCTTCTCGGTCGCGCTCGGTGCCGGGATCGGCCTGGTCGGCCTGGACATGGTCACCGCCCAGCCACGCCTGACCATGGGCAGCATGCAGCTGCTCGGCGGCATCCACTACGTGGTCGTAATGATCGGCCTGTTCGGCGTCGCCGAGGCCTTCTATCAGCTGCACAATCTCAACAAGGTGCCGGTGAAACAGAAGGTCGACAAGATCATTCCGCCGCTCAACATGGTGCTCAAGTTCCTGCCGCTGTCGATCCGCACCGCCATCATCGGTGTAGTGGTCGGCGCCCTGCCCGGCACCGGCGGCGACATCGCGTCGCTGTTCGCCTACGATCACGCCAAGCGTACCGTGAAGAACCCCAAGGTGCCCTTCGGCGAGGGCGCCTATGAAGGCCTGGTCGCACCGGAAACCGCCAACAATGCCGCCGTCGGCGGGGCCTATGTGCCGATGCTGACCCTCGGCATGCCCGGCGATGCCGTTACCGCGGTGATCATCGGCGCCCTGGTCATTCACGGCCTGAACCCGGGGCCGATGCTGATGATCGAGTCACCCCACATCTTCTGGTTCACCGTGGGTAACCTGGCGCTCGCCAACATCTTCCTGCTGATCTTCGGCCTCACCGGTATCAAGGTATTCTCCAAGGTCGTGGAAGTGCCCAAGGCGATCCTGATCCCGTTGATCCTGGTGCTGTGCGTGGTGGGTACCTACTCCATCAACAGCAACATGACCGAAGTCTACTGGATGCTCGGGTTTGGTATCCTCGGCTACTGGCTCAAGGTGTTCGGCTTTCAGATGGGGCCGATCATCCTCGGCGTCATTCTCGGCCCGCTGCTGGACGAAACCTACCGCCAGGCCATGTCATCGGTGGGCGACCAGGGCGGTCAGTTTGTGGCAGCCCTGTTCACCAACCCATTGTCACTGGTGTTGACGTCGGTGATCATCCTGGTCCTGCTCGGCCAGACGCCGGCCAAGTCCTGGGTCACCGGCAAGCTGAAACGACAGGCCTGATCGCCTGGGCGGTGGATCCATTGGTCGTCCCGCCCAGCGCCCGCAGACGCGCTGAACAGGCGCCCGCAGACGTGCTGAACAGGCGCCCGCAGACGTGCTGAACAGACGCCCGCAGACGCGCTGAACAGGCGCCCGCAGACGTGCTAAACAGGCGCCCGCAGACGCGCCAAGCAAGCGCCTGCGGGCGTCGCCGTATCGAGCGCCAACGCACACACAAGGACCGACTCGTGGCGACAACCGCACCCGTTTTCGATGCCCTGGTCTTCGACTTCGACGGCGTCATCATGGATTCGGCGACACTCAAGCGCGCCGCCTTCGCAGCTCTCTACGATGACCAGTCGGCGCCGGTCCGACAGGCCGTCGCCGCCTACCTGGGGCGCCGTGGCGGCCAGCCGCGGGAGGTCAAGTTCCGCCATATCGAAGGGCAGATACTCCGGCGCTCAGTGTCCCAGGCCCGCATCGACGAGCTCTGCCACTGCTTCAAGGATACCGTGGCCGAGCGCCTCGCGGCGGCGCCGATGATTGCCGGCGCCCTCGAGGCCCTGGAAAGGTGGCAGGGTCGAGTACCGCTGATACTGCTGTCGGCTACCCCCCACCAGGAACTGCAAGACACCGTCGAACACCGAGGCCTCGCCCACTACTTCGATGAGGTCATCGGCGCCCCGCCGGATAAGGTCACCGCACTGGGCAACCTGATGGTCCGCCGCGGCTTGACGCCCGGAGCCACGGTGATGATCGGCGACTCCTACAACGACTATCGAGCCGCCCGCTCCAACCGCGCCGCCTTCATCGGCGTCACCGCAGACCCCAGGGTCTCACCCTTCCCCACCGACACCCCGACGGTGATCGACCTGCGGGGGCTCGATCGGGTGTTGCACAGCCCTACCGCCTGACACTCAGAGGAGCATCGATGCGCAAGAACACCGGCCCGTAAACGACAGAGGTCGACCCATCGTGACCGGTCAGCTTACAAAACCCGGGCCAGCGAGAGAGCAATGAGCAAACCGGTCACGATCGCCGGAATACGCCGTTCGAGTCGATCGCTCACCACTACGAGTCGGCCAGCCTGATCATCACCGCCAACCAGCCCTTCAGCACCTGGGGCAGTATCTTCCCCGACAGCATGATGGCCATGGCCGCCATCGACCGGCTGGTGCACCACGCCACGCTGATGGTGTCGTTGGCCGTGCGGCTGAGCACTGTCCGAGTTTTAAGTAAAAGGCTGGGTAGTGTACGCCGTCGCTCGACGTCGCCTGTTCTGCACAAACCTAAACGCTTAGGTTTATGCTAGACTAGCGTTATGCCAACCCTTCTCCGTTTCGATGGCATGAGAGCCGTCATCTATCCCATCGACCGGCGCATGTGCACATCATCGGCAACGGCGGTGAAGCGGTCTTCATCTTGCACTGCCCAAGTGGTCCCCCCGAGTTGCGTGAGAGCTACCAATTCAACTCGAAGGAGCTCAACCGTATTGCGTCGGCACTATCGGTAGAACTGTTGGCCTTATGCGCCAAGTGGAGAGAAATTCATGGCTATGACTGATGATGTCATCAAGCAGGCAGAGGCCCGTATGGCCGCCGAACGCAGTCATGTTCATGCCACGGCAGCCCGATACGATCGCCGTAGCAATCGAGTGATCGTTAGTCTTCATACAGGACTCGAGCTCGCGATCCCCCCGCATCTTGTGGAAGGGCTCGCCGATGCCACACCGGACGACTTATCCGAGATTGAATTATCGCCCTCGGGGCTAGGTCTGCACTGGCCTCAGCTAGATGCTGACCTCTATGTGCCAGCTCTCCTGGAGGGGCAGTTTGGTTCCAGACAGTGGATGGCCCGCCAGCTCGGTGCAAAAGGCGGCAAAAGCCGTAGTGCCGCCAAGAGTAGCGCTGCCCGAGCAAATGGACTCAAAGGCGGCAGACCACGGAAGAAACAAGCGTAAAGCCAGATGACCGCGGTTACCCGACCTCTCAGCCTGAATCTAAACAGAAGCAGGTGTGGTGCTACGCCTCCCCATCTGGATCAACACCACGCTTCCAAGGATATATGCCGGGGTTGGGGTAGACGGTGATCTGGTTGGCGCGGGCATCAGGCTCGATCGGCAGCGTTGTCTGCTGCGGGCCATTGCTTGGGGTCCAGGTCAGCGTGACGCCATTGACCACCATCTCCATGGACTGCCCATTGCCACCGACCCACTGCGCGTGAGCCGCGTGAGCCACGGGAACCTGCTCGTACTCAGACCCTGATTCGATGTAGATGCCGCGAGCTTCGACTCCCTTATCGGTGTCAGAGACCCAGAACCCCAGCCGGGCCTTGGCCGATGACATGCCCCTGAGACCTTCCGCCGTGATCCGGGGCCGTCGCCAAGATCCGTGGGTTTGAAGATCAGTGCCAAGGTTGCCAGAGGATTGGCACTGCGCAGAAACAAGCCGGAGCCACCGGTATTGCTGCGCCACACGCCAGATGGAGACGACTGGCTGCATCGGCGTCACCGCAGACCCCAGGGCTCACCCTTCCCCACCGACACCCCGACGGTGATCGACCTGCGGGGGCTCGATCGGGTATTGGCGACAATCGCTCGATAGGGGCCGCTGTCGAACCGCCGCCCTCGTCAGACAATGGCGCCTGCCGTCGTGCTCAGGCACCGGTGAATCCGACACTCGAGGCGCCATCCGGCCGCCCACCGACATCCGCATTGACTTCAGTCCGCGGCGGCGAAATGTGCGATCTGGTCCGAGTGTGCCTTGAGAAAGGCCGGCCGCGCCGTGGCACGTGCGACGTAGTCTCGGCAGGCTGGATGTTGTGCCAGACCGTCGAACCGGTCGACGAGGCGCAACACATCCGCCGTCAGTATATCGGCCATCGAAAACGTCTCGGCGAGCCACTCACGGCCCACCAAGGCTGCCTCCAGATGCCCAAGGCGAGCCGCCAGAAACTTATCCAGAAGCTGCTTGCCCGGCGTCTCCTCGGTGTCACCAGAGAACAGAAATAGCGACCACGGCAGGCTCGCCATCTCGAGGGAATTGAGCGCCGCAAACGACCATTGAATCACCTCATTGCGACGTTGCGGATCGACAGGCAACAGCGCGTCACTGCTCGCGCCTAGATGCAGCAGGATGGCGCCGCTCTCGAAGATCACGATGTCGCCATCGGTCAACCAGGGCACCTGTCCAAAGGGCTGGTGCAAGAAATGTTCGGCAGTGCGGTCGCCAAAGGGGGTGACCTCCACGCGATAAGGCAGCTCGGCCTCCTCCAGCGCCCAGCGCACGCGAAGATCGCGGACATAGCCTCGCGGTGTCTCGGGAACCCAGTCGAAAGTGGTGAGAACAACGTCGCTCATCCCGCGTCTCCTGTCGTCGGTGACCGCGTGGGCCTTGCTCCAGCCCGGCCATCGCAGACGGAGAAACGGGCGATCGGTCGAGGCTCGCATAGCGTTTCCAGGCATCGGGAGGCGCGCCTTCGGCCTGGGATCCAGGTGTCTCTATTCCGCTGCCTGGGGGGCAGCGAAACTCTTGCTGTAATAGCCCGATGGATCGAAGCAGCATACGCGCCGCTTTCCAGCGGCCAGCATATGGCAGGCATCACCGATGCGCTTCTCACGCGTCTTGGCCTGCTTGGCCGAGGTGATCCAATGTAGCCAATCCAGACGTGCGATGGTGGTGGTGGCCTTCCAAACGGCCAGGGCCTCGGGTGCCTGTGCCAGTGCGCGTTGCACGTCGGGGGGAACCTCGGGCTCCGGTTCCTGCGCGGCCGACATGATCTCCAACGCAACCCTATCGCCAAAGGTGGCGCCTGTTCGTTCGAGCAGCGGTGCATCGACCCGCAGCCAATGGCTCAACTGCCCATCCGGCTCCAGCGTGGCCTGAAAGGCAACACCATCGAGGCTGCCCTCTACCGTCGTCCTTCCTCGCCTGGGGAGCTTCGCGCTCGCGCTCTTGGGCAGAATGACAAACGCCCATGGGTCGCCCGTGCCCGAGGAGCCCGAGCTCACCGGACGAAGTAGCGTGGCTTCGAAGCGAGACATCGTGTCGCTTTGGCGCATGTCGCCTCCATCACTCGGGGCTGTCAGCCCTCCGGCTCCAGCCATGTCTTCCAGGCGCCTATCACCACATCGCGGTGCGGCTTGAAGGCCGCGGCGTCGCCGCGGGCGGGCTCTCGGGTCAGCGCCGAGCTGTGATTGGCGGCGCGGGCCGCCAGGTAGGCCTCGCGCAGCGCCTTGGCCTCGGCGGGGTCAAGGTGGCCGGTTTCCTCCAGGGTCTCGAGGATGCGCATGTTGTCGCTGAAGCGCATCAGTTCCGGCGTCTGGTGGGATAGCGCCAGCACCGCGTACTGGCACAGGAACTCGATATCGACCATGCCACCGGGGTCATGCTTGAGGTCGAAGCTGCCATCGTCACCCTGGCTCGGCTTGGAGCCTAGGTGGTCGCGCATCTTGTGGCGCATCTTGACCACCTCGTCACGCAGGGCGTCTCGGTCGCGATCACGCCCGAGGATCTCGCGGCGAACCGCCTCGAAGCCCTCGGCCAGGCGCTCGTGGCCGGAGACCACCCGAGCTCTTACCAGGGCCTGGTGCTCCCAGGTCCAGGCCTGCTCGCGCTGGTACTCGGCGAAGGCCTTGAGCGGGCTGACCAATAACCCCGAATTGCCGGACGGTCGCAGACGCATGTCGACCTCGTACAACGATCCTGCCGGGGTCATCGCCGAAAGCAAGTGAATCACCCGCTGCCCGAGACGGGTAAAGAACACGCCGTTGTCGATGGGGCGCTTGCCGTCGGTCTCGCCCTGGGACGCGCAGTCGTGCAGGAACACCAGGTCAAGATCCGAGCCATAGCCGAGCTCGATGCCGCCGAGCTTGCCGTAGCCGACGACGAGAAACTCCGGCACCTCGCCGGCCCGTTCGCCGTCGTGACCGATGGGGAAACCGTGCTTTCGGGTCAGGGTCTTCCAGGCCATGGCCAGCACGGCATCGAGCACCACCTCGGCGATGAAGGTCAAAAAGTCGCTGACCTTCATCAGGTGGCGGGTGCCGGCGATGTCGGAGGCCGCCACGTGGAGCACCTGGGCGTGCTTGAATACTCTCAACGCCTCGAGCAAGGCCTCTTCGTCATCCTCGGGAATGCGCGCCAGGGTCTGGCGCAACTCATCGGCCAGGCGCTCCTTGTCGGCGGGTGTGTAGAGCGTATCCGGCGTCAGCAGTTCATCGAGCAACACCGGATGGCGGGCGATCTGCTGAGCGATCCATGGGCTCGAGCCGCACAGTTTCATCAGATGGCCCAGGGCGTCGGGGTTCTCCCGCAGCAGCGCCAGATAGGCGGTGCGGCGCAGGACGGATTCGATCAGCGGCAGCACGCGTTCCAGCGCCATGTCCGGGGCGTCGCTTTCGACCACCGCATCGAGCAGCAGCGGCATCAGCGCGTCGAGGCGCTCGAAGCCGATGCGCTGCATGGCCTGCACCTGGCGTGAACCCGACAGGTCCTTGATCCGCTTGAGCGCCGTGGCGGCGTCCTCGAAGCCGGCCTTCTCCAGCGTCGCCGTCGCCTCGTCGTCATCTGGCTCGCCGCGCCATAGCTGACGCCAGGTGTCCAGGTCGGCCGCATCGTCGGCATCCTCCTCGACCTCGTCTTCGGGGTCGCTGATCACCGCATCGAAGTGCTGACGCACGCGGGCACGAACCTCGTCGAGCCGCGCCATCAGCGCCGGCCAGCCTTCGGCATCCATGGCGAAGGCGACGCGTTCACGATCGAGAGCATCGTCCGGCAGGGCCTGGGTCTGGCGATCCTCCAGGGCCTGGATGGCGTGCTCGAGATCGCGCAGGTAGGCGTAGTCCGGCAGCAGATCGTCGATCACCGCCTGGGGCAGCAGCCCAAGCTCAGGCAGGCGCTGCATGGCGGTCTTGAGCGAGGTGACCTGAAGCTCGGTATCGCGCCCACCGCGAATCAGCTGGAACGCCTGGACCACGAACTCCACCTCGCGAATGCCGCCGGGGCCGAGCTTGATATTGCCCTGCATGCCCTTGCGCTTGACCTCGCGATTGATCATCGCCTTGAGCTCACGCAGCGACTCGATGGCGCCGAAGTCCAGATACTTGCGATAGACGAAGGGGCGAATGCTGGAGAGCAGCTCGAAGCCAGCATCCACGTCGCCGGCCACGGGCCTCGCCTTGAGCATGGCGTAGCGCTCCCACTCGCGGCCCTGGTCCTGGTAGTAGCCGGCCAGGGACGAGAAACTGCCGACCAGGGGACCGCCGTCGCCGAGCGGGCGCAGGCGCATGTCGACGCGGAACACGAAGCCATCGGCGGTGACCGCATCGAGCGATGCGATCAGCTTCTGGCCGAGCTTGGTGAAGTACTCGACGTGGTCGAGCGCCTTGCGCCCGCCGACCGTCTCGCCCTTTTCGGGATAGGCGAAGATCAGGTCGATATCCGAGGAAAGGTTGAGCTCGCCGGCGCCGAGTTTGCCCATGCCGAGCACCACGAGGCGCTGCTCGGCGCCGCCGGGGCGCTCAGCGGGCCGCCCCCAGCGCGGCTCGAAGAAGGCCTCGAGCCAGCCAAGCGCGCCCTCCAGGCACACCTCGGCCAGCCGCGATACCGCGGCGCCAGTGGCCCAGGCATCCCGACCGGCATCAGAGCCGGCATCACCTTCACGGTTCAGGTCGCGCCACACGATGGCGAGCATGCGCGCCCGGCGGAACCGGCGCAGGGCCGCCTGCATCGCGGCTTCATCCTCGGCAAGCTCGAGTGACTCACCGAGCAGCTGGCTCAGCGCCTGGGCCGACAGTGCACGATCGAGCTCACCGCTGGAGTCGAGGCAGGCCAGCCACTCGGGGTATCGCACCAGGCTATCGACGGCAAAGGTCGAGATCGCCAGCGTACGGGCAAGCTGTGCCCGACGACGCGCATCGAGGGCGTGATAGACCTCGGATGGCGGCTCCTGCTTGTTCATCTCGGCCAGGTTGTCGGCCTTGACCAGGCTATCGCTGAGCCGGCCCCAGGCCTTGTCGAGCACGCCGTGAAGGGCCGCCGGGACATCGTCCCGGGGCAGGAAATCTGGGGTCGTGTCCATGGCGGCTCTCCTTGATGGCGGTGGCGATGGCGCCGCCCCCGCCCTTCCTGGCGGCGACAACGCTCTCCCTTCCCTTGAGCATACTCAAGCGAGGCACGCGGCGCCTAGCCAATCCCCACGATCCATCCACATCGTGGCCCCCGACCCGTGCAACGACACCTCATGGCAGGTCTTTCGTCAGGCCTTTCGCCAGGTCTTTCGCCACGCCTTTCGGTAGCTAGCCCAGGCGGGCGCCCCTAGAAGCCGACGAACTTGTCCCAGGCGAGCAGCGCCCAGGTCACGACCACCATGGTCAGGGCCAGCATCACCGCGGCCGAGCCGATGTCCTTGGCCCGCCCCGAGAGCACGTGATGTTCGGTGCCGATGCGGTCCACAACGCTCTCGATGGCACTGTTGAGCAGCTCGACGATCAACACCACAAAGCAGCTCCCCACCAGCAGGATCCACTCCACCGGCGTGTCACCGATCCACCAGGCCAATGGCACCAGCACCAGGCACAAGCACAGCTCCTGGCGGAAGGCGGACTCGTGACGAAAGGCGGCCTTGAGGCCCTTGAACGAGTAACGGGTAGAGTGAATCAGGTGCCGCCAGCCGGTGTGTCCGGGCTTCATCGAGACATCCTCGTTAGGAGATCATGGGCGCTGCGGCGCCTGTCAGTGGTCGGAAATCATGCGATCCAGGTCCAACGAGGCCAGGTCCAGCACGCGAGACCAACTGATGTAAGGCGTCGAGGCGGTGCCGTTGACCAGCACGCTGAATACCCCCCAGCGGTGGCTCGCGGTGCGAAAGTAGCCCGTCACCGCGCGCACCGCCACCGGCTGGTTGAGGGTCCCGGTCTTGAGCATCACGTGGCTCTGGAAGGTCGAGGAGCCGCGACGAATAAAGCGCATCGGGCCATTGGCCGGCGCCTGCAGCCCGGCGGCGAATACGGGAAACAATGCCGGGCGCTGAAACATATACTCGAGCAGCGCGTTGGCGCCTTGGGCCGAGGTCTTGTTGTCGGTGGTCAGACCGCTGCCGCTTTCCAGCGTCACCGGGCCATGGCCGGGCACACCGGCGACGAACGCCTCGAGGGCTTGGCCGGCCTGGTCGAGCTCGGCGCGGGGCGTGGTCACAAGATCAAGCGCCAGCACATCGGCCATGTAATTATTCGAGTAGTTGAGCATGCGCAGCAGGATTTCCTGGAGCGGCTTGCCATCGACGGCGGCCAGCCGACGTGCGCTGGCCGGCGCCGGCTCCATGGAGGTCGCGCTGCCACCATCCACCACGATGCCCGAACGCGAGAGCATGGCCGCCAGGGTCTCGGCGGTCTGGTGAGCCGGGTCGGCGCTGGCGCGGTAGACCTCCTGGGGCAGGGCATTGGCCGAAATGGTACCGCTCACCGTCAGGCGCTCGACGCCACCGTCGGCGACCCGCAGCGCATCGAGGCTGGTGCCGGCATTGGCCGCCTGGGTGGTGACCCGGTTGTCGACGGCAAATAGCGGCGTTTGGCTATTGCAGCCGGTGATGCGGGCCGGGCCGCCGACGGCGCCAGGGGCCACCTGCACGCACCAGCTGCCGTAGTTGACGCCGGCGGAGGTCAACAGCGCGCTATAGGCGTTGTCGGAGCGCTCCAGCGCCCTGCAGCGATCGGTGGTGGCGCAGGCCACCGGGCCGAAGCGCGCCTGGCTGACCACCAGGCGTCCGGTCACTCGACGCACGCCGGACTGATGCAAACGCTGGGTCAGCCGCCACAGGTCTTCGCTGGTCAGGCTCGGGTCGCCGCCCCCCACCAACACCAGGTCGCCGGCCAGGGTGCCGTCGGCGCCGGTGCGGGCGGTACTCTTGAGCTCGGTGGTGAAGCGGTGCTGCGGGCCCCAGGCGTCGAGCGTGGCCGCGGCGGTGTAGACCTTGGTCACCGAGGCCGGGGTGAGCAGGCGATCCGGCGAGATGGCGCCGAGCGTCTCGCCCGGCTGGGCGCCGGTGGGCAGAAGGCGCGCCTCGGCGCTGATCAGAAAGCCGTCATTGGACAGCTCGGCCAGGCGGCTGAAGCCGGCCGCCTGCACCGGCGACGCCAGCAGCACAGAGCACAGGCCGCCCAGCAGGATGCTGCGGACGGCGATCACGGGGGCAAGGCGGTGGGCCGCCTGCAAGCGAGAGAACAACGACGACCGTAACGGCGACAAACGGCGAAACATGAAGGCTTTCCTGGGCTGAATTCGGGTCGCGCCGGTGCCCGGCGAAACGAGGGCCGAGTCTACCGCCTGACGATCAAGGATTCGACTGTCACGTGATGACGGGGTCGGGAGAAGGCCTGCGCCGGCAGCATGGTCACGCTACGACCGGCTTGCATCAGCGCCGCCCAGGCCAAGGCGCCAGCGAATGGCGCCTTGGCCGCCTCCGGCTTGCGAGTGGCGGCGTGGGCCAATTGCAAGCATGCTGCAAGGAGTCAGGCGTTCACGGAGAGAGGCCATGCGCTGGAGACTTCATGTACTGCTGCTCGCGCTGTCACTGGTGGGCACCGCCCTCGCCCAGGACGCCACGAGTCTCGACGGCGCCCAGACGGTGGCCGTATCTGAGCGCACCGACGATGGCGCCATCGATACTCGCCTGACCGGCATTCTCGACTCTGCCGGTTGGTATCGCGGCCTCTCCGTCGAGGTAAGGGAAGGCATCGTCTATCTCGACGGCGCGGCGACGTCAGGCAACCACCGGGACTGGGCCGGAACCCTGGCGACCAAGACCGAGGGCGTCGTTGCCGTGGTCAACCGCATCGAAGTGCAGCCGGAGTTCACGCTGTCGCTCTCGCCGGTCGTCGATGAGCTCAGCCGCGTTGGGCGCGAAGCGCTCACCCATGTGCCGCTGGTACTGCTCTCGTTACTGGTGCTGCCGTTGGCCTGGCTACTGGCGCGACTGGTCGCGGCCCTGGCCCGCCGCGTGCTGCAAAACCGCATCGCCTCGCCCTTCTTGCGCCAGGTACTGGCCCGGGCCATCGCCCTCCCGGTGCTGCTGCTCGGCATCTATCTCATCCTGCAGGTGGCCGGGTTGACCGGACTGGCGTTTTCCGTGGTCGGCGGCGCCGGCATGATCGGCATCATCGTATCCTTCGCCTTTCGCGACATCGCCGAGAACTTTCTCGCGACCCTGATCATGTCGATCCGCCAGCCCTTTCGGCGCGGCGACTGGATCGCCGTCGGCGGCCACAATGGCATCGTGCAGAACATGAACGCCCGCTCCACGGTGCTGCTCTCCGCCGAGGGCAACCATATCCAGATTCCCAACGCGACGATCTTCAAGACCACCGTGATCAACTATTCCACCTCGCCGGGCCTTCGCACCAGCGTCGATATCGGCATCGGCTACGACGACTCGGTCGCTCGGGCGCAGCGGTTGATTCACGAGATACTGACCGGCCACGCAGCCATCATCGCGCACCCCGAACCGATGGTACTGGTCGATGCCCTCGGCGCCTCCACCGTCAACCTCAAGGCCTACTTCTGGTACGACGGCCATGCCATCGCCGGCATCAAGCTCCGCTCGGCGGTGCTGCGCCAGATCAAGAACACCCTGACCGAGGCCGGCATCTCGATGCCTGACGAGGCCCGCGAGATCATCTTTCCCCAGGGCGTGCCCGTGGTGTCGCTGTCCCAGCCATCGACCCCGTCATCGTCGGCACCTCGACCATCGTCTCGGGTCGCCCCGAGCACCACAGCAACAAGCGAAGCGACGTCCCAGGCGGGCGACGCCGCTGACACAACCGCCGCCGAAGGCGGACTGGCGTCGGAGCGATCGGCCATCGAGGAATCGGTCGGCGAAACGATGCCGCCAGAAGGCCAGACGGACTTGCTCGGCAACAAGGCGCCGGCGGATGAATCGTCCTCCCGTTGAGCCTTGTCCCTGGCAAAGCCCGCCGGGGCCGACCGGTGATCGGCCCGGCAGGCGAGGGCGCCGATGGCATGGCAGGTGCCGATGGGAAACATCACTGACACGCAGCGCTGACAGCGAACCAGGCTCGCTGTCAATGCGAGGACACCGAGGAAAATACCTGGATGACCGCAACGCCGCCGATGATCATGCTCAACCCGAGCACCGCCGGCAGGTCCGGTTTCTCGCCATAGACAACGATACCGATCAGGGTCACCAGCACGATGCCGAGCCCGGCCCAGAGCGCGTAGGCGATACCCACAGGGACGCTGCGCAGAGTCAGGGTCAGCAGATAGAAAGCGACCACATAGCCGACGACGACCACCACGCTCGGCCAGAAGCGGCTGAATTCGTCGGAGGCCTTCAGCGCCGAGGTGGCGATCACCTCGGCGATGATGGCAAGCGCCAGGTACACATAGCTCATCGGGTCGCTCCTTTGGCCAACCTCCGCTGCATGACGCGATCAAACACCGTATTGAAGACCATCGCGTAGATCAGAAAGAACAGCATAAAGCCGGCATCGAGCCAAAAGGCTTCGATTAGTCCAATCTCCATCCACCACGCCACCGCAGGCAGGGTCATCACCAACAGCCCCAGCTCGAACCCGAAGGCCTGGGCAAGACGCTGGGACAGGCTACGTTGGCGGGTCGGCACGATGCGGTCGAAGCCCCAGTTCCACACCAGATTCCAGGCCATCGCTGCCGTCGCCAGGCCCACGGCCAGGATGCCGATCTCGGCCAGGCCGTGACCGCTCAGCGCACTGGCCAACGGCGTCACGATGACCAACCCGCCGAATTCGAACAGCACCATGTGCATCACACGCTCTTTCCAGGAACGCATTGATTGCCTCTCCCGCCGCTATTGGCAGCGACATTGATCGTTTGTGCGGCCCATTCTAGTGGGTTTACCGATACAGGCCAGGTAGCTACTATCTAAAAATCAGATAGATTAAGCCGCTACTGCCCCGGAGCCTTGCCCATGCGCTGGAGCCTGGATCAACTCGAGCTGTTCATCGCCTGCGCCGAACGCGGGTCCTTTTCCGCGGCTGCACGCCACCTGGGCCGGGCTCAATCGGCGGTGAGTACCGCCATCGCCAACCTGGAACTCGATCTCGACTGTGTGCTGTTCGATCGAAGGTCACGTTCGCCGACACTCACCGCCGAAGGTGAGGCGCTGTTGCCGGAGGCGCGTTCGGTGATCGCCCAGTGCCAGCGCCTGAACGCCAGGGCGCAGACACTCGCCCTCGGCGAAGAGGCCCAGCTGGTCCTCGCCATCGACGAGGCGCTGGTCGAGATGCCGCCGGTGGATGCCACCCTGGAGGCCCTCGCCTCGCGCTATCCGGCGCTGTCCCTGACCTTGCTCTATGGCGCCCAGGGGGATGTCGCCGGCTGGGTCGAAGAGCGCACCGCCGACCTTGGCATTCTGCTCAGCCACGTACGCGCACCAGGCCCCCTCGAGGGCAGCCGGATCGCCAACCTTCGCCAGCACTGGGTCGTGGGCAGCACACATGCCCTGGCCCGACATCGGAACGTCTCGCCACCCGACCTGGCCCACCATCGCCAGTTGATGATCGCCTCGCGGCGACGGGCCGACCGCGAGCCGGGCCCGGCGGCGACCAGCGCCCAGTGCTGGCGGCTCAACAGTTTCTATTCCATGGCCGAACTCGCCACCCGGGGCCTCGGTTGGGCCTTGATCCCGGAACATATCGCCCACTATCCGCCCTTTCGCCAACGCCTGGTGCGACTCGCGAGTGATGCCCTCGGTGAAGCACCGCGCATCGAAGTGGAGACCGTGAGCCGGCGCGATGCGGGCAGTGGCCCGATCGCGCTGTGGCTGCGGCGCACCCTGGGCGAGAACTTCCGCCAACTCGACCGCGGGCCCGGTCGCTAGGCCTGACGGCCCGCTTCCCGGGCGCCAGACGAAGGAGCCACTGGGGTAGGTTGAGGTGCGCGGTGAGCGAGTACCTACCGACGCCGGCCCCGCCGCTCGCCAGCGGCCGGGGGAACCCGACAACCAAGAGCCTGACGAAGAAGCCGCTGAGGTACGTTGAGGTACGCTGGGGTAGGTTGAGGTGCGCGGTGAGCGAGTACCTACCGACGCCGGCCTCGTCGCCCGCCGGCGCCAGGGCTCGGAAGGCGACAGAGTTCTGTCCCAGAGCTCTCCCACCAAAGCTCTCTACAAAAGCTCTCTACCAAGGCCCTGTCACCAGAGCTCTCTACCAGGGCGCTGCACCGAAACCGCTGTCGGCACTCGCTCGAACATCGCGCGGTCGACTTCGGGCGTCTAGAAGCCCGGCATCAGCCCCGGGCGATGCGCCAGGTTGACCACCAGATGCCATAGCGGCTGGCCGCTGTCGTGGTACTTGCGCTCGAAGTGGGTCAGCGGGTCATCACCCGGATCGAAAGGCCCGAGCGGGGCGGTGATACCGCTAGCCTGGGCCACCGCGATGGCGAACTCCTCGATGTACAACCGCCAGTTGGAACGTACCTCGAGCCGTCCCCCAAGCGCGACAATGGCCGGAAACACCGGGTGGCCATGCCAGCGCATCTTGAGCTGGACGGACTTGGGGTAGGGGTTGGGATAGAGCAGGTAGTGCCGCTCGGGCCGCCACCCGGCGTCCAGTGCCAGCCGCCAGAAGTCGACCAGATCCGCTCTCACCAGCCGGGCATTATCCGGCAGTTCGCCATGGTCCCGCGACAGCCGATCGGCACTGCGGTCGACGCCGATCACGCAGTGCTCGGGAAAGCGTTCGGCCAGCTTTCGGGTCGACATTCCCACGCCGCAACAGGCATCCAGAATCAACCCTCGCTCACCCAACGAACGACGCCAGCCGTCGGCCTCGGCGAAGGCTGCCCGGGTGTGGCCGGCGATCGGCTTGCGCCAGACGTGGGACAGCGACCGTGACACTCGTTTCGGCAGGTCCTCATGGGGGCCGGTCTGACTGCTGGATATAACGCGCGAAGCTGGGTGCATGGGAAGGCTCGACAGAGAACGGGTGCGAGAGAACGGGTGCAAAAGACGATGCGCCAAGTCTATCAGTCCCGCATCGGGACGACAGGGCCTCTCTCGCGACCCGAGCTCACGACCCGAGCTCGCGACCTGAGCCTGCCGCCGCGGCCGGCGCGAGACCTCGCCACGTCTTTACCGCTACTTTACCGTCACGCGCATCCAGTTCTGCCAAAACACGCACATTTCTGGTGCAACCGCCTAGGATGCATGACCGAAACGCGCATGACGTCAACTAGGCCAAATGCTAAGATCGCTGGCCTGACACGCTCTCCCATGGCAATATCGAACGGCGTTTTGCTAGGGGCGAACGAGGCATGGCTTGAGGCAAGTCGCCTCGCCGTTGTCTCGCTTGGGCCCGTACCCGCCCGGCCACCCAGTTTGCCGCGCCAGGTACGCCCACCGTCGACCGCCCCGAGCGCGAGACTTTCACCCGTTTTCCAACGAGGACCCCGGCTTGTCACACTTACCGGTGATCGTGGGCATGGGCGGCGTCAATCCGGCCGGCCGTACCTCGGGCCATCAGGCCTTTCGGCGTACCGTGCTCGACGCCCTACCCGAGGCCGAACAGGCCAAGACTCTGCTAGGCCTGGCGGCCATGATGCGCCTGGTCCATCGCGACGCCGATGATGTCTGGCACGACGCTTCCGGTCAGCAGCTGGATGCCGCGGCGCTGGTGGCCGAGGTGCGTGATCGTGTGCTCGATCACACCTTGATTCGGCGTATCGAAGATCCTCGCTTCAATGACGAGGGGCTGCCCGCCAATCGCCGCGCCAACCTGGCGCTCGAGGCGCCGTTGACCTTCCGTCTGCGTCGGCGCCAGTTGCCCGACGACCTGCCGCCGACCTGGCAGGTACGCGAGGTCGACCGCGGCACCCTGGAGGTCACGGTGCCCGCAGGGCCGATGGACGTGATGCTGCCCGAGACCCGCCCGGCCCAGGTGCGCGCCGCCGGCCAGTTGCCCTCGGGCTTCGAGCCGAGCCAGCTGTATCGCAGCGTGCACCACCCCCGCGGCCTGTCGATGGCGGTTTTCGCCGCCAGTGACTGTCTCGGTGACAGTGGCCTCGAATGGGACAGGCTGCGCGACCGGCTCGACCCCGATGCCATCGCCGTCTACGCCGGCAACTCCATCGGCCAGCTCGACGACGAGGGCTGGGGCGGTCTGCTCAAGAGCTTCGTCTCCGGCAAGCGAGCCACCTCCAAGCAGATGCCGCTGGGCTACGGCCAGATGCCAGCCGACTTCCTCAACGCCTATGTGCTCGGCAGCGTCGGTGCCACCGGCGCCGCCCTCGGCGCCTGTGCCAGCTTCCTGTACAACCTGCGCCTGGGCGTCGACGACATCCGCGCCGGACGCCGCCGAGTGGTCATGGTCGGCACCGCCGATGCCCCGATCACGCCGGAGGTCATCGAAGGCTTTCGTGCCATGGGGGCCTTGGCCGACGATGATAGCCTGAAGGCGCTGGATGCGCTGGAGCTGCTCACCGACGCCGACTACCAGCGTGCCAGCCGTCCCTTCGCTCGCAACTGCGGCTTCACCATGGGGGAAGCCAGCCAGTTCGTGATGCTGATGGACGACGAGCTGGCCCTGGAAGTCGGTGCCGATATTCTCGCCAGTGCCCCCGACGTCTTCGTCAACGCCGATGGCTGGAAGCGCTCGATCTCGGCCCCCGGCATCGGCAACTACATTACCCTCGGCAAGGCCTGTGCGCTGGTCCGCGACATGCTCGGCGAGAAGGCCCTGCGTGAGCGCACCTACGTGCATGCCCACGGCACCTCGACGCCCAAGAATCGCACCACCGAGTCCCATGTGTTCGACGTGGTGGCCAAGGCCAACGGCATCGAGCAGTGGCCAGTGGTGGCGATCAAGGCCTATGTCGGCCACTCCCAGGGCAGTGCCGCCGGCGATCAAGCGGTCAGTGCCCTCGGCAGCTTCGCCCACGGTCTGCTGCCGGGCATCGCCACGGTCGATACCATCGCCGATGACGTGCATGGCGAGCGCCTGCGCTTCTTCCAGAACACCCTCGCCTTCGACGCCGATGCCACCTTCATCAATGCCAAGGGCTTCGGTGGCAACAACGCCACCGGCGTGCTGATCTCCCCCGCCGCGACCGAGCGCCTGCTGAAGAAGCGCCACGGCGAGGCGGCACTCAGCGACTGGCGCGAGCGCCGCGAGCAGACCCGGGCCCGGGCCCGGGCCTATCGCCACGAGGCAGACGCCGGCCACTTCGCGGTGCGCTACCGCTTCGGGGAAGGCGTGCTGGAAGGTCCTGAACTCGACATCAGTGCCGATAGCATCCGCATTCCGGGCTACGCTCAGCCGATCTCCCTGGCGGTGAAGAACCCCTTCGGTAGCCTCGATGGGGACGACGCCTAGCGTCCACCCGCCACCGCCATGCCCGCGGGATGTCACGCCAATGGACCCGCACCCCGGGTCCTCGTTCTACTGGCCGCGATGGCAAGCCCGGCACGCTAGACTCAACACTCGACACTCGAATCAACAGGCCCGACACACCTAGCCCGAACTGACAGGAGAGCGGCGATGATCACCGCCATCTACCCCGGCACCTTCGATCCGATCACCAACGGCCACTACGATTTGATCGAGCGCTCCGCGAGGCTCTTCGACAAGGTCGTGGTCGCCATCGCCATGAGCCCGGGCAAGAGCCCGATGTTCGACCTGGACACCCGCATTGCCCTCACCCGGGACGTCGTCGCGGGCCACGACAACGTCGAGGTGGTCGGCTTTTCCGGCCTGATGACGGAATTCATGAAGGCCCACGACTCCAGGGTGCTGGTGCGCGGCCTGCGGGCGGTCTCGGACTTCGAGTACGAACTTCAGCTGGCCAACATGAACCGCGCCCAGATGCCGGATCTCGAGACGGTGTTCTTGACCCCGGAAGTGGAGAACTCCTATATCTCCTCCACCCTGGTACGGGAAATCGCCCGCCTCGGCGGCGACGTGTCCAAACACGTTCATCCCAAGGTCGCCGAAATGATGCACAGCCAGTACAATACCTGACCAAACCACTTGGATTTATCGCGGCGCTGCCGCGACCCCGGCGCGTTCCAGGCACGAGGACAGGCCTCGTTGCACCACGACGCTCCGGCGACCTTGGCCGAACGGCCACGACTCTGTGCGAGGACCCTCAATGTCTCTGATGATCACCGACGAGTGCATCAACTGCGACGTCTGCGAACCCGAATGCCCCAATGGCGCCATCTCCCCGGGCGAGGAGATCTACGTCATCGACCCGAACCTGTGTACCGAGTGCGTCGGCCACTACGACGAGCCACAGTGCCAGCAGGTGTGTCCGGTGGATTGCATCCCGCTCGACCCCGAGCGCGCCGAGACCCACGATCAACTGATGGACAAGTACCACATCATCACCGCGGCCTAGGCCGGGCGGTGTGCGAGGCGGCGTCCTGGGGAGTGCTGGAGAGCCCGACCGCGGCACCCGGGCGGACTGTCCCGATACTGGCGCCTTCTGCGCCGAGACCGTCGGCAGCGCCTCACCCTGGCGTCGAGGACAGCACACCCGCCTTCGTCGGCCAGGGCCTCACGGCATCGTCCTTGCACTTGGCTTGCCGCCCCGCCATCCTCTGATGCCTTTGGCCGAGTGTTCCCCGTGCCCCCTGCAAAGACTGCCTTTTCGAGCCTGCCGCGTATCGCGGCGCTGTCCTGGCCAATCATCCTGTCCAACATCACCGTGCCGCTGCTCGGTCTGGTGGATACCGCCGTGGTCGGCCACCTGCCGGATTCGCGCTACCTCGCCGGGGTGACCCTGGGCGCTACCCTGTTCGGCTTTCTCTACTGGGGCTTCGGCTTCCTGCGCATGGGCACCACCGGGCTCACCTCCCAGGCCGCCGGGCGCGAACGCGACGACGACGTGCGCCATCTGCTCGGCCAGTCGCTGATCCTGGCGGTAGGCATCGGCGTCATCTTGATCCTGTTCGGCGGCCCCTTGGTCGAATTGGGCTTGTGGTTACTCGACGGCAGCCCACAGGCGACCGCCCTGGCCGAAAGCTACGCGGCGATCCGCCTGCTCTCGGCACCGGCGGTACTGGCCAACTACGCGATCCTCGGCTGGTTCCTCGGCCAGCAGAACACCCGAGTGACCCTGGCCCTGCTGCTGGTCAACAACGGCGTGAACATCGTCCTCGACCTGGTCTTCGTGATCGGACTGGGGCTGACCAGCGACGGGGTGGCCTGGGCCACGGTCATCGCCGACTACTCGGCGGTGGCCGTCGGGCTATGGTGGTGTCGGCGACGCCTGGCGCGACTCGGTGGCCACTTCCTGCGCCAGCGACTGGCCCGGTTATCGGCCTATGCGGAGCTGTTCTCGGTCAACGCCAACCTGTTCGTGCGCACCCTCGGACTGCTGTTCGCCCAGGCCTTCTTCACCGCCCAGGGCGCCGCCCAGGGCGACACGGTGCTGGCCGCCAACGCGGTGCTGCTGCAGTTCATCATGCTCACCTCCTACGCGCTCGATGGCTTCGCCAACGCCGCCGAAGCGCTGACCGGGCACGCCATCGGGCGGCGCCGCTTCGATGAGTTCGCGGCGGCCGTGCGCGGCGCCGCACTGTGCTCTCTGCTCACGGCGCTTGCGGCGAGCCTGGCCTTCGCCGTCGGCGGCAATGCCCTGGTCGCCCTGCTCACAGGGCTACCGGAAGTGCGTGCCACCGCTGCGGAATATCTGCCCTGGATGGTGGCGATGCCGATGATCGCGGTGTGGAGCTACCTGCTCGATGGTGTCTTCATCGGCGCCACGGCCATCCGCGAGATGCGCAATTCGATCTTCGTCGGCCTCGCGGCCTACCTGCCGCTGTGGTGGCTAACCCAGGGGCTTGGCAACCATGGGTTATGGCTGGCGTTTCTCGGCTTTACGGGAGTGCGTTCCACGGTCCTTATCGCCTACTATCTCCGCTATCGCAGCACGCGTTGGCGCGGCCAGGCCGGCCTGCCGCCAGCGTCAGCCGCGTGAGGCTGTGCCCGGTTGTACATGCCTGACAGGAGCCTTTGACTCCCCACGAGCGCTGCGGCACGGTAACTTCGGCAAGGGCGACGCAACATGCCCCACTCCCACAATCAGAAGAAGCGATACACGCCATGCTCAGAGCGCTATCACGTCCCGCCGTGAAACTGGTCGAACGCTACCTGCCCGACCCCTATGTCTTCGTATTGATCCTGACCATCGTCGCGGCCTGTGCGGCCATCGCCATCGAGCGCCAGTCGCCGTTGGCGGTGCTGACGTACTGGGGCGACGGCTTCTGGAACCTGCTGACGTTCTCGATGCAGATGCTGCTGGTGCTGGTCACCGGCTTCATGCTGGCGAGTTCCCCCCCGGTGAAGCGCCTGCTGGCGTCGCTGGCAGGCCTGGCCAACAACGCCGGTGCGGCCATCCTGCTGGTGACGCTGGTGTCGCTGGCCGCCAGCTGGATCAACTGGGGCTTTGGCCTGGTGGTCGGCGCGCTGTTCGCCAAGGAGCTGGCACGCAAGGTCAGGGTCGACTATCGCCTGCTGGTGGCGAGCGCCTACTCCGGCTTCGTGGTGTGGCACGGCGGACTCGCAGGCTCGGTGCCGCTGACCATCGCCACCGACGGCCACTTCTCCATGGAGCAGATCGGCGTGATCGGTACCGGCGAGACGATCTTCTCGTGGTTCAACCTGGCCATCGTCGCCGCCCTGTTCATCGCCGTCCCGCTGGTCAATCGCATGATGCTGCCCGGTGAGAAGGAAAGCGTCTACATCGACCCGGCGCTGCTCGGCGATGACGACGACAATCGTCCGCGCATCACCCGCCCGGCCGAGCGCCTGGAGAACAGCGTCACCCTGGCGTTGCTGGTCGGCGTGCCGGGCCTGATCTACCTGATCAGCTACTTCGTCGGTGGCGGCGGCCTGAACCTGAACGTGGTCAACTTCATGTTCCTGTTCCTGGCCATCGTCCTGCACCGTCGCCCGCAGAGCCTGCTCAACAGCCTCAACGAGGGCATCAAGGGCGGCGCCGGTATCGTCATCCAGTTCCCGTTCTACGCCGGCATCATGGCGATCATGATCCAGTCGGGCCTGGCCGAGACCATGTCTCAGTGGATGATCTCATTCGCCACCGAAACCAGCCTGCCGTTCTGGACCTTTCTGAGCGCCGGTATCGTCAACATCTTCGTGCCCTCCGGTGGCGGCCAATGGGCCGTTCAGGCCCCGGTGGTGATCCCCGCCGCCCAGGCGCTAGGCGTCGAGATTCCCCGCGCCGCCATGGCCGTGGCCTGGGGCGACGCCTGGACCAACCTGCTGCAGCCGTTCTGGGCCCTGCCGGTGCTCGGCATCGCCGGCCTCAAGGCCAAGGACATCATGGGCTTCTGCCTGATTCAGCTGTTCGTCACGGGCATCCTGATTTCCATCGGCCTGACCTGGTTCTAAGCCTCACGGGCACACGCCGCTGGCCGACATCGGCCTAGCCTTCGCCGCGCACGACGACGCCTTGCCGTTCCCTGGGGACGGCAAGGCGTTATGCTGTGTAACATGACACCGGTCAAGAACGCTCTTGACCGCGTTCCCCTGCTCTCAAAGGACCCCCGACGATGGACGAACAGAGCCTGCCCGGCCAGCACGAGTTGATCATGACCGTGCTGATGACCCCCGACATGGCCAACTTCAGCGGCAAAGTGCACGGCGGCGCGATCCTGAAGAAGCTCGACGAAGTCGCCTACGCTTGCGCCAGTCGCTATTCCGGCAACTACGTGGTCACGCTGTCGGTGGACCAGGTGATGTTCAAGCAGCCGATTCACGTCGGCGAACTGGTGACCTTCCTGGCCAGCGTCAATCATGTGGGCCGCTCCTCCATGGAGATCGGCATCAAGGTGGTGGCCGAGGATATCCGCCAGAAGATCATTCGCCACACCAACAGCTGCTATCTAACCATGGTGGCCGTGGACGCCGAAGGTAACCCCGCGCCGGTGCCTCCGCTGACGCTGGACACGCCGGTTCGCAAGCTGCGCTTCGAGAAAGCCGCCCTACGCAAGAAACTGCGTAAGCAGGCCGACGAAGAGCAGCGCCGTACCAAGCTCTCCACCGATGCCGGATAGCCGCTGACAGCGTCTTGTGCGGCGAGACCGCCACGGCAGATCTTGCGCCGACGATGGAGAGCCGGCACATCGTGGTATCGCAAACCGCCCAAACGACGAGGCCGCCCCGGGGGGCGGCCTCGTCGTCATTCATGCTCGGCTCAAGACGCCGTGCGCATCCTCAACCACAGCTAAGGTCGGTAATGGTATCGGCAGCATCGAGTTTCACGTTCAGCCGATCGGCGCGGAAGTCCATGGTCGCCACGCCACCGGGGCGCAGCACACGCTGACTGGCGGCGCCGCTTTGCTGCTGAATGGACTGCCCCATGGCCTCGGTGTAGGTATGGCCGATGTGATCTTGCACCGCGCCGGCACCACAGGCGTCCTCCATGGACATCCTCGGCGGCACCGGGGCGGGCTCGCGCTCCACGGAGCTGGATGATGACGTGCAGCCGGCCAGCACCAGCGGGGTAACCAGTAGCGCAGCGAAAAGTGTTCGGGTCATGATGGCCTCCATTGCCTGACAACGCTGTCAGCAACAGGCTGACAGAAGAATTTGCAGAAAAACGTCACAAGGGTACCGCCAAGGGCGACGTCTCGATCTTCCTGGACAGTCTATCGTGCCGACCCAGCCGGGTCGCGTGCCAGCACTGTCCGCGTCGTATTACACGACATCATCGGGGGCATTCGGGAAGGCGATATGACAACAGAAACAGGACAGCGACCGACGCGGCGAGCGCAAGCCTAGCTATCACATCCCGCGATCAAGTCCAGTGATCAAGGCCAGCGATCAAGGCCAGCAATCAAGGCCAGCGATCATCGTGACCGTGGGGTGGGGAGATCGCCGTCGAGGCTACCGACAGCCTCGACGACGCATCCCTGCGTATCAGGTCGTGGTTTTCTGGATGGCTTCGCCACCCTTTTCGATGTCCTGACCGACGCCGCGTACTGTGTTGCAACCATTCAGCAAGGCAAGCGTAAACAGCGACACCAGTACAATCGCCAGCGTTCTCTTCATGAAGCCCTCTCCTTATGTATGCGACATACGTCATGCACTCACAATCTAGCACGAAGCGATCAACCGGCGAGGTGCTATCGCCGCCGACGATGCGTTAACGCACACCTTTGTGCCTGCCGTTCAAGATATCACCAGCTTGACGATAATAACCGCGATTATCGCGACGGTAAGCCACTTCACCACCAGCGCCCCCCGCGAGCTCATGTTGACCTTCACCGCCAACCAGGCGCCGGTCATCGCCCCCAGCGCCAGCACCAGGCCATAGTTCCAGCGCACCTGATCGTGCCACAGGAACATGCCAAGCGCCGGCAAGGTGTACACCAGAATGATCAGCACCTTGAAGGCATTCACTTGGGCAAGATCGATCTTGAGCATGCGGTAGAGCACGATGATAAACAGGATGCCGACGCCGACCTGGAGAAAGCCACCATAGACGCCGATGACGAACATCGCGGCGTACACGCTCGGTGTCAGGCGTTCGGCCGTCAGTGGCCGGGTATCGATCTTCGGCTGCGGCAGCAGCATGATCACTGCAGCAACGACCATGACCACCACCAGGATGGTCTCGAACAAGGCATCGCTGACCTTAAGCGCCAGCCACACACCGAGAACGGACCCCACCACCGCTGGCACCGACAAGCGCAGGCTCAAGCCAATATGCCGAGCGCCGGCACGAAAGAAGTTGGCCACCGCCGAGACACTCTGCAGGGTGATCGACACCCGATTGGTGCCGTTGGCCACCTGGGGCGGCAAGCCGAAGAACATCAACAGCGGCAGCGTCAGCATCGATCCCCCCGCCGCCAGCACGTTGATGAAGCCGGCGACAACGCCGATACCGAGCAGGGCCATGGCCTCGAAGAGTGTCATGCGCGTTCCTTGAGCGACAGACGGCGCCGAACACAGCACCGGAAAGACAGCGGCCATCAGAATACCCGCCACGTGCGCAGCGGGGAAATCCGCCGACCGGCGCACCGCTGGTGTACCCTGTGGGTAACGCCGCCCATCGGAGCCCGACATGACCGACTTCGCCCTCGACCCACGTCTGGTCGACGATAGCTATCCGATCACCGAATTGCCGCTGTGCCAGCTGCGCCTGATGGACGATGCCCGCTACGCCTGGCTGGTGCTGATTCCGCGCTGTGAAGGCGCCGTCGAGGTGTTCGACATGAGCGAAGACGATCAGCAACAGATGTGGCGCGAAGCCTCTCGGGTCGGGCAGGCCCTGAAGGCCCATCAAGGCGGCGACAAGCTCAACGTTGCCACCCTTGGCAACATGGTGGCGCAGCTGCACTTGCACGTGATCGTGCGCAAGAAAGACGACGCCGCCTGGCCCGGCCCGGTATGGGGGCAGGGCCAGGCCGCCCCCTACGACAAGTCATCGCTGGCGACGATGCGTGACACCGTGCTGGCGCTGGTCAGCGGCCTGAAGCTCGACAAGTAGCATCCGCCATTGCGCGCTGAAGACAGGCGCTTCGACTCAAGGCCCCGTCAATCCTGTCCCCGCCGGCCTCATCAACAGCGGCAGGCTGCCTGCGCCCTCGTCCACCTGCAGGCTCAGCATCACCCCGAGCGCTGCGATCACCACACCGCCGGCGAGGGCGACTAGTGGCGCTACCCAGGCCAGACGGCTCGGCGAAGGCGCTGCGGCGAGGCGCCGCTCGGCCCATCCCCTGGCCAGTACGCTTGCCAGCCCCAACAGGGAGACCGTCAGCGCCGTTCCCAGCGACATGCACAACACCGCCACCACGCCCATCCATGGACGCCCGAGCAAGGCCGTGACCCCCATCAGCAACACCGCACCGCTGCACGGACGCGCGCCGATGGCCAGCACCGCCAACAGCGCACTACGTCGACCCTCGATGGCGTGTGGCGTGAGGTGATGGTGGCCGGAGCAACAGGCAGCACCGGGGGCATGCCCCACCGCCGGGAAAGGCGTCGTTGTTGCCGCCGTGACCGCGGCGAAAGAGGTGAACACCGGTTCGGGCTGGCGGGCGTCGAACGCGTCCTCGACGCGGCCATGGCCGGTGGCGCCGGGCTGCCCGAGTGGTGGCGCTGAGGCCAACACCGACGCCCCGGCCGGTGCCGTTGATCGCCTCAGGCGCAGGAGATCGCGGCATGCCCTCAGGCACAACCCGAGACCCAGCACGGTCACCAGGGCGAAGCTCAAGCGCTCGACCCAGACCACGCTGCCGAGCGCCTCCCGCGTCATCCAGCCGAGCCCCTCCACTAGCGCCAGCACCAGCAGGACGGCCACCAACCCCTGTAGCAGGGCCGCCGCACAGGACAAGGCCAAGGCCTGGCGCCACGCCCCGCCCTGGGACACGAGATAGGTCGAGAGAACCGCCTTGCCGTGGCCGGGGCCCGCCGCATGGAAGACCCCATAGCCGAAGCTCAAGGCCAGCAGCGTCCACCAGGCTGGCAGCGATGGCGCACGGTCCAGCGAGGTCACCGCATCGGTCAACGCATGGTGGAGGTCACGCTGGGTGGTGAAGATCCAGCGCCCGACGGCGCCCAGCCCACCGTCTCCGGCCCCCACCAGCCACGCGATGGCAGCAACACCGAGCGCCAACAGGGATAGCCACCACAGCGCCGCGTTCGAGCTCTTGTGTGCGCCTCCCATTAACACTCCACCACGCCAGTTTCGGCGAAGAAGCGCCCGAGTCCGGGCGCCGCGCGGTCGTCTCTGTCGAGCTCGGCCGCGGCCTGAATCTGTGCCGGATCCGGGTCCGGGGCGAGAATTCGATGCACGCAGTCGAGGCCATCGGGCACCACCAGGGCATTCGCCAGGGGCACCCCGTCGTCGTCGGCTTCGTGCACGACTTCGATGTAGTAGGACGGATCGAAGACCCGATAGGTCAGGCGAGCGTTGTCCAGGGGCACCGGCTCGGCCAGCGGCAGGCGAAGGTGCAGCACGATACGGCCATCGCGATTGAGCACCGAGGTATCGGTCACATGAGCGAAACTCAGTGGTTCTTCATCGCGGCTGGCCTCGGTGAAGAACCCTTGGGGCGCAAGGGTCTCGGCGATCTCGCTGCCCAACCGATCCAGCGCCGCCTCCATGCCTTGGTCGCTGGCGGCAATCTCCTCGAGCAGCACCAGGCTGTAGAAAGGATCCATGCGCCAGGCTTGGCGCAGCGCCGTCAGCCGCTGCCGATCATCGACCTCCAGGCGCACCGACAGATCGACCCAGCCGTGGGGGTGGGCCTGAAGTGGCGAAGCGATGAGCGCGGCGCCGAGAGCGACCAGCAGCGACCAGCAGCCCCGGCCCGTGTTTCCCTTATTCACGATGGATCCTCATGCTCGTCCTGTGCATACCCTATGGCGCCTCGGCGAGTCGCCGCTGAAGCTCGACAAATAGCGGCTCGACCGTCGTCGCCGGCAGCAGGCGACCGCCGCGAAAGGCCTGCAGCGCGATGCTCGCGCCGGATGGCATGTTCTCGGTCACCCTCACCTCGACCCGGTAGCCTGGCGAGCGCGCCAGAGAGGCGTCGATGCGGCCCAGCCCTCCATCGGCCATGGTAATGACGTACCCACGCTGCATCAGCAGCGCCAGGCTCTCATCGAGGGCTCGCTCGGCATCGGCCATCACCGCCATCTGCCGGGCAGGCTCGGAGGATGGCGCCGAGGTGACGCAGCCGCTCACCCCCAGTACCACCATCAACAGCAACGCAAGGCGCATCAGCGTGTCTCCTCGGTGGATTCGGGGCCGGCTGCCAGCAGGTCGTTGCGCAGCGCCACACAGAACTCACTATCACTGGCGGTGCGTGACTCGCGCAAATCGCCGCGCCAGTCGAACAGGCGAATATCCCGCGTCACTCGGATCCGCTCGGCATCGAGAGCAACCGAGACCCGCTCGACGCGGGTGGCATCGTCGATGGTGCCCCAGCCGCCCCACCCGCCGCCGCCGAATCCGACGCCGACACCGACGCCCCCGCCGACTCGCCCACCGCTGCCGCCCAGCACGAAGCCACCGAGTTGGGGGCGCACCGCATCGGCATTGTGATAGGTCGCTCGCTCGACCCGTTCGGCGCTGACCACACCGAGCGCGGCATCGGTATCGCGCACCAGAAAGTCGCGGCGCTCGAGCGCCGCCACCACATCGGTCATGGCGACGCTACCGGGCGCCGGCGACCACTCGCAGCTGGTCGATACCGCCGGCTGTGCCTGGGGCAGGTCGGTCGGCGTGGCCTGGCAGCCAGCCATGGCCAACGTCACCCCGATCACGCTCAGCGAGACGAGAGCGCTCGACGCTCTCGACCGGCGGATCGGGGGCATGGATTTGGGCATGCGCATCACGACCTCCTCAAGACCCCTGTGGAATACTTCATGGAGTCTACGCTGTCCTGTGCCGCCAGAAAACGCATCCTCGGGGGTGCTGTTCGTCGCAGGATCGGCTAGTGTATCTATGTGGAAATTGTTTCCACAAAATTTCTGCGTGAGATGAGCCCATCATGAACCTGCTAATTTGCCCCGACAGCTACAAGGATGCCCTCCCCGCCCGCGACGCCGCCCGCGCCATCGCCGAGGGCGCCCTGCGTGCCGATCCCTCACTTGCCATCGACCAATGCCCGCTGGCCGACGGTGGCGAAGGCAGTCTCGATGCTCTGCTCGCCGCCACCGGCGCCGAGCGACGCAGCGCCCGGGTCCAGGACGCACTGGGTCGCCCCTGCGACGCCGCCTGGGGGTGGCACAGCGCCAGCCACACCGCCTACATCGAACTGGCCGAGGCCAGCGGTCTGCAGGCCTTGACCCGGGACGAGCGCACCGCGCTTAACAGCACCACCCACGGCGTCGGCGAACTCATTCTCGAGGCGCTGGACGCCGGCGCCGAGCGCCTGCTGGTGACCCTGGGCGGCAGTGCGACCAACGATGGGGGTGCCGGCATGCTGGTGGCTCTCGGCGCCCGCCTGCTGGACGCCGATAACCAGCCACTCGCCCCGGGCGGTGCGGCGCTCGAGCGACTGGCGACCCTCGATCTCTCGGGCCTCGACACGCGACTCGGCGAGATCGACGTCGAAGCCGCCGTCGATGTGGACAACCCGCTGCTCGGCGACCACGGCGCCAGCGCCATCTTCGGCCCTCAGAAAGGCGCCACCGAAGACGACGTGGCCCGCCTCGACCGAGCGCTGGCCCATCTAGCCGACCACACCGCCAAGGCGCTGGGTGATGACCATCGCGACCTGCCCGGTGCCGGCGCCGCCGGCGGCATGGGCTTCGCCGTGGCGGCATTTCTCAAGGGCCGACTGCGTCCGGGGATCGAGATGATCATGGAGCAGGCCGGGATGGAGGCACGCTTGAAGGCCGCCGACCTGGTGATCACCGGCGAAGGTCAGCTCGATGGCCAGAGCCTGTCGGGCAAGACCCCCATCGGCGTCTCCCGGGCCGCCCGCCAGCACGGCGTTCCCGTGATTCTGCTGGCCGGTCGCATGGCACCGGGCTGGCAGGCCGCGCTGGAGGAAGGCGTCAGCGCCGCCTTCGCCCTGGCCGACGGGCCGATGGAACTTGATGAGGCGCTGTCACGCTGTGCCGAGCTATTGGCCGATCGCAGCGAAAACCTGATCCGGGTCATCAAGGCAACGGCGGCGGCGACCCCATAGCCCAACGCCGCAGGCCGGCCGACACGCCTCGCCGATGGCGCCACGCCTCGCGCTTCGTGCCTCCCCCGGTCCGGCCTCGGGACCTCGGCACGAGGCGTTGAGGCGTTAAAGCGAATGAACGCTGGCGACGTTGCGCCGGGCGCGGCGAATGTTTTGGTCACCTGCACAAGATGCCGGGCAGCGATCCTCGGCGGCGGCCATCGCGTGCGACGCGACGCTTGAAAACGTCATCTGTCGTCCTTATGTCATGGAGTAAGGCTATGGTGGCGATGGACACGATTCGCTTACCCCACGCCACCGCCAGCGCTAGACTGGGCGTCAAAACGCGATCAAGGAGGCATTGCATGAGCGATACCAACGCTATTGGCCTGCACGAAGGCAGCGCCAGCGATCTTGCCGGCAAGCTCAACGAGTTACTGGCCAACTACCAGATCTTTTACATGAACGTGCGCGGCTATCACTGGAACGTGAAGGGCGCCAATTTCTTCGAACTGCACGAAAAATTCGAGGAGTTCTACACCGACCTGCTGGTCAAGGTCGATGAAGTCGCCGAGCGCATCCTGACCCTGGGCCACAAGCCGGTCCACGCCTACAGCGACTACGCCAAGCTGTCGCAGATTGAAGAAGACAAGGACGTGCACGACGGTGAAGCCTGTGTTCGCGGCGTGCTGACGGGGTTCCAGACCCTGATCGAGCAGCAGCGGGAGCTGCTGTCCTTGGCATCGGATGCCGATGACGAAGGCACCGCCTCTCAGGTTGGTGACTACATCCGCGAGCAGGAAAAGACCATCTGGATGCTCAACGCCTACCTGGGCTGACATCGCCGAGGTAGCCGATGTAAACCGCCCTATTGGCCACAGGCTAATAGGGCGGTTTTTTATTGATCGCGGCGCACCAGCGTCAGCCCAGGCGGAACCGTCTTGCTCAGTCTTCAAGGCCCTGGCGTGATGGCTGCTGAGCAGGCGAGTCCTGCTCGGCGGCATGGCGCAGCTCGTCGGGCAGCGGTTTCTTCATGCGAGCGCCAAGCCGCTCGAGTTCGACAGCCTGGGCCACCAGGCTGCCTTGGCCCTGTGACAGTCGGTTCATTGCCCGGTGGTGACTCTCTCGGGCGCGATCGAGATGCTTGCCGACGTCATCGAGACTTTCGACAAACCCCGAGAACTTGGCCAACAGACGCTCGGCACGGGCGGTGATCAGGCGCGCATTCTCGTTCTGACGCTCCATGCTCCACAGCCCCGCCACGGTGCGCAGGCTCGCCAGCAGGGTCGTCGGCGTGACCACCACCACCTGACGGTCGAAGGCCTCCTGGAACAGCGTAGGATCACGCTCGAAGGCCGCGGCGAAGGCCGGCTCCACCGGCACGAACAGGAACACGAAGTCCGGCGAATGCAGGCCCGGCAGGCTCGGGTAGTCCTTGGCCGACAAGCCCCGCACGTGGTTTCTGAGCGACTGCAAATGGGCCCCCATGGCGGCCTCGCGCTCGTCATCGTCGGCGGCATTGACCACCCGGGTCCAGGCGCTCAGCGACACCTTGGCATCGACGATCAGATGGCGCGATTCGGGCAGGTAGATGATCGCATCGGGCCGCTGGCGGCCATGCTCGCCGTTCATCGACACTTCACGACGATACTCGACATCGCGTCTCAGACCGCTGCGCTCCAGCACGGTTTCCAGCATCAGCTCACCCCAGTTGCCCTGGGTCTTCTGATCGCCCTTGAGCGCCCGAGCCAGCCCCGCGGCTTCTTCCCCGAGCCGCGCATTGAGGCCGGCCAACTGGTCGATCTGCGCCTTCAGGGTGACCGCGTCGCGGCTGTGCTGGCCGGTCAGATCTTCCACCCGACGGCGGAACTGGTCGACCTGTTCGCGGAACGGCTTGAGCAACGTCTCGAGCCCCTCGCGACTCTGCACCTGGTAGGCCTGCTGGCGCTCATCGAAGACCTGGCCGGCAAGCTGGTGAAACTCGCTCTTGAGCCGCTCCCGGGCCTCTTCGAGCAAGGCCAGCTGCTCGCGGTGGCGCACCGCCATCTGGTCGCGCTCGGTCTCCAGGCGAGCGCTACGCTCACGCAGTCCGCTAAGCCCTTCCCGCGCCTGGTCGAGCGCCGCATCGAGAGCGCCAATCTGCTCGCGACTGGCATCCAGCTGAGCATCGCTGGCGGCGAGCTCCTGTTCCAGCCGATGCGCCGCCTCATCGCGCCGGCGAAAGCGCTCTTCACCTGCGTCCAGAGCCTGGCGCGCGGCATCGAGTCGCCCTGCCAGGCGTCGAGCGCGAGCTCCGAGGGCAAACGCAGCGCCGAATCCCAGTATCACAGCGAACGCCATACCCAACACCAGCGCGGTGAGCACGGGATCGCCCATCAGCCGTTGCATCCACTCGATATCCGGCATATCAGCTGGCGACACCGTCGGGCCGTTCGGCCAGGTCGGCGATCAAGGTGCGCAGCAGCGCATAGAACTCCTCGACCGACGCGATCTCGACCCGCTCGTTGGGTGAGTGGGCGCCGCGGATCAGCGGACCGAAGGAGATCATCTCGAGGTGCGGGTACTTGCCGCCGAGAATGCCGCATTCGAGCCCGGCGTGGATCACCTTGATCTCAGGCTCGACGCCCAGACGCGCGCGATGCAATTCGCAGAAGCGCTCGAGCAGGGGACTGGTCGGCTGAGGCGTCCACCCGGGGTAGCCGTGTTCGACCCGAGTGCGGGCGCCGATCAGCTCGAACAACGCGCGAAAGCGCTCGGCCATGTCGGTGGTGGCGCTGTCGCGCAGCGAGCGCACCAGGGCACAAAGATGGAAGCGGCCCCCCTCGAGGCTGACCACCCCCAGGTTATTGGAGGTTTCCACGACCCCGGGCACCTCGACGCTCATGCGCTCGACACCGCAGGGCGCGGCGTGCAATGCGGCCACCAGCAGGCGTGTGGCGTGGCGCGACAGTGCCTCCTTCGCGGGTACATCGGCGGCGGACTCGAGCGGAGTCAGGGCCAGTGCCAGCCCCTCGTCGATCCCCGCAAGTTCAGCGCGGATAGCGGCCTCGAGGGCCAGCACTCGAGATTGGGCAGCGGCCACTTCGCCGGCCGGCATGGCGAGGCTCGCGAAGGCCTCACGGGGGATGGCGTTGCGCAGGGTGCCGCCGCGATACTCGACCAGGCGCGTCTCGCAGCCGTCCAGCGCCCGCAACACCCGCACCAGCAAGCGATTGGCATTGCCCAGGCCCTTGTCGATATCGATGCCGGAGTGCCCACCCCGCAACCCGGACAGTGACAGGGTCAGGACGACCTCGTCGTCGCCCAGGGCCTCGAGCGGCAGCTGGGCGTCGACGACCACATCGGCTCCCCCGGCACAGCCGATATACACCTGTCCACGGTCCTCAGAATCGAGGTTCAACAACAGCCGGCCCTCGAGCCAGCCTTCGGCCAGGTGCAAGGCTCCCCCCATGGAGGACTCTTCTTCCAGGGTGAACAACGCCTCGAGGGGGCCGTGGGGCAGGGTCTCATCTTCGAGCACCGCCAGCGCGGCGGCGACACCAAGGCCATTATCGGCGCCTAGCGTGGTCTCGTGCGCCGTCAGCCAGCCATCCACGACCCGGGTCTCGATGGGGTCTCGAGTAAAGTCATGGGGGTGGTCGCTGTTGGCCTGGGCCACCATGTCCAGATGGCCCTGGAGAATGATACCCGGCGCCGACTCGTGGCCCGGGCTCGCCCCACGTCGAATGCGCAGGTTGCCGTAGTCATCGCGGTCGTGGGCGAGCCCTCGGGCGTCGGCCCAGGCCTCGAGCTTGGTAACCAGCGCCGCCTCGTGACCGGAAGGCCGCGGCGTATTGCACAGGGTGCGGAAGTGGCGCCACACGGCGGTCGGAGACAGCTGTTCGAGATGTGCGTTCATGCGCTTCACGTCTTGATGATGGACCCGGGGCACTCTACCGCCGCCCCTCGCCGAGGGGAAGCACCCACGTCACGCCAGCAGTTGTGCCACGGCGCTACGCAGCGCCTCAAGCACCTGGCGACGACCGCTCAACCCAAGCGACCGGGCCAGGTGTTCCATGTCGCGACCCTGCCAGGCCCAGGCGGCCAGTCCTAGAGCGGCATCGGCAGCGCCGGTGGTCTGTGTCAGGCGCCCGGAGACTGCGCCGCTCGGTCCAAGGCGCCCGGAGACTGCGCCGTTCGGTCCAAGGCGCCCGGAGACTGCGCCCCATTGCACCAGCGCCTGGATGGCCGGACGCACCAGCGCCGGGTCTCGGGCGCCGTGGGCCATGGCGTGAAGGTCGCGCAGGTCCGACGACGAAAGCGCCGTCTCGAGGGGGATGTCGCCTGGCGCAGGCTCTGTGCCTGCGGGATGGGTGGCGGTCTCGGCCAGTAACATCACCAGCACGTCCGGCGCCAGGTCGTTCAGCTCGAAGGCCAACAGCGCCGGCAGTTGTCTGGCGAAGCGCTGGCGCAATCGCCAAAGCAACGCCACGCCGCGCTCGCTGGTGGCGCGGGCGACCATCACCGCGTGCTCGCCGGTCGCGGCTTCCCGGGTCAACCCCAGGCGCACCACGGCGAAGCCCTGGGCACGCCAGAACGCCAGCAACCCGCCATCGGCGCCGAAGCTGGCCCCGAAAAGGTCCCGACCATCGGCGCTGGCAGCGGCGATGCCCTCGTTCAGCAACCGTGCGCCGAGGCCGCGGCGGCGAAGGTCCGGATGGACGGCTAGCCGCGTGACCCGACGTAGCTGCGCCGTGAGCGCCTCGGGCTCGCCGGCGTGAGCCGCCAACGACTGGGCCAGCAAGTGCCCCCGGGGCCGCCGCTCGCCACGGGCCACTCGCTCGGCGAGCTCCACATCGAAGCCACCCTCATCGGTGCTGACCAGCACGCCGGTCATGGCGCGGGGGGCTGCCGCATCGGCAAGTTCGAGAATGCGCGTTGCCGGGGCATCGAGCAGCGCCCGCAGGTCCGCCGGCGTGGTGCGATAATGCGCCTGAACCAGTAGGCCGAACACACCGCGAAGTCGCGTCTCGTCGCGGCTGAGCGCGTCGCGATCGAGCGTTCGAATCAGGCCGTCGCCAACATCGGCATCGGTTTGCTCGTGGCTCGGCGCGCCGACCTGGGCATCGAGCAGCAGCAGGTCGGCGGTCGCCGCCTCCAGCGGGTCGCCGCTGGCCCAGCGGATCGGTGTTGTCAGGTGCAAGGCCTTCCAGTCTGGCGTCAGCCGGTCGAGCACGGCTCGAAAGCGCAGGGCGAACCCTCGCCCCGAGCCCTCGTAGCCATGCACGGTCGTGGCGAAGGCGATACGCGGAAAGGCACCAAGCCACGTCGCCAGCAAGGCGGCCGGAATGGCCGCGGCCTCATCCACCAACAGCAGGCTGCCGGCCCCCCCTTCTTCGTGCTCCGCCACGCCCTGGCTCAAGACGTCCGGGGCGACGAAGCGCACCCGTCCGCCGGGATCGGTCAGCGTGAGGCCATCGCGACGGGCCGCTGGACGCAGGGCCACCAGGCGCTCGAAGACCGCATCCACCGACGACGCTCGAGGCGCCGTCAGCACGATATCGACGGCGTCGCCGTCGGCCTCCCCGCGCGCCAGCCAGCGCACGCAGGCGATGCCCAGTGCCGCCGACTTGCCGCGCCCGCGATCGGCGGTGATCACCAGCGGACGGCGCCGCCGCAACCGCACCAGGCGCGCCACGGCCTCCGCCTGATCCGCGCTCAGGCAGTCAGCATCCAAGCCCGGTTGACGCTGCCGGGACGGCGTGGCCACCGCGCTCGCCCCCGCCACACCGGCTGGCTTCCCAGGCACGTCGACCGTCCCCTCGCCCGGGTGCCAGGTCAACACGGCGTCAAGCGTCCCCAAGCGGCGGTGCAGGCGCTCGAGAAAACGGCTCGAGAGCGATTCCCAGGGCCGAGGATGGTCGGCGAGACGACGGTAGTCGGCGTCCGGGGCACGGCCGCCATTGTCCGGCAGCAGCAGCACCAACAGGCCCCCCGCCACCAGCGTTCCCGAGAGTGCCCCGAGGGCATCCGGGTCGAGGCCTTCGCCCGGTGACACCGCATCGATCACCACCAGATCATGCTCGGCGCCCAGGCGAGTCCTGGCCTTGCCCGGCGGCAGTACGGCGACCTCGGCCGCCAGGCCGGCCACCGGTTGGCTGGCGACCCAAAGCGAACGCGACGCCGACGGTTGCCTGGCGTGGTCGTCGACGACCCGACGCGCGGCGGCAACGGCGCACTCGTATGACGCCACTATCGCCACCAGCCCGCGCCAGCGCCCCCTTCTCATTGTGCTCTGATAGGCATTTAGCGCCGGAGGCACGACAAAGGTCATAGAAGGCGGCATGACGAGGCTCCCGGGGAAATCAACTTTGGTCTAATAAAAGAGGCGATTAAACGCTTGGCTGAACTATCGCAACGCAGCATAAATCACGCGATAAACCTTTCATTTTACTGATAACGCTATAGTTTTTGTCGCCAAAAAGACTGAGCGACTGCCAAAAAATGGGCTCATTCCGGTGCATCAACCGGCATCGAACAAGTCTGGCGCCGCGTGCTAGCTTGATGGGGCCATGGCGCCGCACGGTGACGATCCGCCCACCGGCGCAGCACTACCCCCAGGTGCCGGATACCAAGGCACCGCCTGCTATCGCCAGTTATCGATCGATAGGGAGGCCCCGATCGCCTTCCGAGCAACAATCAGAACAACCCACGGGGAGCACCTGCATGAAGCACACCACCAAGTTTACCCTGACGGGCCTGGCCGCGGGCATCGCCCTGGCCGCCATGTCCGGCAGCGTCGTCGCTCAGGAAAAGTGGACCATGACCACTACCTGGCCGGATAACCTCGACCTGATCGAGATCGACCGCCACTGGGCGGAGCTGGTCAATCAGCTCGCCGGCGACGAGGTCGAGATCGAATTCTACGCCGGCGGCACCCTGATGCCCGGCACCGAAGTCTTCGACGCCACCGAGACCGGCAGCATCCAGGCCGCCGGCGACTGGCCCGGCTACTGGGCGGGTCGCAGCCCGGCGTTCTCGCCGCTCGCCACCACCACGAGCCTGTTCAATGGCGTCGACTACCTGAACTGGATCAACCAGTGGGGCGGCTTCGAGCTCTACCAGGAAGTCTACGGCCAGTACAACATGGTCTACCTGCCCTACGGCATCACCAACAACGAGTCCGGCTTTCGTGGCGGCACCCCGATCGAGAGCCTGGCCGATCTCGAAGGCAAGCGCCTGCGCCTGTCCGGCCGCGACCAGGGCCGCGTACTCGAGCAGCTCGGCGGCTCCCAGGTCACCCTGGCCGGCGGCGAGATCTACCAGGCCATCGAACGCGGTGTGGTCGACGGCGCCGAATTCTCGACCCCGGGCGTGGACTACAAGGCGGGCTTCGGTGAGGTCGCCGACTACTGGATGACCCCAGGCTGGCACCAGTCCGCCAGCGTCTTCGGCGTGATGATCAACCAGGAGTCGTGGGATGCGCTGTCCGAGGAGACCCAGGAGAAGCTGAAGATCGCCGCTCAGGCCACCATGGCCTGGTCGCTGGCCTGGTCCGAGAAGCAGTCCACCGAGGGCACCGTGAAGTTCCTCGACGACGGCACCACGATCAACCAGCTGTCCGAGGAAGACCTCAAGAAGATCCAGGACATCACCAATGACGTGATCGTGCAGGGCGCCTGCGAGGACCCGATGCACGCCAAGATCTACCACTCGATGATCAGCTACCTCGAGAACTACGCCAACTGGCGCGACGTCTCGGTGCCGTTCAACATGAGCCGAGTGACCGACAACCTGCCGTCACTCGAGGAGATCGAGGCCTGCATGGGCGAGTAAGCCCGCCCGTCAGGTCACCTCACCGCCGGCGGCCTCTCCCCGGAGAGGCCGCCGGCCTTCGTTGGTCCCTCACGAGACTTCCCACCATGAATGCCATTGCCAAGGCCATCGACTGCTTGAACGAGTGGTTCGGCCGTTTGATCGCCCCGCTGATCGCGATCATCACCCTCGTGGTGGTCTACGACATCGCGATGCGGTTCTTCGTCGGCCGCCCCAGCGACTGGGCCTTTGATGTCACCACCATGCTGTTCGGTACGCACTTCATGCTGATGGCCGCCTATGGCTTGCGCCATCACGCCCACGTCGAGGTCGACGTGTTGAAGCGGCTGCTGTCACGGCGCGGCCAGGCGCTGATCGAACTGCTCGGCTACCTGCTGTTCTTTACCCCCTTCATCATCATGCTGCTGATCTACAGCTGGACCTTCTTCGAGCGCTCCTGGAGCCGTTCGGAGTCCACCTACGGCATCGTTTCGATCCCGGTGTACCCGGTCAAGGCGGTCCTCGTCATCTCGGCCGTGCTGATCCTGTTGCAAGCCATCGCCATCGTCATCCGCACCGTGGGGCAACTGCGCGGTGACGAGCCGTCATCGGAGGACGCGTCATGAGCCCGGAACTGCTCACCATCTTCATGTTCGGCGGCCTGATGGTCGGCCTGTTCATGGGCCACCCGCTGGCCTTCGTGCTGGGCGGCACCGCAGTGCTCGGCGCCTACTTCGGCCCCGGCCCCCAGGTGCTCGGCATCATCATCAACAACATCTACGGCCGCGCCATGGACAACTACGTCCTGGTGGCGATTCCGCTGTTCATCCTGATGGCGCGTTTTCTCAACGACTCAGGCGTCACCGAGAAGATGTTCGAGAGCATGCGTCTGCTGCTCGGACGGGTGCGCGGTGGCCTGGCGCTGACCGTGGTCATCGTCTCGGTACTGCTGGCCGCCACCACCGGTATCGTCGGCGCCTCCATCGCGGTGATGGGCCTGATCGCCCTGGCCCCGATGCTCAAGTACGGCTACAACAAAGGGCTTTCCGCCGGCGTCATCATGGCCAGCGGCTGCCTCGGCATCCTGATCCCGCCGAGCATCATGCTGATCCTGATGGCGAGCTACTCGCCGGTGTCGGTAGGCGCGCTGTTCGCCGGTGCCCTGGTGCCTGGCCTGATGCTCGGCACCATGTACGCCCTGTACGTGTTGATCGTGTGTCTGATCAAGCCGAGTTATGGCCCGCCGGTGGACGCCGCCGAGCGCGCCGACACCAGCACCGGGGAGCTGCTGATCATGCTCGGCAAGTACGTGCTGCCGCCGATGAGCCTGATTCTTGGCGTGCTGGGTGCCCTGTTCACCGGTATCGCCACCGCGACCGAGGCATCGGCCATCGGTGTGACCATGGCCTTCGTGCTGTTTCTGATCTTCGGCGACCGCAAGCTGTCGACCTGCTACAACACCTTCATCGAGGCGAGCAAGACCACCACCATGGTGATGTTCGTGCTGGTCGGGGCCACGGCCTTCACCGGGGTGTTCTCCATCGGCGGCGGCATGGACGTGATCAGCGATCTGGTCCTGGCGATGCCCGGTGGCACCACCGGCGCCCTGATCCTGATGTTCCTGCTGGTGTTCGTGCTCGGCATGTTCCTCGACTGGACCGGCATCGTGCTGCTGAGCTTCCCGATCATGCTGCCGATCATCGAGACCATGGGCGTCGACATGCTGTGGTTCGTGGTCATGGTCGCGGTGGTCTTGCAGACCTCCTTCTTGACCCCGCCTTTCGGCTACGCACTGTTCTACCTGAAGGGTGTGGCGCCACCGGAGGTCGAGACCCTGGACCTGTACAAGGCGGTGATCCCGTTCTGCGGGTTGATCTTGCTGGCCTGCCTGCTGATGTCCTACTTCCCGTGGCTGGTCACCGGGCTGCCCTCGAAACTGCTCGGCTACGGCTAGGCGTTAAAACTAGGCGTCAGAGCTAGGCGTCAGAGCTAGGCGTCGGAGCTCGCCGCCAGGTCTCGCCGCGACAACTGCGGTTGCGTCGAGACCTGGCCCCCAAGCGTTGGACGCTTGGTTCGCTTAACCGGTAGCCATGGCCTGAGCCCTGTCTTGCACGGGGCTCAGGCCTTTTTGTGTGTGCTTGATCCACTGCTGGCCACTGCGGGCCACGGATGGTCTTCGGGCGAGCCTCAGAGCCACCGTCGTCCTGGCCTTGACGATGGCCATGACCACGCCGGCCTGGCGCTTGGCGGTCCATCACGCGATGGGCTTGTCGTCGCTCATCCCATCCTCCCGATGGCAACGGCCCCGACCACCGACACTCTTGCTGGCGCCTCGAAAGGGCGCGCAATCGCCAGGGAAAGCGGCTCTCGCACACCGGCTCCCCGGCATCAAGAAGCGCATAAAACACCGCGCCTGATTCAAATCAACAACCGCCTGATAACTCGACAGACGACCCCGAACCGGCACACTCAATATTTGCTTCGCTACCGGACTGACAAGCATTCTTCCATAGCCACATATAATAAATAATCGAGCTTTCAGTTGCGCCGAACAACATCAAACGGAAAACCAACTCGCTATGCTCTTAGCGCTACCCGCAGGAGCTCTGCCAGCAGGAGCTCTGCCAGCCGGATGGCCGCGCTCGACGACGATAGGTTCGACTCACGATGTCGTATTCGCGCTGCCCCTCGCTTTTCTGGCACAGCACTCAGAACAAACCTTGCCATTCCGACGAGCCTTGCCATTCCGACGAGTCTTGCCATTTTTCTATCACCCCATCACACAGCAGGGATAACACTCAGATGACATGTGACATCAATTCACTACGCCACCCGAAAGAAAAACTCTACTCAAGTATCTGCCTTGTCGTCGGCGCTCTACTATGGTGCCTGTTCGCGTTATATGGATTATTTTCTATCGTTCTGGCGGGCACCGCAGGGTTCATTATCATGGCCGTGTACATTGGCGGCATATGGCTAATGTCCTACTTCGCCAAGTCCCTTATCACGGCACATATGCTCGGGCACTACGTCAAGGTCGGCCCCCAGCAGTTTCCGCATCTTCAGCAAATGGTCGAGGAAAGCGCAGCCGCCATCGGCCTTAACGAAGCGCCCCAGGCTTTTATCTACAACTCCGGCGGCATGATGAATGCCTTTGCCCTAAAACTCGTCGGGCGCCGCCGCTACATCTGGTTGACCTCGGCGCTGATCGACGCCGACTCCGACGAGCAGGTACGTTTCGTCATCGGCCATGAGATGGCCCATCATGCCGCGGGACACCTGGACGGGGGGAAACACTTCCTGCGACTGCCGGCTCGCATGGTGCCATTCTTGGGCTCGGCCTATTCGCGTGCCTGCGAATTGACCTGTGACCGAGCCGGCAGCCAACTGGCACGCGACCTTTCTGCATCACGCTCTGCCCTGCAGATGCTGGCCTGCGGTAGCGCCAAGCTCAACGCGAGCATGAATCCCGACGCCTTTCAGGCCCAGGAACAGCTCGTCCCCCCCGTCGCCGGCTTCTTCATCAAGATCTTCGCGACCCATCCACGAACCACTCGCCGCGTCCAGGCCTTGACCGAGTGGTATCGCGGCGAGACAACCGGCGTAGCGGTGCCGCTATCTGCCTCCCGCGCCTGATCGGGTCTGTCTGGTTCGGCGCCAGCGTCTGCCGGCTCGGCGGTCGGCGCTCTGGTTATCCCTTCGGCCAATGCCCCTGCCGGATGACAGACAGGCCCCTGCCGGATAACAGGGCCCTTAGCCGGATAGCGTGCCATTTTTGGTCGCACGTTCCTCGAACGGCGCCCACCGCGGCCCCGCGGCATTCAACGTGGCGTCTGCCCCGGCTCATAGCGAATCCGCATCAGGGCGCAGTAGACCACCGGCATCACCACCAGGGTCAGCAGCGTGGCCACCCCCAGGCCGAAGACGATGACCACTGCCATGCTGGCGAAGAAGGCGTCGCCCAGCAGCGGCAGCATGCCGAGCATGGTGGTGACCGCGGCCATGGCCACCGGCCGCACCCGGCTTACCGCGGCCTGAACCACGGCCTCGAAGCGACTATCCTGGGCGAGCTGCTGAACGTTGATCTCCTCCATCAGCACGATGGCGTTCTTCAGTACCATGCCGATCAGGCTCAGGGTGCCGAGCAGGGCCATGAAGGTGAAGGGCGCGCCGAGCAACACCAGCCCCGAGATGATGCCGATCAGCATCAGCGGCACGATCGACCAGATCGCCAGCGACTGGCGCAAGTGACCAAACAGCAGCACGGTGATGATGAACATGCCAAGCAGGCCCATGGGCAGCGATGACAGCAGCGCGCTCTGGGCATCGCTGGCCGTCTCGTACTCACCGCCCCAGGCGATGTGGTAGCCCTCGGGTAGCTCGATGGCCTCGACCTTGGGCCGCAGCCGCGCCAGCACGCTGGCGGCGGTCTCACCCGACAGCGGCATCGGTTCGGCGTAGACGGCCAGCATGCGCTGCCGATCGCGGCGCTTGATCAGCGGGTCACGCTGTTCGGTGCGGAGCTCGCCCAGCACGCTCGCCGCCGGCACATAGCGGCCCTGCTCCTCGCTCCAGACGTTGACGGCACCGATGTTATCGATGTCGTGGCGCTGGTTGGCCTGGGAGCGCATCACGATCGGAATCAGGTCACTGCCCTCGCGATAGACCCCGACCTGCTCGCCGTCATTGTTCAGGCGCAAGGCCTGATGCAGAGCGTCACGGGTGACACCGACACGACGCGCCTGCTCGTCGAGAAACTCCGGCACGATGACGCTTTCACGGTTGCTCCAGGACAGCCGCACGCTGTCGGCCATGGGCTCGTCGTGGAAGACATCGCGTACCTTAGCGCCCAGCCGCCGCAGGAGCTCGGGATCCTCCCCGAAGATGCGGGCCTCGATGCTGGCCTTGGCCGAGGGCCCCACCTGCAGCGCCTGGACCTTGTACTGGACCCGAGGAAAGTCCTGACGCAACACCCGAATCACCTCGGCCATGCGTGCCGAACGGCTGTCCTGATCAGCAGTTTCGACGATCAACTGGCCGAAGCTCGCGTAGCGGTCCTCCGGGGCATAGGTCAGGGTGAAGCGCTGGGCGCCGCCGCCGACCACGCTGGTCACCCGGTGGACCTGATCCATCGCCAGCGCCGCCTGTTCCAGCCGGCCAACGGTGCGCTCGGTCTCGAGGATATCGGTGCCCTCCGGCAGCCACACGTCGACGAAGAACATGGGCGTGGTGGCATCGGGGAAGAAGGCATTCTTGACCTGGCCGGCGATGGACAAGGTGCCCGCCAGCAAGGCCAGCGCCAGCACAATGGTCACGACGCGAAAGCGAATTGCCAGGCGCAGCAGCGCACCGAAGGCGCGATAGACGATGCCGCGGTAGGGATCCACCGTTGCCCCTTCCTCGCTCGACGGGGCCTCGCGATAGAACAGGTCGAAGAAGAACGGAGTCAGCGTCAGAGCGGTGATCCAGCTCAGAAAGAGCGAATAGCACAGCACCCAGAACAGCGAACCGATGAACTCCCCGGTGGAGTCCGGCGACAGGCCGATGGGGGCAAAGGCGGTGATGGCGATGGCCGTGGCGCCGAGCAGCGGCAGGCGATTCTGCCTCACCACATCGAGGGCCGCCTCGCGCTTGGTGCGACCACGCTGTAGCCCGATCATCATGCCTTCGGTGACCACGATGGCGTTGTCGACCAGCATGCCCAGGGCGATGATCAGCGCGCCGAGGGAGATCTTCTGCAACTGGATGCCGTGGATCGACATCATGATGAAGGTGCCGAGAATCGTCAGTACCAGGACCAGCCCCATCAACAGGCCGCTGCGTACGCCCATGAACAGCAGCAGCACCACGATGACAATCCCGACCGCCTCGGCGAGGTTGACCAGAAAGCCGTTGACCGCACTTTCGACCACCTCGGGCTGGTGATAGACGCTCGCAAGCGCCATCCCGAGCGGCATCCGCGATGACAGCGCCTCCAGGCGCTGCTCGACCCGCTCGCCGACCTCTACCACGTTGACTCCGGAGCCGAACGAGATGCCGAGCGAGAGTGCCGGCCTGCCCCCCGCGTGATAGACCAGCTGCGGCGAGTCGGTCAGCTCACGATGTACCTCGGCAATATCGCCCAGGCGCACCAGGCCGGCGTCGGGGCGTCCGATCACCAGCTGTTCCAGCGCCGCGACACTGTCGAACTCCCCGGTCGGCTGCAGCGACAGTGACAAGCCATCGAGTTCGACGTGGCCGGCGTCACCGATCACGTTCTGGGCGTTGAGCAGGTTGGCGAGTTGACCCGGCGAGACGTTCAGTGCGCGCATGCGATCCCGGTCGAGGGCCACGATCACCTGCTCCTGACGAGTGCCGGCGATCGCCACCTTCTTGACCCCTTCGACCAGGCGTAGCTCGCGCTGCAGCAGCTCGGCGTGATCCTCCAGGTCGCGCTGAGAATAGCCCTCACCGCTCAGGGTGAAGAGCAGGCCGAAGACGTCGCCGAAGTCGTCGTTGACGATCGACGAGCCGGCCCCCGGCGGCAGGCTCGACTGAGCGTCATTGATCTTGCGGCGCAAGCGGTCCCAGTACTGGTCGAGCTCGAACTCGCGCACGGTGTTCTCGAGCTCGATGGTGATCTGCGACAGGCCATCGGCATTGACCGAGCTCACCCGCTTGAGATCCGGCACTTCCTGAATCGCCTTCTCCAGCGTCAGGGTCACCTCTTCTTCCACCTGCTTCGGCGTGGCTCCGGGATAAGGCGTCGAGATGATCGCGTTGCGGATGGTGAATTCGGGAAACTCGAGCTGGCCGAGGCCGAAGAAGGACACTACCCCACCGATGGCCAGCAGCAGCGTCACCATCCAGCTGATGACTCGCTGGCGCAGGAAGAAATCGACCATGGTTAGAGACCTTCTTCCTTGACCCAGGGGCGCACCCGGCGCTGCGCATTCATCAAATGAGCGCCGGCGGCGACCAGTCGATCGCCGGCCGTGAGATCGCCGCTGACCAGCATGCCCTGGGCCGTCACGCGTCCTGGCGTGACAGGCACGGCCTCGAGCCGGCCGGTCGGCTCACCGCCCAGGATCCCATCGCTGGACGCCTGCTCAGACTCTGCCTCGGAGTTTTCCAAGGCGTCAGATTCGGGCACAAACCGCCATACCAGCGCCTGCTCGGGCGCGTCATCCTGGGTCACCACCGCCTCGACCGGCACCCGCCAGGGATGGCGCTCCTCACCGGTCAGGGCGCTCATGTCCAGCAGCACCGTGGCACTCATGCCGGACAGCACCGTGACGTCTTCCGGCTCCGCCAGCGTCACGGTGACTTCGTAACTCAGCGAGCCTTCGGAAGCGCTGCTGTCATGTTCCTTGTAGCTGGCGGGGTAACGGCGTTCATCGCCGGCGAAGGTGATCCATACCACCGTGGTCTCACCGGAACGCACCGCGTCGGCTCGCTCCTCGCTGATGCGGCGCATCTGCTGCTCGGGCAGCTGAAAGGTGACATCGATACTGCCCGGTTGCTGCAGGGCGGCGATGGTCTGCTGGGCGCCGACCACCTGGTAGTTGTCCACCGGAACGCTGGCAATGAGTCCCGCGAACGGCGCCTTGAGTTCGGTGTAGCTGAGCTGGTCGCTGGCCTGGGCCAGACGCGACTCGGCGGACAGGTATTCGGCGCGGGCCTCATCGAAGCGTGAGCGACTGATGGCGCCGCGCTCCAGCGAGATGCGCATGCGCTCGTAGGTGGCCTCGGCCAGGTTGTAGCTCGAGCGGGCGTTGGCCAGCTGGCTGCGGGCATCGCGGTCATCGATGCGAGCGATCAAGTCCCCTGCCATGACGTCGTCCCCTGGCTGCACCGCCAGTTCCTGCAGTTCACCACCGACCCGGAACGACAGATCGGAGCGCTCGGAGGCCTGCACCCGCCCAGGATAGTAGGCGAGCCCGCCTTCCCGACCGCCGTCGAGGGTGACGAGCTTCACCGGAAAGACCTGCTGCTGGGTCAGCGGGGGCTGCTTGGCCTCACAGCCGGTCAGCACCCAGACAGCCAGCAGCGCCAACATGCCCGTGGCGAGTAGAGGGCGATTCATGATGACGACTCCGCAGAAGAAGGTTCGACGCGCACGGCCACCGCATCCCAGGCCATGGAAAAGGCGGTGTCGATGTTATCGGCGGTGGGCTCGAAGGGAAGGCAGCTCTGACACTGGACCAGATGGTAAATCGGCAGAAACAGGAAACTCTCGAGCAGGGCCAGGCCCACCGGCTTTATCACCCCGTTGCGCTGGCCCTCGACGAGGGCGTCGAGCAACGGCGCCAGGCGCTCATCATTGCGCTGGCGAAGCGAATCGTTCATCCATGCCGAATAGCTGAACATGTCGTGATAACGAAACAACCGTGGCGACTCCATCGCGAGCTGAAACAAGGCCCGCCAGATACGCAGCAGGCGTTGGCGCAGGTCCAGCGACGGATCCATGTGTGCAAGGGCGGTATCGATCAGCTGGTCACAGGCGTACAGGAAAGCCGCCTCGAGCAGGCCATCCTTGTCCTTGTGATAGATATACAGCGTACCGGGGGAGACGCCGGCACCATGGGCGATCTTGGCCACCGAGCTGGCGGAAAATCCGTGCTCGGTCACATGCTCCAGGGTCGACTCGAGCAGGGCGAGGCGTTTGGTGTCGTCGCGATAGCGCATGGAGAGGCTCTCAGGGTCAGTCTCCGAAAGATAAATGAATGAATATTCATTTTCAATGTATCAAATCGTCGTGCTCCGCCGAGGCCCTGGCCTGACGCCCCTCTCCATGCGCGTCATGCGGGCCATTCGAGCCATGCGGGCCGGGCCGTCGCCTGCAGCAGCAGACCCGAACTGTTATCATTCTGCCCTCCCCGGCCTCGGGCTCTGTGCGTGAGTCCCGCGTTCCTCTCCATCCTCAGGAGTGCCTCCGTGACCAGCAGCTCCCCTCGCTCACTGACGGGCTCGCGCCCGCGCCGTCGCCTGCTCACCGGCTGGGGGTGGATGACGCTGGTCGTCGCCGCCGTGGTGGCGCTGCCGGTGCTGGTCATTCTCGGCCATATCGTCATGCCCGCGGGCGAGGTCTGGCGCCATCTGGCCGATACCGTGCTCAGCCGCTACCTGCTCAACACCCTGTTTCTGACCCTCGCGGTGGGCATAGGCACCTTCCTCATCGGCACGGGCACGGCTTGGCTCGTGGTGATGTGCCGCTTCCCCGGCAAGCGCCTGTTCGAGTGGGCCATGCTGCTGCCCCTGGCCGTGCCGACCTATGTGATCGCCTACGCCTACACCGATTTTCTGCAGTACTCGGGCCCGGTGCAGGATGCCCTGCGCGCGACCTTCGGCTGGTCCCGAGGGGACTACTGGTTTCCCGATATCCGTTCGCTGCCGGGCGCCGCCACGCTAATTACTCTGGTGCTCTACCCCTACGTCTACCTGCTCGCCCGGGCGGCCTTCCTGGAGCAATCGGTGTGCATGCTGGATGTGGGACGCACCCTTGGCCGAGGGCCCTGGCAGATGTTCGCGCAGGTCGCGGTGCCCCTGGCACGACCGGCCATCGTCGGCGGCGTGTCGCTGGCACTGATGGAAACGCTCAACGAGTTCGGTGCCGTGCAGTACTTCGGCGTGGATACCTTCACCACGGGCATCTACCGCACCTGGTTCGGCCTCGGCGAGCAGGTCGCCGCGGCCCAGTTGGCAGCCTGCCTGCTGACGTTCGTCATCGTCTTCGTGCTGCTGGAACGCTGGTCCCGGGGCAAGAGGCGCTTTCATCACACCTCCAACCGCTACCAGCAACTGCCCGAATATCGGCTCTCCGGTGCCCGCGGGCTGGGCGCGACGTTGGCCTGTGCGGTGCCGATCATGATCGGCTTCGTGCTGCCCTGCCTGCTGCTCGGCCGCATGGCCATCAGGAAGGGGGACAGCGTGCTGGGCGGCGCCTTTCTCGAATATGCCGGCAATAGCCTGACCCTGGCGCTGATCTCGGCGCTCGTCGCCGTGAGCCTTGCCGTGGTGTTGAGCTACGGGGCTCGCCTGACTCCCGGCGGCATCACCCGCACCGCGACACGCATCGCCTCGCTCGGCTATGCCATCCCCGGATCGGTGGTAGCGGTGGGGATTCTGATTCCCTTCGCCTGGGTCGACGACCACATCAACCAGCTGTACAAGGCCGCGACCGGCGAGGTGATCGGACTGATCCTGAGTGGCTCGGCGTTCATCCTGGTGTACGCCTACGTGGTGCGCTTTCTGGCGGTTTCGTTCAATGCGGTCGAGGCCAGTCTCGGCAAGGTCACGCCGTCCATGGACGCCGCGGCGCGCACCCTCGGTGAAACCGCCACCGGCACCCTGCGCAAGGTCCACACACCGATCATGCGTGGCAGCCTCCTGGCCGCCGGCATCCTGGTCTTCGTCGATGTGATGAAGGAGCTACCGGCGACCATCATCCTGCGCCCATTCAACTTCGATACCCTGGCGGTGCGCGCCCACAACCTGGCCGCCGACGAACGCCTGGCCGAGGCCTCGACCTCGTCACTGGCGATCGTCGCCGTAGGAATTGTTCCGGTGGTACTGCTGAGTCTGGCGATGCGCCGCTCACGCCCCGGGCACAAGACCGGCGCCTGAGTCGACGGGGCGCGGGACGCCGACGTGAAAAACGCGGCGATAGGCCATCGCCGCGACATTGACACCCGGCGACAGGGCGTTTTTGCTACCGACCGAGGAGACGCCCGCTTACAACAGCTCTCCGGCGTCATCGTCGGCAGCGAAGACGAAGGCCTGACTGGGGTCGAGACTGACCTGCACCGCCTGTCCTTCCTGGGGCAGGAAGACGCCCGGCACACGGGCGTGCATGTGGGCCTCCTGGCCCTCGACGCCATGCACGCACAGGTGCAGCAGACTGGTACGCCCGAGCAGGCGCGCCATCAGCACGTGACTGTGGTGTTCGTGGCTCGCGGGCGCCTCGATCTCGACCACCCGGAGCGCCTCGGGACGCACCAGCACCTGAGCGCGACTGCCCTCGTCGAGTTGCGTCCCCACCGGCCCTACCGCGGTATGCACGTAGCCACCGCGGACCTCCCCCTCGAGGCGATTGACCTCGCCGAAGAAGGTCACCACGAAGGGGTCCTGGGGGGCGCAATAGAGCTGTTGAGGGGTACCAGTCTGAACGATTCGACCGCCACGCATCAGCACGATGCGATCGGCCATGAACATCGCCTCTTCCGGGTCATGGGTCACCAGCAGGGTGCCGGCGCCAACCTTCTTCAACACATGCAGAGTATCGTCGCGGATGCGATCACGCAGCCGCGCATCGAGGCTTGAATAGGGCTCATCCAGCAACATCAGCTGCGGCGACGGCGCCAGGGCGCGGGCCAGCGCCACGCGCTGCTGCTGACCGCCGGACAAGGTATGCGGAAAAGCCGCGGCGTAATCGGCCATGCCCAACTGCTCGAGCAGCGCCACGGCGCGTTCACGGCGTTGACGCCCCGGCATTCCCTTGAGCCCGAACGTCACGTTATCGAGCACGCTCAGGTGCGGAAACAGCGCCGAATCCTGAAAGGCGAGGCCAACGCTACGCTTCTCCGGCGGCACATGGGGCCTGCCGGTCGCCGCCAGCAGCTCCCCCCCAAAGCGCAGTTCGCCCTGCTGCAACGCTTCGAGGCCGGCGACGATACGTAACAGCGTGGTCTTGCCGCAGCCCGAGGGGCCCAGTAGGCAGACGACTTCGCCAGGGCGCATGTCGAAGGCGACGTCCTGTACCGCCGCTCGACCATCGTAGCGATGGCTGATGCCGGTCAGCTCAAGCAGCGGCGAGACGCTGTCGGCACGGGGCTCGGATAACGCGGCAGTGGCAGAGTGTGATGGCATGGGGCGTATCGCGTGTCGTTGGCAGAGAAGAAAGGCTGCCTCATGGTAACGCGAATCTCTTCACCCAGCGCGCCCCTGGACGAGAATTTGTCCTCGCCCGCGCCCTCGAAGGGGGTAGAGGCGTTGACGCGGATGTGGACAGGGAGTTCAATACGAATACAAAATGACACGTATTATCATTTCGCCACTCACCCCGCACCCGAGGTCTTTCATGCACACCACTTCTCGACTCGCCCTTGCCATCGCCCTGGCCGGAAGCGCCGGGCTCGCCTATGCCGACGGCAGCGTAAACATCTACTCTGCCCGTCACTACGACTCCGACCAGGCGCTTTATGATGCCTTCAGCGAAGAAACCGGCATCGAGGTCAATGTGCTGCAAGGCGATTCCGACCAGCTGATCGAGCGCATCAAGCGCGAAGGCGAGGCCAGCCCCGCCGACATCATGATCACGGTGGACGCCGGTCGCCTGTGGCGCGCCGAGCAGGAAGGCATCTTCGACACCGTCGACTCCGACGTGCTCAACGAGCGCCTGCCGGCCAACATGCACCATCCGGAAGGCAAGTGGTTCGGCTTCAGCCAGCGCGTGCGGACGATCTTCTACAACCCCGAGACCATCGATCCCGAGCAGGTCGACACCTACGAGAAGCTCGCCGACCCGAGCCTCAAGGGCAAGGTCTGCATCCGCTCCTCCAACAACATCTACAACCAGTCGCTGCTGGCCTCGATGATCGAGCACCACGGCGAGGAAGGCGCCGAGCAGTGGGCCCAGGGCGTGGTCGACAACATGGCCCGTGACCCCGAGGGCGGCGACCGCGACCAGATCAAGGGGGTGGCCAGCGGTGAGTGTGACGTGGCCGTGGGCAACCACTACTACTACGTGCGCCTGCTGACCTCCGAGGATGATGCCGAGCGCGAGGCCGCCGAGAAGGTCCAGATCCTGTTCCCCAACCAGGACGACCGCGGCGCCCACGTCAACGTTGGCGGCGCGGGCCTGGTCAAGGGCGCGCCGAACCACGACAACGCCGTGAAGTTCCTCGAATTCATGGCATCCGACGAGGCCCAGGAGCTGTTCGCCATGGGTAACCACGAGTTCCCCGCCGTCGAGAGCGTCGGCGTCGACGATGTGCTGGCCTCGTGGGGCGACTTCAAGAAAGACGCGGTCAACGTCAATGTGCTGGGCGAAAACAACCCCGAAGCGGTGCGCATCTTCGATCGCGTCGGCTGGCGCTAAGCGCTCAGGCAACGCCTGACAGCGCCCGTAAAAAAACAGCTAGCCCGCGCCATTGGCGCGGGCTAGCTTGTTGCGCGGGGGCCTGGCCACGAACCTTCTGCATGAAGCAGCGAAACGAGCGTCGCACTAGCCCCCACTTCCATCGATCAGCCAGCGACAGACGGGGCGGCGTTCATCCATCGCGGCCTGCCTGGCCATTTCCTGTGCGCAGGTCTAGCCATCGCCTGACCTGCGCTTGGCCATCACCTGACCTGCGCTTGGCCATCGCTAGAAACGGGCTTGGCATCTTCGACGTTCTGGTACACCGACAGCGTGCCCATGCGACGTGCACGGTCGTTGAGGAAGGTTTCCAGAGTGACCACTGCCTCGGTGCCGGGGCGGCTGAACAGATAGCGGTCATCGGTGTCGCGGGTAGCTTCCCAGCCGGCGCCCAGGCACTGAGCCAAGGCCTCTCCGCCGACCACCAGGGCGCCGCGCGGATCGTCGCTGTCCATGCGCCCGAAACACACGTAGTGATCGGGACGCTGAGCCGAGGTGATCACGCAGGACTCCTCGAACGCCTGAACATCGGTCTCCCAACTGCGGGTCAGGCGCGTATCGTCGAAGCGCCCCTTGATGTCGGCGAACTCGTTGCCGGCACTCGCCACCGCCTGATTGAGCGCGCCGCAGTCGAACATTTCCTTGGCCGTCTGGGTGCCACCACTCGACGCACAGCCCGCCAGCGTCAACAGGCCAAGCGTGGCCCAGCCAAAACGCCCCATGAATCCCCGTGTCATATCCTTGCCTCCGGCTTGATGGCCGCCCTCGCGACCGTGATTCGTGTCCCTGCCCGACACCATAGCACTAGCCACGTCATCAGGGCATGTCTCGATCCGCCCCAATGGGCATCAGCGCTGGATACTGCTCTCCTCCAGCCGAGTGCTGCCATGTTCCTTGCCTAGCTCGTCCAGCGCCTCGCTCAACATCTCGCAGAACACCGCCAAGGCCAACGGCATGGCGCGATCTCGAGCGGCACACAGCACCAGGCGAGCATCGGTGACATGCTTGTCGCGCAGCGCCACGAATACCAGCTCCCCGTGCTGCAGCTCACGAGCGATATCCAGCGGATTGAGAAAGGCCACGCCAAGCCCCGCCCTGGCCAGGGATTTCAGGCTCAGCACACGGCTGCAGTCGGCCACCGGCGTCAGGTTCACCTGCCCATGGCCCAGGGCCTGCTCCAGGGTCGAGCCACGATACATGTCGCGGTCGGGCAGGATGGCGGGGAATTCGGCACAATCCTGGAGCCGTACCTGTGAGCGCAGAGCCAAGGGATGAGACGGGGCCACCACGGCGCCAAATTCCAGCGCCACGGCCTGGATTTCACGCAGCCTCGGGTGGACGGACGGGTTCATGCAGACGCCGAGATCGGCCTCGCCGGAGGCGGTAAGCTGCTGAATTTCTTCGGTGAGCCCCGTGACAAGATGAAAGCGAACCCGCGGATAGCGGTGGCGAAACTGGGCCATCACGGCGGGCAGAATCAGGTCGGTCAGCGACTCCACCGCAGCGATGCGGATGTCGACGCAGCCAAGGCCCCGGATGTCACTCAGGACTCCGAGTAGCTGACGCTCATCACGCTGCCACTGACGCACCTGATACAACAAGAGCTCCCCGGCAGACGACAGCCTCAACCCTCGGGGCAGCCGCTCGAACAACGGCACCCCCAGCTCGTCTTCCAGCTTGAGGACCTGCCGGTTGACCGCCGAGGCGGCGACGTGCAGGCGATCCGCCGCCTTGCGCAAGGAACCTTGACGCGCGACTTCCTCGAAGTAGCGCAAGGCGGTGGTTAACAGCGCCATCTTGATCCCCCGGTCAGCCTGAGACTCATGCAGCGAACCGTTGCCGTTTCGGCAACGGTTCAGACGAAAATCGATTATGGACCAGTACGGTTGGTCGACGCTAGCGTGGGTATCAGACACACCGCCCTGGCCCCGCCATCGTACCCGGGCCACCGCGCCCCCTGCCTACAACAATAAAGAGGATTCCAACATGCCTTCTGCCCTGGATTCACGGCACGACCATCCCGATCCCCCCGCTCCCGATACGCAGCGGGATCCCGTCGACGAACGCCTGCCCTTGAAGGCGATGCTGCTGTTCGGCCTGCAGCACGTACTGGTCATGGCGGCCGCGCCCATCACCGCGGTCTTCCTGGTCGGCCAGGCGCTCGGCTTCGGCACCGACGTGACGGTACCGCTGATGAGCGCGACCTTCCTGGCCTGCGGCATCGGTACGCTGCTGCAGTCCTTCGGGCCGTTCGGGTTCGGCGCGCGCTTGCCCTTCGTTCAGGTGCCGGGTGGCGCGCCCATCGTCATCTTCCTGGCCATCGCCCAAGCCACCGACATGCAGACGGCCACCGGCGCCGTCATCCTGACCGGACTGTTCTACTTCCTGGCCTTGCCTTTCTTCACCCGGGTGCTGCGCTTCTTTCCGCCGATTGTCATCGGCACCATGCTGCTGTTGGTCGCGGTCAACCTGGTCAAGATCTTCGGGGGCTTGATTGCCGGCAGGGCCGGCACGCCCGGCTACGCCGACCCCGCCGGCATTCTGCTGGCGATCACCACCATGGCTGCCATCGTGCTCTGCGCCCGGGTATTCAGCGGCGTCCTGCGTCGCATCTCGGTCATGATCGGCCTGGTCTGCGGCGCCCTGATCGCTACCGCACTCGGCTTCGTCGATTTCGATGGCGTCTTCACCGGCCCCATCGTTGCGCTGCCTCAGCTGTTTCCCTTCGGCCTGCCGAAGTTTGACGTGATCGCCTCGCTGCCACTGATCATCTTCAGCGTGGTGTCGATGACCGAGGCCACCGGCCAGACCATGGCCACCGCCGAGATCGTCGGCAAGCGCGGCGACCCTCGCGCGCTGGTGCCGCGCAACATTCGCGCCGACGCCCTGGGTTCACTGTTCGGCGGCTGCCTCGGCACCTCGCTGATCATCACCAGCGGCGAGAACATCGGCATCGTGCGCGCCACCGGCGTTCGCTCGCGCTACGTGACGGTTGCCGCCGGTGCGCTGCTGATCCTCATCGCGCTCTTCGCCCCCCTCGGACGCCTGGCCGCCACCCTCCCCACCGCGGTCGTTGCCGGCACCGCGGTGATCGTGTTCGCCATCATCGGCGTCATGGGCATCAATATCCTGCGCAAGGTCGATCTCAACGAACACGGCAACCTCTATGTCCTCGCCTCGGCCCTGGCGATGGGGTTGTTGCCCATCGTGGTGCCCGGCTTCTACTCCGAGTTTCCCACACACCTTCAGATCATCCTCGGCAATGGACTGGCCATGGGCACCCTGACCGCGGTGATCGTCAACCTGCTGTTTCACCACCTCAGCAATGGCGCATCCGCCAAACGCGAAAGCCCCGTCACCGCAGCCACCGACCAGGAGCCCAAAGCATGACCCCTGACTCCCCAACGCGCCGGCCCTCGGACGCCGGCGGCCACCCCGGCGCGACCCCGAGCGCCGCGCTGTTCGACGCCGAGGAACTCCTGCTGCTGCCTGACGAAGTGCTGCTCGACGGCCGCTGCGTCACGCAGATGGGGGTCCACGTCAAGCACGGGCGCTTCGCAGCCATCGCTCCCCGCGATGAGCTCTGCACCCGGCTCGCGCACTTGTCCCCCATCGCCCTGCCCAACCGCCTGCTGATGCCAGGCTTCATCGACAGCCACCACCACCTGACCCAGTCGCTCGGCAAGTCGCTGGTGTTCGGCGAGCCTTCCGAGATCTTCCGGCGCATCTGGGTGCCCTTGGAAGCCAGCCTGGAGGAGCGACTGCTATACCTGTCATCGAAGCTCGCGGCCCTCGAGGCGCTGCGCGGAGGGTTCACCAGCGTGGTCGATGCCGGCACCCGTTCGGCCAGTGAAATCGCCAGCGTCGCCCAGGCCGCCGAAGACACCGGCCTTCGGTGCGTGCTTGGCATGATCTGCAATGACCAGGGCGGCAGTGCCACGCCATCCGAGCGCCATGCCATCATCGCCCGGGCCGAGGAACACCTGTCCCGCTGGCCCGGCGGCGGCCTCATCCACCCGTCCCTCGCGATCTCGATTCCCGAGGCGGCGAGCGACCCCATGCTGCGCCACGTTTCTCGGCTATGCGCGGAGCATGGCGCCGTCTTCCAGAGCCACGTCAACGAGCATCTGCAGGCGGTGGAGCGCTCACTGGTGGCGCGTGGACAGCGCCCACTCGAGCATTTGCACGCGGTGGGCGCCCTGGGACCGCAGACGCTGATCGCCCACGCCACCCTGGTGACCCCGGACGAGTTGAACCTGCTGCGCGATAGCGATACCGCGGTGGCGTTCAATCCCGTCGCCAGCAGCTGGAAGGGCAATGCCGTGGCGCCAGCGCTGCAGATGGCCGCACTCGGCATTCGCTTCGGCCTTGGAACCGATGGCACCCGCAGCGACGGTTTCCGCCTGATGGACGCGGCGGAAACCAGCCAACGCCTGGCCTTTGGCCTGGCCTGCGGCGATAGCTCCTGTGGCGGCGGCTGGCGCTGGCTCGAGCACGCCACCGGGGCCTGTGCCGAGGCCACCGGATTGGCACAGACGACCGGCCGGATAGCTGAAGGACTGGCGGCCGATTTTCTGCTGATCGATCTCGATGTTCCCGAAATGACCCCATCCTGGGACCGCCCCTGGGAACTGGTGCGCTACGCCAACCGCGATCAGATCGAGGCCGTGTTCAGCAACGGACGCTTGCGGCTATGGCAGGGTTGGCCGCTGGACTGGGACGCCAGGGCGCTGCTGGCGGAGGTCCGTGAAACCGCCCGCGCCGCCATCGACAACGCACCGATCCAGCGCATCCACCCACGCTCCTTCGAGCACCGCGACCGCCACCTTCCGCGCAGCCCAGGGGAGGCCTCGTGAGCGACCCGCTTCTACTCGCCATACTGGCCCTGACCACCGGCATTGCCGCCTTCGTCCAAGGCGCCATCGGCATCGGCTTCGCCTTGATCGTGGCACCGGTCATGGGATTTCTCGCCCCTGGCTTGCTGCCGGTCACCGTCCTGGTGCTGATGTTGCCCCTCAATCTGCTGGTGGCGCTGCGCGAGCGCGATGCCATCGACTGGCGAGGGACCGCCTGGATCAGCGCAGGACGCCTGCCCGGCACCCTGCTAGGCCTCGGGGTGTTACTGGTGCTCTCCGCCTCCGGGCTCAATCAACTGATCGGTGCGTCGACGGTACTCGCGGTGCTGGTGGCGTTATTCGCGCCGGTGTTCCGCCCTGGACGCAGCGCTTGCCTGTCGGTGGGCATGATCACCGGGATCACCGAGACGGCGACCGGTGTCGGCGGGCCTCCCCTCGCCCTGCTGTATCAACACCGGCCAGGCCCGGAGCTACGCTCGACCATCGCCTGCTGCTTTCTGGTCGGCGAAGTCCTGTCTCTGGCGATTCTGGCGCTGGCGGGCAAGGTCCATGCCGAACAGCTCAAGTGGGCGATGATGCTGTTGCCACCGCTGCTGATCGGCACGATTGCCAGCCGCGTCATTCACCAGCGCATCGATGCCAAGCGCCTGCGCCAAGGGGTGCTGCTGTTCGCCATGCTCTCGGGGCTGGTGCTGATGCTGCCGTTGTGACGCCCTGCCGGTAGCGCTCAGGCAAGGCATAGGCTCGGGTTGCAGGGGTTCGGGTTGCATGGGTTTCGCGGAACGCTAAGCTGGTAAGGCTCATCTTGCCTACCTCTTTGTACCGACCCAGGACACACCATGCCCGACCTGCTGCTGTGGACCATCGTCGCCCTCGTCGCCACCGCCGTGATCTGGCGAGGCAGCGGCTGGCTGGAAAGCTCGAGCCAGCGACTATCGGCCTACTACCGGCTGCCGGAGATCGTTCAGGGCGCCATCGTGGTGGCGGTGGGCTCGAGCTTTCCCGAACTTTCCACCACGGTGATCTCGACCCTGGTTCATGGTGAGTTCGAACTCGGCGTGGCGGCCATCGTCGGTTCCGCGCTGTTCAATATTCTCGTGATTCCCGCACTCAGCGGCCTGGCATCGAAGTCGCCCCTCGAGGCCAACCGCGACCTGGTCTACAAGGAAGCCCAGTTCTACATGATCGCGGTGGCGGTGTTGACGCTGACCTTCGCCTTCGCCGCCATCTACTATCCCGTCGAAAGCGACGGCGGCGCCATCCAGGGGGAAATGACCCGCTGGCTGGCGTTGATGCCGATCGCGCTCTACGGCCTCTACCTGTTCGTCCAGTACCAGGACACCCTCGACCACGAGTCCGACGAGGATATCAGCGACATTCGCCCGGCCCGCGAATGGGGCATGCTCGGGCTGTCGCTCATCGTCATCGTCATCGGCGTCGAAGGGCTGGTTCGGGCGGCACTGAACTTCGGCGAGATCTTCGGCACGCCGAGCTTCCTGTGGGGCATCACCGTGGTAGCCGCCGGCACCTCGATCCCCGACGCCTTCGTCTCGGTGCGTGCCGCCCGTGCCAACCGTGGCGTGACCAGCATCGCCAACGTGCTGGGCAGCAACACCTTCGACCTGCTGGTGTGCATCCCCGCCGGGGTGCTGATCGCCGGCACCGCGATGATCAACTTCTCGGTGGCCGCCCCCATGATGGCGGTGCTGACCTTCGCCACCGTGCTGCTGTTTCTGATGATGCGGACCCACATGGTGCTGTCGCGCCAGGAGTCCGTCGTACTGCTGCTGGTCTACACCGCGTTCATCATCTGGATCAGCCTGGAGACCTTTGGGGTCATCGATAGCGTGCCGCATCTGCCGCCCGCGGGCACAGATTAAGGCCCAGGCACAGACTAAGGCACAGACTAAGACACAGACCAAGGCCCAGGCTCTCGGGGTTACGTCGGCTGGCCCAACGGGCGGCCTTCGTCATCCCACGGACTCATCGCGGATGCCTTTTTGCCGGATGCTCGTGCCGCAAAAAGGGCGTCACGCTCGTTGAGGTCTCTTCGCCTTCCCCGCTCCGCCTGAACGTCCACCAGGACGGTCGTCTCGATGGCCTGGCCACCCCCAGTGCCTGGCCAACCCCCGCTCGCCCGACATCCTGGCGATTCTCTCCGCCAGACTATCCCCGTCGATCTACCCTCGCGCAATCTGCCCACGTCCTGGCCGGCCCTCCTGGTGTCTCCTCTCAGCCGCCCTAGCTGTCACGCCCTAGCTGTCACGCTCTTGCTGTCACGCTCTTGCTGTCACGGCCTTGCTGTCACGCTCTTGCTCGCGACGCTCTGGCTGGCCATGCGCTTGCCTCACCCGGCCTCGTTCGCGACACACCCACGTCGCCTCGGCGCCAGCAGGATCAATCCCCCACAGCGATATCGCATAGAACCCCATTGACACACGTCACGACCAAGACAGTGAAGCTCGATAATTATGCCAGGAAAAGCAGAAACAACCCGCCACCTGCACCACCATATTGACTTCAAAACCATGACAAACAAGCATTGAGAACGTCATGCAACCTTACCGACACCAACGTCGAACGTCGCTGCACAAAACAAGGCAGGAATCGAGGCCCAACACTCGCCCAATGGAAGGGAAACGCCCGATGGGAAACCAGCTCTGTAAAATCAAAGACCTGTTGATACAAAGGCCAGGATGGTCGATTCAGAAATGTGATGATTGTCTACGCATTACCAACGAGGACGGCATCGACGCCTATGTCGCGATCAGCGGCATTCAGATCCTCGTAGAGAGTCTTCTCTTTGCGAAAAATGACGTCAGGGATGCGACGATCATCAATGATGAAATCCTGAAGACTCACCAACTGTTTCCCTTGACCGCCATCGGCATTACGAAGATCGACAAGGAAGACTACTACATGGCATTCGGCGCACTATCCACAGGGTCAAGTGAGGACAGTATCCTGACCGAGGTCGAGAACCTGTTCACCAACGTTCCCGCCATCCTTCAAGCCTACGAAGATCACATCCACTGACTGGAGTCATCACATGAGCGTATGGAAAAAGCTGTTCAGTGCGGCCAAAGGGGGCGTAAACGATGTGGCCGAAGCGGCGGCCGATAGCCAGGCTCTGCGAATACTCGATCAGGAAATTCGTGAAGCCAAGGAAGAACTTCGTCGATCGAACCACGCGCTGACGCAGATCATCGCGAAGCGCAAGCTCGCCGAGCAGAAGACCCAGAGCCTGGAGCAGGCCGTGGCAGATTACGAAACCCATGCCCGCAGCGCCAGCCAGAAGGGAGACACCGATCTGGCACTCGAATGTGCTGCAAAGGTCACCGAACTCCGCGCTCAAGGCGATACCGAACGCCAGTTCGCCGCGACGTTCGCCCAGTCCGAAACCACGCTGCGCAACAACATCCGTCAAGCCAACGACAACCTCCGCCGCATGGAGCAGCAGGTCGACATCGTCAAGGCCACCGAGTCCGTGCACAAGGCACAGGCGTCGATTTCCTCCCGCCACCTCGGGGCCAACAGCAAGATGAAGACCGCCGCCGAGTCCCTCGGCAGGATCCAGCAGCGCCAACAACAGCACCAGGCAGAGATCGAAGCCGCCTCAGAGCTGGCCCTCGACGAGTCCGGCAGCAGCCTGGAGCACCGGCTCTCGGAGGCCGGCATCAAGGGAGGCAACAAGAATGCCGATGAGGAGCTCGCCCGGATCCTCGGCCAGTAATTCATTTTATGCTGATCATTCTCAAGCTTAAAAGAATCCTCCTGCGCCACTGCCTGCACGTCAAATGGCACAACCTAGTTCTCATCGCCCTAGGCTACCTGACGGTTTGCTGGCTACTGCTGAAACTGAGTGGCGAACAACAGATTCTGGAAGGCGAGACCTTCCTGTACTGGGTGGTGGTGACGGCATCGACGGTAGGCTATGGCGACTTCTCACCGACAACCGCCGCCGGAAAGTTGATCACCGCCGTCTTCGTCATTCCCTTCGGACTAGGCCTGTTTGGTCTAACGCTTGGACGACTCACCGCATACATTGCCTTCCAATGGAGAAAGGGTGTGAAAGGCTTACGATCGCTCGACTATGACAACCACATTGTCGTTATCGGTTGGAACGAAATTCGTACCCGCCAACTTCTCAACTTATTGGTTCGTGAGATCAGCGATCATACCGACAAGAAAGGTATCGTCCTGTGCGCACGACAGGAAATCGACAACCCGATGCCGGAATCCATCGGCTTCGTTCGGGTCTCTAGCTTCACCGACGATAACGACATGGCGAGGGCCGCTATCGGCAAGGCGGGCTGCGTCATTATCGACTGTCTTGATGATGACATCACCGCATCGGCGACACTGTACATCGCGACGAAGACCCCCACGGCCCATATCATCACCTACTTTTCAAACGAAAGCATGGGCCATCTACTCAAGAATCACTTTCCAAACATCGAACCGATGCCTGCCGTCATTACCGAGATGCTGGCCAAGTCTGCCATGGACCCCGGGTCCAGCGCCCTCCTCTATGAGCTCCTCAACGCCGATAAGGGAATGACGCAGTACTCCGCGCTGTATCGGGGGACATCCAGCATCACCGTAGCGCGCCTTTTTCTCGCGCTCAAAGAGCAGCATGACGCCACGCTGGTAGGCGTTTTCCGACCCGAGGACTCACAGATCTCCATCAATCCTGCGCTGGATTTTACGGTTACCCCGGGGACGACTCTGTACTACATATCGGATGAGAGAATCAAACACATCGAATGGGAGTCGTTACATGCTTAAGCGTCTCTTCGGTAGACGAAAGGAACCAGAGAATCACCCGGGCGCCAGCGCCCCGGAGATCCTGGGTCTTCATCTCGGTGGTACGTTCACCCTCGACACGCTGAAACTCCGCCTCCTCGACCCTCTTCTTGTCACTGAGGGTATCGCCGCCACTCAGATCATCCAGGCGGTGGGAGAGATCCGCCTGGACGATAGCAGTTCGATACTTCGCTTCTACACCGATGACGATGCCTTTCTTCAGGTTTTCATCGATGGCGGAAGAGCGGAAACCGACATCACCGATGTGAAACTCTGGCACTTCTACCAGACGCTTGGCATCGCCTCGGATACCGAGTGGGACCATACCCTACGCAATCAGATCAGCCAGCCTCACCTGACGCTGGAGGGCCACCGTTTCCACCGGACCTGGGAAAGTACCGGACAGAAGTCGCCACCGCTCGCCATGACCGAAAAGACATACAGCGGAGACGGAAACATCACAGAAACCGATCAGTTCGGCATGCTCTACGAAAGGGATCTCGGTGAGAGCCGTAGCGAATACCTGTTCTACATCGCCGAAGAGAGGCTCGTCGACGGCAACCTGGATCGCTGCGTCGTGACCAGCACCGGCATCGACATTTCTCCGGCCGACATTCAATTCACCTAATGATAACCCGCAAGGAATAGCACCATGGAAGGTTACGGAACTCTCTCAGGGCTGGCGAACTTCGCGCTGTACTTTTTCCTCTCCCTTGTCATGCTGATCGCCTTCAAATACGTCTACACCCTGATCACCCCTCACGACGAGTGGAAGCTGGTCAAGGCAGGCAACATCGCCGCTGCGGCGGGGCTTTCCGGCGCGGTCATCGGCTTCTCGCTAGCGCTAGCCGGCGCCGCCTCCAACTCGGTATCTCTGGTCGACTTCGTCATCTGGTCGCTGGTGGCACTCGCCGCTCAGTCGATCGCCTTCGGCCTCGTGCGCCTGTTGCTGATGCCGAAGATCGTTCAGCGCATCAATGACAACGAGATCGCTGCCGGGGTCATCCTCGGTGCCACCTCCATTGCGGTCGGCCTGCTGAACGCCGCCTGCATGTCGTATTGAGGGGGTATCATGAAACGGTCATCCTCCATCAACCTTGCGCGGATGCGTAAGGCCTGTTTCACGTTGAAGCCGGTGGCGCTGGGCATCGCCGTAGCGATCGCCGCAACCGGATGCAGCAGCGAGCGCAACGCCACGGTCTACCGAAGCAGTGAAGACTGCATCGATGACAACCCGTCGCTCGCCCAGGAGTGCGAAGCCGCCTACCAAGCAGCGCTGACCGAAGCCGCTCGCAGCGGGCCCAAGTACCAGTCGATGAACAGCTGCGAAGCCGAATTCGGGTCCGACCAGTGTGTCAGGATGCCGGCGCAGCGGGGGGCTGGAAGCTGGTTCCTGCCCGCCATGGGCGGTTTCCTGTTTGCCAAGGCGCTGGACAATCGCCGCTACGAGTCATCGGCGCTGTTTTCCTCGTACATACCGTCCTCCCCCTTCTACAACCGCTGGACTACCGCCGACGGCCGGCTCCAGGGAAGCCGCCGCTACGGCAATGTCGGCGTCGGCAGGACCGCCTTCGAGTCGAAGCCGGCGGTGACCCGAACCATTTCCCGTGGGGGATTCGGCTCCATCGTCTCGGCAAAGTCCAACCTCGGTGGGTCGAGAAGCGGCTCTCGCGGTGGGTCTCGCGGCGGCTGGGGGGGGTGAGTGATGCTGCGATTCGACTGTGCACAGCGACCGGACTGGCGTGACCGCGCCAGGGAGTTCGGCTTTCATTACCACACCATGCACGGACAGGCCTACTGGGATGAAACGGCGTACTACCAGCTAAGCCTGCGCCAGGTGGAGCGCGACCTCGAGGAGGCGACGGCCGAACTGCACCGAATGTGCCTGGCGGCGGTCGAGGAAGTCATCGCCAGCGAGGAGTGGCTCGAGAAGTTCCGCATTCCGCCGGCCCACTGGGGCTTGATCGCCGATTCCTGGCGCGCCGGCGACAGCAGCCTCTACTCGCGACTCGACCTCGCTTACCCTGGCAGCGGTCCGGCCAAGCTCTACGAGAACAACGCCGACACGCCCACCAGCCTGTACGAAACGGGCTTCTGGCAGTGGTTGTGGCTCGAGGACAAGGTCAACGCCGGGCAGATCCTGCGCTCGGCCGACCAGTTCAATTCGGTACAGGAGAAGCTCGTCCGGCGGTTCGCTGCCTTGCACGGGGCCCGTCGTGGCGAGATCCTGCACCTGGCCTGCTGCAAGGACAGCCCGGAGGACCGCGGCACGGTGCAGTACCTTGAGGACTGTGCCAACGAAGCGGGCATCCCGACCCACTTTGTGTTCATGGAAGACATCGGTCTCGGCGAGGGAGGCGCCTATACCGACCTGGAGGATCGGGTCATCACCTGGATGTTCAAGCTCTATCCGTGGGAATTCATGCTCAGGGAAGACTTCGGTCGTTACCTGGGTGCGACGCCACTGGCCTGGCTCGAGCCGCCCTGGAAGGCACTGCTGTCAAACAAGGCCTTGCTGCCGCTGCTATGGAAGCTGTTTCCCGATCACCCCAACCTGTTGCCGGCGTTCTTCGAGGAGGACCTGGCGTCGACCTCGCTGACACACTTCGTCAAGAAGCCGATCTTCGCCCGCGAAGGCGCCAATATCAGCATTCACAAGGATGGCGAGGTCGTCTGCGCGTCTTCCGGACCTTATGGGGAAGAGGGCTTCATCTACCAGGCTTACTGCCCGCTGCCTCGCTTCGGCGATAACCACACCCTGGTGGGATCGTGGCTGATCGACGACCAACCCGCCGGCATCTCGATTCGGGAGGACACCTCGGTCATCACCCAGGACCTGTCACGCTACGTGCCTCATGTCATCCTGGGATAAGAGTGTCGCGATGGCGGCGCCGCCATGCGGGCCCTGACGCGAGGATCACCGACAGGCGTAGGGCTCGCGGCGATTTTCGTCCCCTGCTTCATCCCCTCTTTGCACGCACCCTTTTTCACACACCCCCGTCACACACCCAAACGGTCGGCGAGATCGACGAGCGAAGTCGCGTGCCAATCGTTGACGGCGCTGCCGGAGACGTCCTTGGGTGCATCGTCGCCGAATTCGATCGGCCTCTCGATATAGGCCGTACCCAGGCCGCAGGCTCGGGCCGCATCGAGATCGTTCTGGTGGGCGGCCACCAGGGTCACGCGATCCGGCGTGACATCGAACACCCGTGCCACGCCCCGGTAGGTGTCGGGATGCGGTTTGTAGGCACGGAAGACTTCCGCCGACAGAATCAAGTCCCAGGGGAGTCCTGCCCCCTTGGCCATATCGGCAAGCAGCCCCAGATTGCCGTTGGACAGCGTGCACAGGGTGAACTTCTGCTTCAGACGCGTCAGCCCTTCGACGCTATCGGGCCACGCAGCCAGCCGATGCCAGACCCGGTTGAGGTGGCGACGCTCGGGCTCATCGAGATCAATGCCGTATTGCGCGAGCAGTTGATCGAGAATCAACCGGTGCAGGTCATCGATCAGGGTCCAGCCAAGCTCCCCCGACATCACCCGAGCCATGGCGGGCTGGTAGCCGGAGCGCCAGGCGCGGGCGAAGTCGGCGCCACTGACACCGGCGGGAAGCGCAAGACCCATGGCCTCCACCTCCCGGACGATGGAGCCGTGCCAGTCGACGACGGTACCGAAGACATCGAAGGCGAGAATGCTGGGGGCGGTCGGCGTCGACATGCGATCTCCTTGTCATGGGGGAAATGTGGGTCGATCAGTGCGCTTCGTCCCAGCTGGCGCCGCTCTCGGCCTCGACGATCAGTGCCACGTCGAGCTTGGCGGCATTCTGCATTCGCGTCTTGACCTCATCGACAAAGGCCTCGACCTGATCGTCCTTGACCTCGAAGACCAGTTCGTCGTGGACCTGCATCACCATCCAGGCATCGAAGGCATCCTGACCGCTCTGCGCGGCGAGCCAGGCATCCACGTCGATCATGGCGCGCTTGATGATATCGGCGGCGGTGCCCTGCATCGGGGCATTGATCGCGGTGCGCTCGGCGCCCTGCCGGCGAGCACGGTTCTGGGAGTGGATCTCCGGCAGGTACAGGCGGCGACCGAAGACCGTCTCGACGAAGCCATCGTCGGCGGCCTGGGCACGAATGCGCTCCATGTAGCGGGCGACGCCGGGGTAGCGGTCGAAGTAGCGGTCGATGTAGGTCTTGGCCTGGCTCTGCTCGATGTGCAGCTGACGGCCCAGGCCCCAGGCACTCATGCCATAGATCAGGCCGAAGTTGATCGCCTTGGCGCTGCGGCGCTGGTCCCCGCTGACCTTGTCGAGCGCCACGCCGAAGACCTCGGCCGCGGTCGCCGCATGAATGTCCCGCCCCTCGGCGAAGGCCGTCAGCAGGCCCTTGTCACCGGACAGGTGCGCCATGATGCGCAGCTCGATCTGCGAGTAGTCGGCGGCGACGATACGATAGCCAGGCCGGGCGATGAAGGCCTGGCGAATGCGCCGCCCTTCATCGGTGCGGATCGGGATGTTCTGCAGGTTAGGGTCGGAAGACGATAGCCGCCCGGTGGCGGTAACCGCCTGATGATAGCTGGTGTGCAATCGCCCGGTGGCCTTGTCGACCAGCTTCGGCAGCTTGTCGGTGTAGGTGGAGCGCAGCTTCGACAGGCCGCGGTGCTCCATGATCACCTTGGGCAGCGGGTAGTCCAGGGCCAGCTCCTCGAGCACCGCCTCGGCGGTGGATGGCGCGCCCTTGGGGGTCTTCTTGATCACCGGAATGGCCTGCTCTTCGAACAGGATCTGGCCGAGCTGCTTGGGCGAGCCCAGGTTGAACTCGCGCCCGGCCAGTTCGAACGCCTTGGCTTCGAGCTCGCGAATGCGCTCGGCGAGCTCACGGCTCTGGGTGTGCAGCCGCTCGGCGTCCAGCGCCACGCCATTGCGTTCGATACGCGACAGCACCCAGATCAGCGGGCGCTCCAGCTCGTCGAGCACCTCGGCCAATCGCCCGGTACTATCGATCCGGGGACGCAGCTCCCGATGCAGACGCAGCGTGATGTCGACGTCTTCACAGGCGTAAGGCGCCGCCTGCTCGAGGGCGATCTGGTTGAAGGTCAACTGCTTGACGCCCTTGCCGGCGATATCCTCGAACTTCACCGTGGCCTCGCCAAGGTACTTGAGCGCCAGGGAGTCCATATCGTGACGGGTCGCGGTGGAATCCAGCACGTAGGACTCGAGCATGGTATCCATCAGCTCGCCCTTGACGGCGATGTCGTAGCGGGCCAGCACCGAGATATCGTACTTGAGGTTCTGGCCGATCTTCGTGATGCCTTCATTACCGAGCAAGGGCGCCAGGGCCGCGAGCACCGCCTTGCGGTCGAGCTGATCCGGGGCATCCAGGTAGTCGTGGGCCAGCGGAATGTAGGCCGCCTCGCCAGGTTCGAGTGCGAGGCCCACCCCGACGATGTCGGCCTCCATGTAATTGAGGCTGGTGGTTTCCAGGTCGAAGCAGAAGGCATCGGCCTCGCCGAGGCGCGTGAGCCACCGGTCGAATTCGGCCTGCTCGACGATCACCGTATCGCAGCGGCTACCCCGGCAGCCGCTGTCGGCGGCAGCAGACGGGGCCTGGCCCTCGACTCCCGAGTCTGCCGCAGGCGTCGCGGTGCCTCCGGCCACGTCATCGACGCCCTCGTCATGACCGGCCAGCAACTCCGTCAGCCAGGCCTTGAACTCGAGGCGCTTGTACCACTGTTTCAGGGCCTCACGGTCCGGCGCGGCGATGGCCAGATCGTCCAGCCCCAGTTCCAGCTCACAGTCGGTCTTGATCGTCGCCAGCCGATACGACAGGTAGGCCTGATCGCGGTGCTCTTCGAGCTTCTTCGACAGGGTCTTGGCGCCACGAAACGACAGCGTCTTGATCTTGTCAAGGTCGCCATAGATGGTGTCGAGGCCACCTTCCATGCCTTGCAGCAGGCCAATGGCGGTCTTCTCGCCGACCCCCGGGACGCCGGGAATATTGTCGACCTTGTCGCCCATCAAGGCCAGGTAGTCGATGATCAGCTCCGGTGGCAGACCGAACTTGGCCTTGACCCCGGCGATATCGAGGGTCTCGTCCTTCATGGTGTTGACCAGGGTAATGTGGGCATTGACCAGCTGGGCCATGTCCTTGTCGCCGGTGGAGATCACCGCGTCACGCCCGGCCTCCGTGGCAAGCCTGGCGAGGGTCCCGATCACATCGTCGGCCTCGACCCCCTCGATGCACAACAGCGGCAGACCAAGGGCCTTGACGCACTCGTGCAGCGGCGTCACCTGGGAGCGCAGGTCATCCGGCATCGGCGGCCGCTGGGCCTTGTACTGGGCGTACATGGCATCGCGAAAGGTCTTGCCGGGGGCATCGAAGACCACCGCCATGGGACTGTCGGGATAGTCCTTGATCAGACGCTTGAGCATATTGATCACGCCCTTGACGGCACCGGTGGGTTGACCTTCGGAGGTGGTCAGCGGCGGCAGGGCATGAAAGGCACGATAGAGATAGGAGGAACCGTCGACGAGGACGATGGGGCTGGCGGCCATGGATCGGCGTCCCTGAACAAGAGATGAGCGATGGAGTCTAAGCGTTTGTTACCATGATACGCATCACCGGCCCGCTTTGCCGGAGGCTTTTTCGAAACCGGTGCCAATCCTATATAGTGCCAGGCAACGCAACGTCCCCCGGTAGAGTGAATGACCTGCCGGCATTCGTTGAGACGCAATCGGCCGGGCATGTCACGTGCGATGAGCCGCACCAGGCCACGCCACGCCGAGGACACCGGATCCTCGCCCCAGGAGTCAGCCCCATGACGCTTCCCCGCACCCTTTCCGCCCTGCTCGTGACCACGGCCCTGCTCATCGCCTCGGGGCCCCTGCTGGCCCAGCCAGTGAGCCCAGACATCAGCGTCCGCCAGGAAGCCGGCCAGACGCTGCGCGAGTATCGGGTCAACGGCAAGCTCTACGCGATTCGCATCGACCCCGATGGCGGCGGCAGCTATTTTCTCGTCGACCGCACCGGCGATGGCAACTTCGAGCGCAGCCAGAGTAACAACGTGGATATCCCCAACTGGGTGAAGTAACCGCGACGCACCCACCGGCTGGTCCAAGTCGTTAGTCCTCGCTACCGGGCAACATCACCGCGCTCTTCACGTGCATCTTCGCGTGCAACACGCGGCCCAGTCGCTGAAGGTGTTCTAGCGCAGCGCGCCTGCCAGGGCGTTGGGCCTCGCTGCCGGGCGACATCACCGCGCTCTTCGCGTGCATCTTCGCGTGCAACACGCGGCCCAGTCGCTGAAGGTGTTCTAGCGCAGCGCGCCTGCCAGGGCGCCTGCGAATGCGCCGGGGGACATCACCGCGCTCTTCGCGTGCAACACGCGGCCAAGTCGCTACAATGGGCGCCTTGGCATTTCCGGGCGAGACGACACATGGCCGTATTCACACCACTTGACGACACCCAGGTGGCGGACTTCTTGAGCCGCTTCGATGTCGGCACCTTGACTGAACTTCGGGGCGTGCCCGCGGGTACGGAGAACAGCACCTTCTTCGTGACGACCGATCGCAGCGAGCTGGTACTGACCCTGTTCGAACAGGGCGAGCACGAGGAACTGCCGTTTTTCGTCGAACTGCTGGACTACCTGGACGAGCACCGTATCCCGGTGGCGGGCCCCGTCCACGACCGCGACGGCATCGCCCTGCACGAACTGGCCGGCAAGCCGGCGCTGTTGTTTCCTCGGCTTCCCGGACGCCACCCCAGCGCGCCCAATCTCGCCCAGTGCGCCGCCCTCGGGGATGCCCTCGGTCGCATGCACCGCGTGTCTCACCACTTTCCCGGCCATCGCCCGAATCCACGCGATCTGCACTGGCTGACGCCCATGCATCACCAGGTGCTGGTGTACCTGTCCGCCGACGACCAGGCCTTGATGCAGGATGAGGTCGAGAGCTATCAGATCGCGCTCGGTCAGGCACCAGACCTGCCGCAGGGCGCCCTGCACGGCGATCTGTTCCGCGACAACACGCTGTTCGACGGCGACCGCCTGGGCGGCATCATCGACTTCTACAACGGTTGCACCGGGGACCTGTTGTTCGACCTGGCCATCGTCGTCAACGACTGGGCCTGCGATGCGCAGGGATGCCTCGACGGCGAGCGCCATGACGCACTACTCCAGGCCTACCTGGCCCAGCGCCCGCTGACCGACGCCGAGCGAGAACTGTGGCCGTTGATGCTGCGCCTGACGGCGCTGCGCTACTGGCTGTCGCGGCTGCTGGTGGTCTACGTCGACCCGCCGGCCCACGACCTGACCCCCCATGATCCTGAGCAGTTTCGCCGTATTCTGCTCGCCCGTATCGAACACGGCGCCCTGCCGCTGCCAGCCATCAAGCCCCAGAACGAGAACGCCCCATGAGCCGCAGGGACACTCAGCCCTCCGCCGCACAGCGCGCCCGTCGCACCTGGAACATCGACCAGTGGGGCAGTGGCTACTTCGACGTCGATGACGACGGCATGGCCTTGGTGCGCCCACTGGGCGACGCCGTGGAAGGCCCTAGCCTTCCACTGGCCGCGCTGACCGACCAGCTTCGCGAGGCCGGCCTGCGCCTGCCCGTGCTGATCCGTTTCAGTGACATCCTCCACGACCGCGTCGAACACCTGTGCGCGGCCTTCGATGGCGCCATGCGCGAGGAAGGCTTCGGTGGCGGCTACACCGCGGTCTACCCGATCAAGGTCAACCAGCAGCGCCGGGTGGTCGAGGAAATCCTCGCCACCCAGGAGCGCGGCCGCGGCCGCGTCGGTCTCGAGGCCGGCAGCAAGCCGGAGCTGATGGCGGTGCTGGCGCTATCGGGCGACGGCTCTTCACTGATCGTCTGCAACGGGTACAAGGACCGTGAGTACGTACGCCTGGCGCTGATGGGTGAGAAACTCGGCCACCGGGTCTATCTGGTGGTCGAGAAGCTCTCCGAGCTGCCGCTGATCCTGGAAGAAGCCGAGCAGCTTGGCGTCACGCCACGCATCGGTCTGCGCGCCAGGCTCGCCTCCGAAGGCAAGGGCAAGTGGCAAAGCACCGGCGGCGAGAAATCGAAGTTCGGCCTCACCGCGGGCCAGATACTGGCCGTGGTGGAGCATCTACGCCAGGCCGATCGCCTCGCCAGCCTGCAGCTGGTGCACTTCCACCTGGGTTCCCAGATCGCCAACATCGGCGACATTCTGCGCGGGCTGCGCGAGTGCGCGCGGTTCTATCAGCACCTGCGTGAACTCGGCGCACCGGTCGACACCGTCGACGTGGGGGGCGGGCTCGGCGTGGACTACGAAGGCACCCGCTCGCGTAGCTTCTGCTCGATCAACTACTCCATGGCCGAGTACGCGCGCAACGTGGTGGCCGCCTTCGCCCAGATCTGCCAGAGCGCCAACCTGCCGCACCCGCACCTGATCAGCGAGTCCGGGCGCGCGCTGACGGCCCACCATGCCGTGTTGGTGACCAACGTCATCGGCGAAGAGCGGGTCGACGTGGCCACGCCCGAGCGGCGGGAAAGCCCGGAGCCTGCGGTGATGGGGCTGTGGCGGATTCACGACGCCCTGCTCGATGATCCTGAGCCACGGGCGCTGGTGGAGGCCTGGCATGGCCTGCTTCAGCACATGGGGGACCTGCATGACCGCTTCGTGCTGGGCCTCGCCGACCTCACCGCCCGGGCCGAGGGCGAGCGGGTCTATTTCGCCAGCTGTGCTCAGCTGCGCGAGCGGCTCAATTCGCGCAATCGCGCCCACCGTGAAATCCTCGACGAACTGGCCGAGAAGCTTGCCGACAAGCTGTTCGTCAACTTCTCTCTGTTCCAATCGGTGCCCGACGTCTGGGGCATCGACCAGATCTTTCCGGTGCTGCCATTGGCCGGACTCGACCGTGAACCGAGCCGCCGCGGGGTGATTCAGGATATCACCTGCGACAGCGACGGCAGGATCGACAGCTACGTCGACGGCCAGGGGGTGGAGACGACCCTGCCGCTGCCGGAATGGCGCGACGACGAGGACCGCCTGCTGGGCTTTTTCCTGGTCGGCGCCTATCAGGAGATTCTCGGCGACCTGCACAACCTGTTTGGCGATACCGATGCGGTGGATGCCTCACTGGATGCCAACGGCGACTGGGTCCTGAGCAACCTGCAGCGCGGCGACCGCGTCGCCGACGTGCTCGGCTACGTCAACTTCAATGCCGATGTGCTTCGCGATCACCTGAGCAATCAGCTCGCCGTCAGCCAGCTGGATGAACAGGAGCAACGCCGGTTCATGGATGAGCTGTCGGCGGGGCTAGAAGGCTACACCTACCTGGAGTAGCCCGAGCGCCGTTGGGCCGTCTTTCGGGGCTCTTGCCGCGCGCTCCTCCGGTACTTTTCTCCCGCGCTAGTTCACCCGGCGTTGAACAACACAACGACGAGGCCCCGCCAATGGCGGGGCCTCGTCGTGTCGATAGCGTGTCAGCATCGGGAGCGAGAGGCCTCAGGCTCGCTCGGCGACACGGGTCTCCAGGGCCAGGGCCTCGCCCTCCCCGAGGCTCAAGGAAAAGGTCAGCCGAGTTCCCGGCTCGAGCACGCCGACGCCGGCCGGCGTACCGGTCAACACCACGTCTCCCGGGGCCAGGGTGAAATGACGGCTCATCTCGGCCAACAGCGCCGGGATCGGAAACAGCATGTCGCCGGCCACCCCGTGCTGGCGGCGCTCGCCTTCGATGTCCAGGGTAAACGTCAGCGCCGACCATTGCGGCACCTCGTCGACGGCAACGAACCGTGACAGCGGGCAGGCACCGTCAAAGGCCTTGGCGATCTCCCACGGATGGCCCTTCTTCTTCAGCTCGGACTGCACATCACGCAGGGTCAGGTCCAGCGCCAGGCCTACCCCGACCACCGCGCGTTCGGCCTGTTCGGGCGTCGCATCGGTCAGCGGCTCGCCGATCAGCAGGGCGAGCTCCGTCTCGAAGTGCACATCGCTGCGCGCAAAGGGGCCGTCGACCGGCTCGTCCAGCGCCACCACGCTGGAGGCCGGCTTGATGAACAAGATCGGTGCCTTGGGGACGGGGTTGTCGAGTTCACGCGCGTGCTCGGCGTAATTGCGCCCGACGCAAACCACCTTGCCCAGGGGCGAAGAAAAGGGGTGTCCATCAACGAAACGGGGGGCGAAGGGCATCGGGAGCTCCTGTCATGATCACCAAGACGGCCAAGATAGCGCGCCACACGGCACCGGCGACACGCCGGTGAACCTGAAGGAGTCTATCGCAGCGGCGCCGTACCACCATCCTCTAATGGTCGGTAGACGACGCCCATGTCTTGGATCAGCCTTGGGTCGGCCTTGGTTCAGCCTTGGGTCGGCCTTGGGTTTGCGGCTATCGCCGGCCGCTAGGGCATGGCCGCGACGCGAGCCATTTCCACCGCGGCCACGTCCGCTTGCCGTCGACCGCGCCGTTAAAAGTAGCGGGCGGCTCCCGAGTCGGGTAACGAGGTCGGCGCCAGGTACAAGGGCGCCGAGGCTAAGTCACCGGCGCAACCGGCAAAGGCAGTGCCCGGAACCAATAGCCAGTCGTGGCGGTTCTGGTGGCCCATGTCCAGGGCCTGACCCAGATCACCGCAGGTCACGTCCTGCGCATCCTTGTCCACCACCAGCATCCAGCGCTTGTCCGGATTCTCGGCGAGCCACGCCCAGGCCCGCGGCAGCTCCTTCTCGATCGGCGTCGTGTCTCCGAAATGCACCGTCGGCACCCGAGCGTGGAGCAGGATTTCCTCATCGAAGTTGAGCAGCGCCAGTTCGCCCTCGGGCCCGACATCGGCGGCTACCCTGGCCATCATGTCACGAGGAGATCGCTCCGGGTCCATCCAGCTGTAGCCCTGGGTCGACCACCAGCCCCACAGCACCCAGAAGAACAGGGTGACGACGATCAGACCGCGGCGTGGACGCAGCCACAGCGCGAGGAGCAGTGCCACGATGCCCAAGGCCATCCACTCCCACCAGGGCGTGATTCCGTAACGATGCGCGAGTTTCTCCAGCGGAGCGAAGCCGGCGAGGCCCAGCACCCCGGCCGTAGCCAGCAAACCCGCGAAGGCCAGGGCCATGACGAAGCCGGCACGGTTGGGCCCACGGCGGCGATAGAGTCCCGGCAGCAGCGGGGCCAGCGCGATCACCATCAACGGCAGCGTCGGCAGCATGTAGACCCCGCGCTTGCCCGGCGACAGCGAGAAGAACACCACCATCAGTACCACCGCGGAAAGCGGCAGCAACACCCTGGCATCGCCCCGCTTGATGCGGCGCCACCAGTTCGGCGCGGCCCAGGGGAAAGTCAGCACCAACGGCATCCAGGCCCAGGGCAGCACCTGAACGAGGTAGTAGTACCAGGGACGCAGATGGGCCCAGGCATCGGCGTAGCGTTCTCCGGTCTGCTTGAACAGGATATTGTCGCGGTAAGCGGCGAGACTAGGATCATCGGAGAACGTCGTCATGAGGATCATCGGCAGCCCCCAGGCCAGCACCACCAGGAACAGGCAGCCGACGCCTTCCAGCAGATGGCGTAGCGTGATCGGCTCGGCATGCCCACGCCGCCCCAGCAGCCACCAGGCGGGCAGCAGGGCAAGCGGCAGGAACCCCACGCCCTTGGTCAGGATCCCCGCGCCCATGGCGGCGAAGCCGAGTCGCCACCAGCCCAGCGCCGGGCCCAACACGGCGTGGCGCATCAAACCGTAGGTGGCCAGGGTGGTGAAGAAGGTCAGCAGCATGTCGATCTGGGCGGTCTTGGCCTGAAGCACAAACTGCAAGGTCGCCAGCATGGCAATCCCGCTAAGCCAGGCGATGCGCTGGCCGTAGAGACGACGCACAAGGTCCACCACCAGCGCCAGGGTACCGAGACCGGCAAACAGCGAAGGCAATACGAAACCGACGCGCATCGAGCCCGTCAGCCAGATGAAAAACGCCGAGGCCCACATGAAGATCGGTGGCTTGTCGGCGTAGAGTTCACCGCCGCGATGAGGGATCCAGAAGTCTCCGGTGACCAGCATCTCGATGGCGTTGAGCGCGAAACGTGGCTCATCGGCGGGCCAAGGGTCGCGCCAGCCGAGGCCTAGCGCCAGCAACAGTACAGCAAGAACACCGAACGTCACCCAGGTCAGGGTGGCGTTGCGGTGGGGGGAAAAGAGCGACGACAGCATGCGATGCCTCTGGTGGTCTAGGTCTAGATCTAGGCGTGGGAGTCCGGCGCCGAAGACGTTGCCGTGGCGTTGGCCGAGGCCGTGGCGTTGGTAGAGGCCGACGTTTCGGTGTCGGCATCGGCTTGCGCCTGGCTGCGCTTGCGATGTCCACGCAGCAGCGAGAGGTTGCGCAGATAGATGAACAGACCCGCGCCCTGGCCGAGAATGAACACCGGGTCACGGCGATGAATGGCATAGGCGAGCAGTACCGCACCGCCGCCCAGGCTCAGAAACCAGAACGCCGCCGGCACCACGCTGCGCCGTGCTCTCTCGCTGGCCAGCCACTGCACGATGAAGCGCGCCGAGAACAACGCCTGACCGGCGAAGCCGACCAGCATCCACAGATTCAGGCTCAGGCTCATGGCATGGCACCGCTGCCGCGAACAGCGCTGACGGCCGCCCGAGTCGCTGACGTCGTGTGGGGCACGACGCGAAGACCGGGAACCCTTTCACCGACCCGGGGCAGATCGAGAGCGCCATCGACATTCAGGCATGCCGCCGGCAGGCGTGAGCGGCGCTGCAGCCACATCACGCCGATCATGTCGACGATGCCGACCCACAGGCGATTATTGAGGCCGTAATGGGACCGCCCCGCCCCGCGCTCGCGATGATGGACCGGCCGCGACAGGCAGCGCCCGCCCTGGGCGCGAATCAGGGCCGGCAGGAAGCGGTGCATATGATCGAAATACGGTAATGTCAGGAAGGCGTCACGACGCATCACCTTGAGGCCACAGCCGCTGTCCGGAGTGGCATCGCCAAGCAGTCGGCGGCGCACGCCGTTGGCCACCCGCGACGAGAAACGCTTGAGTGATGTGTCCTGGCGCGAGGTTCGATGCCCCCCCACCAGGGTGGCCTGTTCGGCAATGGCGGCGTCGAGCAATGCCGGGATATCGGCGGGATCGTTCTGGCCGTCGCCATCGATGGTCGCCAACCATTCCCCCCGCGCCTGCCAGGCTGCCTGCCACACCGACGTGCTCTGGCCGGCGCTGGCACGATGATGGACGGGACGCAGCGACGGCTCGCGATGGGCCCGCTCCACCAGCAGCGTCCAGGTCTCGTCGCTGGATCCGTCATCGACCACGATGACTTCGTGAGAGACGCCATGAAGCGCGGCGGCGATCTCGTCGAGCAACGCCGGCAGGTTGCCCGCCTCGTTGTGGGCCGGCACCAACACGGAAAGCGTGACAGCAGTCATGATCCATACCTGTCATTGAATGATGGCCGCCACTTTGCGTTACCTTTCTTAAGGGACCATTAATGAACATCGGCAACACTGTCGTCCACCGGTGGCAACCGCCGGCAATCTGACGTGAGGCAAAAAACCACGATGCGCGCGCTATTGGTAGAAGACGATCCGCTGATCGGGGACGGCATCAAGACCGCCCTGGAGAGGGAAGGCTATGCGGTGGACTGGTTCTGCGAAGGGCGTCCGGCGCTCGACGCCATGGATGCCGAACCATTTTCGGTGATGGTGCTGGACCTCGGCCTGCCCGATATCGACGGCCTGATGGTGCTGGAGCAGGCACGCCAGCGTGGCTCGCTGCCGATTCTGATTCTGACCGCGAGGGACGCCATCGAGGCACGCATCAAAGGACTCGATGCCGGCGCCGACGACTACGTGCTCAAGCCGTTCGACCTGCAAGAGTTGCTGGCCCGCCTGCGCGTCATCATGCGCCGGGCCGCCGGTCGAGCCAGCTCGGCCACTCACCTGGGCGAGCTGACCATCGATGAAACCGGCCATCAGGTCATCTGGCGCGGCCAGTCGGTTCAGCTCAGCCGCCGCGAGTTTGCCCTGTTGGTGGAGCTGTCGCGGCAGCCCGGCATGGTGCTGTCGCGTCCTCGTCTCGAAAGCCTGCTGTATGGCTGGGGGGAGGAGCTCGAGTCGAATGCGCTGGAGGTCCACGTCCACCATCTGCGCAAGAAACTCGACAAGGCCATGATCACCACGGTTCGCGGCATCGGCTATCGCCTCAATATCGACCACCTGAAAGCGCCCTGCCCATGACGTCGATTCGTCGCTACCTCTTTCGTACGCTCGCCGTTACCCTGGCCATCATCACGGTCTTGGCGGTCACCGCGGCCTATCTGATTTCCCGCCACGAGCTCGAGGAAATCCTCGATGCTCAGCTCAGCATCACCGGGCGCGGCCTGATGGCCATGCTGCCCGACGCGCCAACGCCCGCGGACTACCGTCAACTGAGCACCTGGCTGAACCAGCGCAAGGCTTCCTCACGACTGTATCCGGCCTCCCACGCCCTCGACGACCCGCTCGCCGACCAGCCCGATGCAGGCCCCGGCCAGACCTACCATCATGAAGAACGCAAGATGGGCGTGGGAATCTGGAACGCCGAGGGTGAACGCCTGCTGCTCGGCCCCGGCTGGCACAAGGGGGAGGCCGGCATGGACGCCCCCAGCGACACCGGCTTCGAATGGGTTGCTTTCGATGACAACCACTGGCGGGTGTTCAGCATGCACGACGCCCAGCGCGGCCTGTGGCTACGACTGGGCATCGAGCAGGAATTCTTCAACGATATCGTCGAGCGTGTCGCGCTCAACCACCTGTGGCCGATGCTGCTGCTGTTACCCATCGCACTATGGTGGATGCTGCGCCTGATTCGCCGCGGCCTGGCGCCTATCGGCCAGCTGTCGCGACAGGTACAGGACCGCAGCGCCGACGACCTGAGCCACATCGAGCTCGAGGTCCCGCATGAACTGCGAGGCCTGCGCGGCGCGCTCAACGATTTCATCGCGCGCCTGAGCGAAACCCTGGAAAAGGAGCGCCGCTTCACCGCCGACGCCGCCCACGAGATGCGCACCCCGCTGGCGGGGGTCAAGATTCACCTCGACAACGCCCTGGCCGGGGAAGCCAACGCCCTGCCCAAGGCACGCCAGGGCATCGAGCGCCTGCAGCGCGTCGTGGAACAGCTGCTGACCCTGGCCCGGGTCGATCGCCGACAGTTCGCCGCCACGGAGCCGGTCGACCTGCGCCCACTGGTGCTCGACCTGGCCGCCGAACTCTGGCCCTTGGCCAACGCCCGCGGACAAACGCTGAAGATTCACGACACCCCGCCGGCCGTCATCGCCGGCAATGCCATCGAGCTTGGCATTCTGATTCGCAACCTGCTGGATAACGCCTTGCGCTATACCCCGGACGGCGGCCGAGTCGACGTCCGCCTGGTCCATTCCGGCGAGGGCACGTCGCTGACCATTCAAGACACCGGCCCCGGCATTCCCGAGGCACAGCTCAAGACCGTGACGGAGCGCTTTCGCCGCGCCAGCGACCAGCGCACCACCGGCAGCGGCCTCGGCCTATCCATTGTCGTTGCCCTGGCCGAACGCCATGACGCCACCTTGACGCTGGCCAATGCCACCGGCGGCGGACTCATCGCCCGCCTGTGCTGGGCCCTCGAGCGGCGGTGACGCCATCGCTTCCGGCACCACTGCGCCAAGCGTTTGCCCTCGGCAAACGCTTGGCCCACGCCCGACCCGACCCGACCCGACCCGACCCGACCCGACCCGGCCAGGCCAGGCCAGACCGCGACCGCGGAACACCGCCGCCACTACGTGCGATAGGGATCATTCCTTCCTACGCAGCTAGACGAGCACCACCTGGCCCGCTCCGACAGCCATGCACCGGCACAAAAAACTGAAATGGCACACGCTGATTTTTTTCCTACCGCCGCGGACCTACCTGGCTCATCGGCAGCATGATATTCATCACGCCGCCGTGGAGAATACCCGTTGTAACATCGAGCCACGGTTGCGCCCTGCCTATGCCAGCAAGCATGGCTGATTCGACTCCCTCCAGGCGTCCCGGCCGGAAGCATCGCCAACCACTGCGCGCCGCCTACCTCCAATGGGCTACGCATGTCAGCGAATCAGCGCAGAACCACTCATCCTTTTTCACCGCTTCTCGCCGCAAGGCGCTCCCACGAGCGTAATGACGAAAAGCATGTCTCGCTACTGCACAAGAAAGTAGACTTTCTGCTTTTTTTCTCGCACCAGAATCCGTCGCCCTCGCGACGCCAACGCCCTCATCATTTGGCCCTAGCAACGCCCAACGGGGCCTATTGCGGAGCCCGCCACGGTTCCCGATGATGCGCTTTCTCCAGCACGCCTCGCGGGTTTCGGCACGCTCTGACCCGGAGGATGCGGACGGCTTTTCTCGGGTCTCGTTCCCGTGCGCGTGACATCGCCATGAAGGAAGCCGAGCACGATCCCGACGCCCTGCCATCTGCAGCATGATCCCGTTACCCGCCAGAGACGCTACCCAGCGAACCTGCCGAGCTGACGATGAGCGCCAACGCCGGCGTCTTGCGCTCTGCCAACCGGGTCGTCGTCGACCCGGGGCACTTCGCGTGGCGACAGCATCTCGCCGGCTCGCGACCATTTGACCGTACCGAGGGCAGTACCAGGCATGAACACGACGCAACCGGCCGAGTATCGAGCCTCCCGCCGCCCCGCAAAGCTCGGACGCTTTTCACTGTACGCGTCACTTGCGCTGGTAGGCCTCGGTCCGATCGGTCAGGCCGCCGCCCAGACCGATACGGCCGATGTGTCGGACACCGCCGCCTCGCAGGCGGCACAGTCCGTGAGTGAGCTTCTCGATCAGGCATCGGCCGAACGCCGCGAGCAGCGCTGGCTACCCGCCCTGGCCCTGTATGAACGAGCGCTGATCGTCGCGCCGGGCAACGACACCGCCTTTCGCGAGCGCACCATCACCCTGCAGCTCCAGGGTAGTTCCGGCCTCGCCTGGCGGTACTACCAGCAGCGCCCCGATCTTTTCAACGCCGACGAAGCCAGCGGCTTGCGTCAGGACTACATCGCCAGGCGCGCCGTCTGGGGCAACCTGCCCGACGCACAACCCGATCCCATGGCCGGCGACATGCCCCTCGCGCTACAACAGCAGAACGCCTTCCTGGCCGAGCTGCCGCAGGACGCGACGCCGTTACGCCAGCGTTTGGATCGGCTCTATATCCTGCACGGACTCAGACGCCACGAGGAGGTGGTGACCGAGTACCAGCGCCTGTTGGCCGACGACATCGAGATTCCGGTCTATGCGCTGCAGATCGTTGGCGATTCCCTGCTGCAGACGCGACGGCCTCAACAGGCGGTCGCGGTACTCGAGCAGGTCGTGGACGCTGGCGCAGCGACTCCCGATGACCATATTACCCTGGCCTATGCCTACCTCGAGGCCGGTCGCTGGCGTGAGGCGCTCTCGCACCTGGAAACCGAAGCACAGAAGGAGCGGGCCTGGCTGTGGGTCGGCAACGCCAAACAGCCGGCCGCCAACTGGAATCGCTTCTTTCTCGACACCACGCTGGCGATGGTCCGCGGCTACAGCGGAGATCTGGCCGGCGCCCAACAGACACTCGAGACGATGAACAGCCTCGCCCCGCGCAATGCCGGCCTGTACAACAATCTTGCCAGCGTCTACTTGCAGCGCGGCTGGGAGAGCCAAGCCTTGGCGAGCGCGCAACGTGCGACCGAGCTCGACCCACGCTCACTCGACGCCAAGGCGGGCCAGGCAGATGCCCTGATCGCCGGCCACCGCATCGGCGAAGCCCGGGCGATCGCGGACGACCTGCGCGAGCGCGACGCCACCCTGCCTCGTGTCGAGCGCCTGCAGCGAGACCTGCGCGCGGCTACCGGCTGGAGCGTCACCGCCACGGCCTTCGTCGGCGACAGCGATACGCCCGGTGGCGAGCTCTCCCCCACGGGCTCTCGTGAAGAACGCTATGTGCTCGAAGCCTGGTCCCCGTTGCTCAACAACCGCTGGCGTGTCGGCGCTCTGGGCTACGAGCATTCCAGCGACTTTCGCGAGGTCACCGTGCAGGATACCCGCGGCGGCATCGGCGTGAGCTACGCCCACGACCGTCTGTCGGCAGAACTGCGGGTAGAGCGCAGCGACGACGAGTATTCCCGCGATACCTCCTGGTTGACCGAAGTCGCCTGGCGCGCCAGCGACACCGTTGACGTCAGTGCGCTACACGCCACTCACTCCCGCGAAGGCTCGTTGCAGGCACGCTTTTTCGGCATCACCGCCGACCAAAGCCAGGTCGCCGTCAGCTGGGAGCCGGATGAGAAGCGAGCCTATCGGGCCGCGGTGAATGTCATGGATTACACCGATGGCAACCACCAGGAGAGCCTGTCCCTGGGGGGCCGCCAGCGTCTGATCGACAACCCGGATGCCGCCGTCGACGTCAGCCTGGGGCTCTACGCAGGCCAGGCCAGCGACCAGGACACGGCCTATTACAACCCCGAAGAGAGTGCCTCCTGGGAAGTCGGCGTGCAGTGGGAGGATCGCACCTGGAGCCGCTACGAGCGCCGCTTCAGTCAGCTCTTCCGTGCCAGTGGCGGCCAGTCCTGGCAGAAGGGCTTCGGCAGCGACGCCATTCCCGCCCTGGGTTACCGCCACCGCTGGGGCATCGCACCGGGACGCGACCTGGAATATGGCGTGTCGTGGTCACGCCCGGTCTACGACGGTACCCGCGAAACGCATCTCACTTTCGACATCGGCATCACCTGGGGACAATGACATGGCTAACGCCTTCCACTCTCGCAGCCATGGCGTCATCGCTCGGCTTGGTATCGCGCTGATGCTGTTCACCGGTCTGATCCCGACGGCCAGCGCCGTGACCAACGACGTGCTGACGATCCTCTGCTACCACGACATTCGCGATCGGGTCGCCAGCAACGGCGACCCCGACCAGTTCGCGATCAGCACCCAGAACCTGACCCGCCAGTTCGACTGGCTGCGCGACAACGAATTCAATGTGGTCAGCCTCGATCAGGTCATCAGCGCCAGCGAAGGCGGCCAACCGCTGCCGCCCAATCCGGTCATGCTGTCCTTCGACGATGGCCTGGAGAGTTTCTACACCCATCTGTTTCCGCTGCTCCAGGCCTATCGCTACCCGGCCGTGGTGGCCGTGGTGACCAATTGGATCGAGAACCCCGAGACCGCCGTGGAGTACGGCAGCGAGACCTTCACCAGCGACAACTTCATGACCTGGGACCAGGTGCGCGAGATGAGTGACTCGGGGCTCGTCGAGATCGCCTCACACTCCCACGACCTGCACCGCGGTACCCTCGCCAACCCCCAAGGGAACAGCCTGCCCGCTGCCACCACCCGGGAATACCTGCCCCAGGCTGCAGACTACGAGGACGACGCTCAGTACCTCGACCGGATTCAGGCCGACCTGAACCGCAGCGCCGAGCTAATCGAGCAACACACCGGCAAGGCGCCACGGGTCATGGTCTGGCCCTACGGCGCCTACAGCCGCACCACCAACACCCTGGCGATCAACGCCGGCATGCCGATCACCTTCGGCCTGCAGAGCTCGGTGCAGCACCTCCAGCCCGGCATGTCGCTACTCGGCCTGGACCGCAAGCTGATCATGGACAACCCGTCGCTGGAGGACTTGGTCGGCGACCTGCGCCTGGCCAAGCGAGAGCCCGGCAAGCGCATCATTCAGATCGATCTCGATTATCTATACGACGACGATCTCGAGCAGCAGTCGAAGAACCTCGATGCCCTGATCAGCCGCCTGTACCGACTACAGCCTGATTACGTCTTCCTGCAGGCCTTCGCCGACCCCGACGGCGATGATGCCGCCGATGCGGTGTACTTCCCCAACCGCCACCTGCCGATGCGTGCGGATCTGTTCAGCCGCGTGGCCTGGCAAATCTATACCCGAACCGGGGCCGAGGTATTCGCCTGGATGCCGGTCCTGGCCTGGCAGCTGCCCGATGTCGAACAGCGCGAACGGCTGGCACTGCCCGACCCCGAGCCAGGTGGCGTGTTTCGCCTCGACCCCACCGCTGCCGAGGCTCGCGAGATCATCGTCGATCTCTACGAGGACCTGACCGCCTCGGCGGCGATCGCCGGCATCCACTTTCATGACGATGGCCTGCTGCGCGAGACGGAGCTGCCGCAGCTCTACCCCGGTGACCCGCTCGCCCGCAGCCAGTACCTGATCGACTTCACCAAGGAACTGCAGCAGGCCGCGGAGCGCAATCGCAGCGCCCTGAAGACCTCGCGCAACCTGTTCGCCTCGACAGTCCTGACGCCAGAAAGCCGGGCCTGGTTCGCCCAGGACCTGGGCCAGTTCAATGCCGCCTACGACTACACCGCGATCATGGCGATGCCCTGGTTCGAGGGCAGCGATGATCCCCGCGGCTGGCTGTTGGACCTGGTCGAGGCGGTCAAGCAGACCCCCAATGCGCTGGACAGCACCATCTTCGAACTCCAGGCGGTGGACTGGCGCACCGGCAGCCTGGAGCCTGGCCAGCGCCTCCCCGAGCTGATGACCCTGCTGGAGCGGGCCGGCGTTCGCCACATGGGCTACTACCCGGACGACTTCATCCAGGGCGAGCCGCCGGTGCCTGCCATTCGCGGCGTGATCTCCAACGCCATCTTCCCCTACGCGAAGGATTAGGCCCATGTTTCAGGATGCCATCGAAGCGGCGCAGGCCTTCGCCTTCTTCTACCCCGCGACCCTCGCCTTGTTCTGGATGGGCGGTGGTCTCTATCATTTTCTGCGCTATGAGCGAGGGTCCGGCGATGTGGATTCGCCGCCTGCGCTGCGTGACGCGCCCATGGTGTCGATCCTGGTGCCCTGCCACAACGAAAGCGACAACGTCGAGGAAGTGGTCCAGACCCTGCTCCTGCAGCACTACGCGAATTTCGAGATCATCATGATCAACGACGGCAGCACGGACGACACCGCGGTGTACCTCGACCGCCTCGCCGAGCGCCATGACCGCGTTCGCACCCTGCACCTGGATCGTAACCTGGGCAAGGCCAACGCCCTGCGCATGGGCACGCTGGCCTCGCGTGCCGAATACCTGGTGTGTATCGACGGCGATGCACTGCTCCACCCCCATGCGCTGAGCTGGATGGTGGCGCCGATGATCGAGGACCCGCGGATCGGCGCCGTCACCGGCAACCCACGCATCCGCAACCGCTCGACGCTGCTCGGGAAGCTTCAGGTCGGCGAGTTTTCGTCGATTATCGGCATGATCAAGCGCGCGCAGCACGCCTATGGCCGCCTGTTCACCATCTCGGGCGTCATCGCCGCCTTCCGCAAGCAGGCCCTGCACGACGTCGACTACTGGGCCACCGATATGCTGACCGAGGACATCGATGTCAGCTGGCGCCTGCAGTTGGCCGGCTGGGACATCCGCTACGAACCCCACGCCCTGTGCTACATCCTGATGCCGGAGACCCTCAAGGGGCTGTGGAAACAGCGCCTGCGCTGGGCCCGGGGTGGCACCGAGGTGGTCATGACCTATGCCAATCGCCTGTGTGCCGTCCGCCAGTGGCGCATGTGGCCGCTGTACCTGGAATACGTCACTAGCCTGGTGTGGGCCTATGTGATGGCCACCCTGATTGGGCTTTGGATCGCGAGCCTGTTCGGCCTGCTGCCGGCCGAGGTTCACGTCAATGGCCTGGCTCCACGCTCTTACGGCCTGCTGCTCGGTGTGATCTGTCTGGCCCAGTTCATGGTCAGCATGCTGATCGATGCCCGCTACGAGCCCCGCGTCAGTCGCTTCTACTACTGGCTGATCTGGTACCCGCTCGCCTACTGGGTCATCAGCTTCTTCACCACCATCGCCGCCCTGCCGCTGACGCTATGTCGCAAGCGCGGCAAGCTCGCCACCTGGACCAGCCCCGACCGAGGATTCAAGTCATGAGCCCGATCATCAGCCTTCCCCGCCGCCAGAAGACCCATGTGATGCTGTGCTACAGCCTGGTCACGCTGGTCGCCTGGGTGGGCTTTGCCTACATGCTGTGGCCTCTGGCCAGCGCCCTGGTCGCCGAGCTGTCGCTGGCGGCATCACTCAAGGGGCTGTCGGCCCTGTCCGTGGCACCGGCATCGGCCCTGTTCCAGGGCCAGAGTTCGTTGATCTGGTTGCCGCTGTCGGCGGGCGGTGGGCTGATCGTCTTCGTTGCCTGGGCCGAGGTGCGGCTCCACCGTGATCGCCGCCTGAAGCAAGCCCGCGAGGCCGCGGCCCTGTGCCATACGGTGTTGGCCAGCGATATGCGCGCCTCCTTGCAGCTCGCCACCTCCATCAGCGAAACCAAGCGCGGGATCCTCAACATGGATGCCACCGGCAACCCCTTAGGTGTCGAACAGCTCCCGGCACGGCGCAGGAACCCGACGCCCCCCGGGCCACACACCCCGCGTCGCCGTGCCAGCGACTTGGCCTTGGCCTCCTGATTTACGCGCTCAGATGCGCATCGAATACCCCGATTCGACGCGGATTGCCCCGCCGCGGCGGGCGGTGCCTGACGGTCAAAAATCGGCTAATCTGACAGCACGACGAACCGCCCCAGAGGCCGACGTGCTGCGCATTATCGAAGATGACCTGAGTCACCCCGCCATGATCGCCCTGATTCGCGCCCATCGCGCCAATCTCAAGGCGCTAGCCCCTCAATCACCACCGCAAAGCCATCACGCGCTGACGCTGGATGGCCTTCGAGCGCCGGACGTGACGCTGTGGGGTGCCTGGGACGGCGAGGTGCTGGCGGGCTGCGTGGCACTCAAGACCATCAGCGCCAGCCATGGCGAGATCAAGTCGATGCGCACCGCCAACAGCCACCTGCGTCGAGGAGTCGCCACACGACTGCTGGCGCATGTGGGTGACGAAGCGCGGCGCCGAGGCCACCGTCGGTTGAGCCTGGAGACCGGCTCCCAGCCCGGCTTTGCCCCGGCCAGGGCCTTCTACGAACGCCATGGATTTCGGCCATGCCCACCGTTCGGGAACTATGTGGACGATCCCAACAGCGTGTACATGACGCGAGCCATCGAGCCTGCTCTTCACCGCAACCTGGCACAGAATCCATGACGCTACGCTTGATCCAACGCCGAGATCGCGGCCAGCAGGGCGCCGACAACGGCAGCGGCACCCACCTCGAACTGCCCGCGGGCGCCCATGAGGCGGCCTTCGTCAGCGCAGGCACCGTCTGCCGTGGCTGGCAGTTCGTGCCCCAGCAGGAGCCGGCCAGGGCCACCCTGGTGATGGCTCACGGCCTCGGCGGCACCATCGATGGTGGACTGATCGACTTCGCCCGTCGGCTGTCCCGGTCCGGTATTCGGGTGGTGGGGTTCGACTATCGCTACTTCGGTCGCTCCAACGGCAAGCCGCGCCAGCTGATCACCGTCGATAACCAGCTGACCGACTGGAGCGCCGCCATTGCGTTCGCCCAGCGCCTCGACCCTCCGGCACCGCTCGTGCTGTGGGGCACGTCATTTTCCAGCGGCCACGTCATGCACATCGCCGCCAGGCGTCACGATATCGCCGCGGTCATCGCCCAGAACCCGATGCTGGACGGGCGGGCCTCGGTACTCGCGAAGTTGCGCCGTGATGGCCTCAAGCCCACGCTGCGGCTGGCACTCAGCGCCATCGAAGACAGCCTGCGAGGCCTGGCCGGCATCGACCCCTTGCGCCTGCCCATCGTGGCTGAGCCGGGCGGCCACGCGGCCCTGACCGCTCCCGGCGCGGTCGATGGCGTCCTGTCCTTTGCCGAACCCAACTTCGACAACAGCATGTCGGCGCGAGTGCTGCTGACCCTGAGCCTTTATCGGCCCCTCAAGCGCGCCGGCAGGATCCGCTGCCCGGTGCTGCTGCAGCTGTGCTTGCGCGACACCGTGACGCCCATCGCGCCAGGCTATCGCGCCGCCGCCAAGCTAGGGGCCAGGGCCGTCGTGAAGACCTACGACTGTGGCCACTTCGATATCTATCAGGGACAGGCCCACGAAGCCCTGGTAGCGGACCAGCTCGCCTTCCTGGACCGACTCCTGGGCCGGGAGTAGCAGGCCCCACGGCGACTGACCCCATGACCCGGCCGTCGCCGCTCTGCAGCGACGGCTCCCGCCGCCTTCAAGCCTGGCGTGCCGCCGCCTCGGGTTCGCTCAACGCCTCCCAGGGCGTGGGGAAATAGGTCCGGGCGATGGCGTCATGCAAATGACCAAGCCCGACCTGCAGCGTGTCGATGAATTCGTGCAGCACCTCTGGCGAGCGCACCATCGCCTTGACGTCCGCCTCGGCCACATCGGCATGCACCAGGGTGGCCGCCGCCAGCGCCCTGTCGTGGCGCGGCAGGGCCCGCAGTGATCGGGCAACATCCTTGAGGCTGCGCGACACCGCTCGCGGCAATTGAGCGTCCTGCAACAAGAAGGTCAGTACATCGGTGGCTCGGACCCGCAGGCGCACGTGTTGGCGATACATCTGGTAGGCGGTCAACGACTTGAGCACGCTCATCCACTGCAGGTGTTCAAACGGCAGGATGTCGTCGGGATGCCGCGGCAATAGATTGCCCGAGCGAACGTCGATGATTCGGGTGGTCATGTCCGCCCGCTCGAGCTGCCGACCCAGCGTCATGAAGGTCCGCGGCATGCCGTGACTCAGGGTGCCCTCGATCAACCCGGTCAATGCCTGACAGCCCCGGGTGACCTGCTTGAGAAAGACGTCACGACGCCCTGGCCCCAACCCGCTCTCGGCCTGGGCACCGACGCCCATGTAAAGCTGGTTGACCTCTTCCCAGACCTCCCGCGGCACCACGTCCCGGGTGGTTCGCAGGTTTTCCCGCGCCTCGGCCAGCGCCGACAGGATCGATCCGGGATTGCGCCTGTCAGCGCACAGGAACTGCACGACATTGCGGTCGTTGCGCTCGTCGTAAAGCGCGGCGAAAGCCTCGGTCCCGCCGGTGATGTCGATCATGGCCGACCAGCCCAGCGGCTGACGCCGCGGCAGGTCGAGCATCAGGTGGCTGGTCACGCTGATCAGGCGCGCAGTGTCCTCGGCGCGCTCGATGTAACGGGCCATCCAGTACAGGTTCTCGGCGACTCTCGATAGCATGATCTCATTCCTCCCCGGTTTCGACGATCCAGGTGTCCTTGCTGCCCCCGCCCTGGGAGGAGTTGACCACCAGCGAGCCCTCGACCAGCGCCACCCGCGTCAACCCGCCCGTGGTCACGTATGTCTCATCTTGTCCCGACAAAATGAAGGGGCGCAGGTCCACATGGCGCGGCTCCGGCGCGCCATCGAACAGCGTCGGGGTGGTCGACAGCCTGAGCATGGGCTGAGCCATGTAGTTGCGCGGGTCCGCCTTGATCAACTCGGCGAAGGCATCGCGCTCATCCTGGGACGCCTGGGGGCCCATCAGCATGCCGTAACCGCCCGATTCGTTGGCCGGCTTGACCACCAGTTCATGCAGATGCTCGAGCACATAGCGGCGATCATCGTCGCGCATGCACAGGTAGCTGGGCACGTTGGGCAGCAGAGCATCCTGGTCAAGGTAGTAACGGATCAGTTCCGGCACGAAGGCGTAGACGACCTTGTCGTCGGCCACGCCGGCACCCGGCGCGTTGGCCAGCGCGACCTTGCCGCTGCGCCAGGCTCGCATCAGTCCCGGCACCCCCAGCACCGACTCCTTGCGAAACGCCTCCGGATCGAGAAACTCATCGTCGACGCGGCGGTAGATGACGTCGACACGGGTCAGCCCGGCCACCGTCCGCATGTGGACGACGTCGTCATCATCCACCAGCAGATCCGACCCTTGCACCAGTTGAACGCCCATCTGCTGGGCCAGATAAGCGTGCTCGTAGTAGGCAGAGTTGTAGATTCCCGGCGTCAACACCACCACCTGGGGATCGTCCCAGTGACGCGGAGACAGTCCAGCGAGCATGTCATAGAGCTGGGGCACGTAGTCGTCCACCGGCAAGATCTGGCCGGACGCAAACAGCTCAGGCAACACACGCTTGGTCACATTGCGATTCTCGAGCATGTAGGACACGCCGGAGGGGATGCGCAGGTTGTCTTCCAGCACGTAGAGCGTGCCGTCACCGCCGCGCACCAGGTCAGAGCCACAGATGTGCGCCCAGATGCCGTGAGGCGGATCGATACCGACGCACTGCTGACGAAAGTTGACCGACTTTGCCAACACCTCGGCGGGAAAGACGCCGTCTCGGATCACCTTCTGGTCGTGGTAGAGGTCATCGATAAACAGGTTCAATGCCTCGACCCGTTGCTTGAGACCGGCTTCGGTGCGTCGCCATTCGTCGGCGGGGATGATTCGCGGCACGATATCGAAGGGCCAGGCTCGATCGATCATGCTGCCTTCCGAGTAGACCGTGAAGGTGATCCCCATGGTGCGGATCGCTATCTCGGCAGCCGTCTTGCGTTCGGCCAGCTCATCCGGCGCGAAGCCGGCGAGCACATCGCATAACATCTTGGCGGCGTCTCGGGGCATACCGGGTGTGGCCATCAGTTCATCGTAGAACTCGTTGCAGCGATATCGCTGCCAGTCGACCTGACTCATCGGCACCACCTCTCGTCGTCGGCCGCTAGCGACCGCTCTGCGTCGACCGGTGCCAGCACCGGCCTGCTCGCCGTGCGCGAGCCCTACAGTCTGTATAGCAAGTGATGTACCAATGGACAGGGAATCGAGGGGGGAGAGCCCAAAACCAGCGCTGCCGTGGGCGAAAGTCGATAGAATGATTAACCTATAGCCATTCGACATGCGCCGGTGACACCACCCGGCCCATGACTTGCACCAAGGCAGGGCAGCATGACCCCATGGCGAGAAGCCTCTGCCCCGATACCGAACGCTGGCGCAAAGGAAGCACTTGAGACGCGATCAGGAGTACGGTAAATCTTGAGCCGTCACGACTCATGCCGATCTGGCCGGCCAAACGCTGCGAGATGAACGCTCCCCACCATGCCCGTCGTCCCCCCTTTCTTGTCTGACGCCTGCCCGCTCCCCCGGCTCGCCTGCGTGGCGCCGGAGTCCGCTCCGATGCCGCCTGGCGCAAGGTTACCGGCACTACGTGCCACGCCGCACCACGGAGTGGCGGCATGATCTATCGCCTGCGTCACACCACCCGCTATCGCTATAGCCAGTCCGTCAGCCACAGCGAGAACGAGGCGCGGCTGACCCCGCGCAGCCTGCCCTGGCAGCGCGTCGACGACGCCCAGTTGGCTATCACACCGGGGCCCTGCCGGCGGATGGCGCGGCACGATGCCTTCGGCAATGCGGTATCGCTGTTCGCCATCGATACCCCACACCAGACCCTGGAGGTCACCCTCCACGCCCGAGTCACCACGCTGCCCCGCCCGGCCCCCCCGAGCCGGCCCCTGCCGTGGGAAGCGTGCCGCGACGCCCTGGCCAAAGGCACCTGCGCGCTGAGCCGGGAGGCGCAGCCTTTCCTGCAGAACTCGGCGTTCATCGAGCGCCGGCCCCTGCTCGCCGCCTGGGTAGCAGAATGTCTGTCACCTCGGCGCGACCTGGTGCAAGCGGTCGATGCCCTCAACCGCCACATCTTCGAGCACTTCACCTACGATACCGACTTCAGCACCCTGGAAACCACGCCCCAGGAAGTGCTTCATCACCGTCGCGGCGTGTGCCAGGACTTCGCCCACCTGGCCATTGCGGCGCTGCGTTCGGTCGGTCTCGCCGCGCGATACGTCAGTGGTTATCTGGAAACCCTGCCGCCTCCTGGGCAGCCGCGCCTGATCGGCGCCGATGCTTCCCATGCCTGGTTCTCGGTGCTGATCCCCGGCTGGGGCTGGCTCGACTTCGACCCCACCAATGGCACCCGGGCAGGCGAGCGCCACCTGCTCCTGGGCTGGGGCCGCGACTATGACGACGTGGCCCCGCTCAAGGGCGTGGTCACCGGCGGGGGCCACCAGCGCCTGGAAGTGGAAGTGGACGTGATTCCCGAAGCGGAAAACGATCTCGCCGCGAGCACCGGCGCCAATAACGCAGCGCCGATCGGCGCGCCGCCCCTCGTCATGCCGGCCACCGCCCCCTCGCCCGCCGCGACCGCGGACAGCCAACGAGTCAGGCCGGTGGTCCATCGGACGAGCGACGCATCACGCTCACGCCGGCGCTAGCAGGCCCCGGGGGCGGTCGCTGGCCGACCGGCACCGCCCGCTGTCACACGGTCGTCGACCACACGGGCTAGAACACCACGGCGTGGTCCACCAGGTAGCGCCCGTTGCGATGCACCAGCACCATCTCGGCCACGAAGTCGCCATCGGCGTGACTGAACCGCTGTCGCTACACCAGCGCCACCCACACGGGCTAGAACACCACGGCGTGGTCCACCAGGTAGCGCCCGTTGCGATGCACCAGCACCATCTCGGCCACGAAGTCGCCATCGGCGTGGCTGAACCGCTGTCGCCACACCAGCGCCACCCACACGAGCTAGAACACCATGGCGTGGTCCACCAGGTAGCGCCCGTTGCGATGCACCAGCACCATCTCGGCCACGAAGTCGCCATCGGCGTGGCTGAACCGCTGTCGCCACACCAGCGCCACCGAGTCGGCCCGCTTGAACACGGCAACGGGCTCACGCTCGGTGAAGTGTCCCTTCTCGCGTTGATAGGCCTCGCATACCCGGAGCAGGTGCTCGGGGGTAACGATAGCCTTCATGCGCTCGGTGAAATCCCGACAGTGCTCGCCGTGGTCGCGTTGCGCCGAGGCCTCCATCAGGTGGTCCATGAGCGGATTGGCGATCTGCCACAAGGCGTCGTCTGACATCTCGAGAAAGCTCATCACTCCGTCTCCGCTTACGCTGCATTTTTGCCCCAGGCAAAGGCCTTCTCGCATCGGGCGCCCGTGCTACTATTCGGGCCCTGATTTTTCGGAGCCGGCGCCATGATCGTGAATTCCCAGACCCCGACAACGGCGGTACTCCTGTTCTCGTTGAAGGGCTCGATCATTCCGGCCATCTGGAAGAAGGTCGTGTTTACCGTACTGATCAGCTCGATCATTACCATGACCCACGGTAGCCTGTTCGACTTCCAGATGGTGCTCACCGCCACCCCCTTCACGCTGTGGGGGCTGACGCTGGCCATCTTCCTGACCTTTCGCAATACCGCCGCCTATCAGCGCTTCTGGGAGGCACGCACGCTGTGGGGCGAACTGGCCATCGTCAGTCGCACCCTGGCCCGCCAGGGCCGCAGTCTGCTGCCCGACAACGAACCGCAGCGCCGTGAACTGAATGATGCGATCACGGCCTTCGCCTACCTGCTCAAGGACCACCTGCGCGATCAAGCACCCGGCGAAGATGCCCGACGCGTGCTTTACGGAGGCCCGTTCGCCTCGGTGCTAGATGCGCAGAGCCCTCCGAACGCGCTACTGGGGCACCTCGGGCGCCGCCTGATGGACCGCGCCAGCGACCAGGGCGCAAGCGACATGGTGCGGGTGGAAATGGATCGACAGCTCACCCGCATGACCTATGTGCTGGGCGGGTGTGAGCGGATCAAGACGACACCGATTCCCTACCCCTATATTCTGATGCTTCACCGCGTGGTGCATATCTATTGCTTCATGCTGCCATTTTGTCTGATCGAGAACATCGGCTGGTTCACGCCCTTTGCCGTCTGCGTGCTGGCCTATACCTTCTTCGGCCTCGATGCCCTGGGCGACCAGATCGCCGACCCGTTCGATACCCAGCCCAACGATCTGGCGCTGGGCGCCATTTGCCGTAACATCGAACGCGCCGTCAGCGAGCTCAACGACCTCGACGCGCCCCCCGCCCTGGTCCCGGCGCAGGGCGTGCTGCTGTAGTCCTGAGAGTCGACCTGAGAGTCGACCTGAGAGTCGACCTGAGAGTCGACCTGAGAGTCGACCTGAGAGTCGACCTGAGAGTCGACCTGAGAGTAGTCCCGACCGTAGTCTCGACCCTTGCCGCTCATCACCGTCGTCGGTGCCCAGACACCGCCGGCCACGACCATCGCGACCCTGCTCGGCCAGGCAGGCTCCGCACGAGGAACGCTCTACCATGCAAGATCTGCTGATGTGGCTCGCGACCGGCCTTGGACTCGGCCATTCTCCCTGGGCACCCGGCACCGTCGGCTCCTTGCTCGGCCTGCCCCTGGCGTGGTGGCTGCTGGGCCGTCCCGTGGGCCAACGCTGGGCCATCAGCCTGGCGCTGATCGTGCTCGCGGTGCCGCTTTGCCACCTGGCATCGGGATGGCTGGGTGGCGGCGATGCAGCCCAGATCGTCGCCGATGAATGGGTTGCCATGCCGCTCGCCGTGCTCGGACTTGCCGCCGCACCGCGTCTGCTGACGCTAGCCGCGGGCTACCTGCTGTTCCGCCTGTTCGACGTCACCAAGGTCCCGCCGGTCATGCAAGTCGAAACCATCGGCGGCGGCCTGGGTATCGTTGGCGACGATGTCATCGCCGCACTCTACGCCGCCCTGGTGCTGGCCATCCTGCTGCGGCCCTGGCAGCACCTCTGGTCCAACGACGCCCCCTGACGCCCCCGTCGTCACGGTGCTGGCCATCCTGCTACGGCCCTGGCAACACCTCTGGTCCAACGACGCCCCCTGACGCCCCCTGACGCCCCCTGACGCCCCCGTCGTCACGGTGAAAGGCCGGCCAAGGCCCTGGGACCTCGGTCGTCATCACCCTCACACCGAGGCGTCACGGGCAGCTGGCGCCCCGTCACCCCACGACCACGACGTGACCAGCGTCGGCACGGCAAACCATCACCCAGATATCATCAAAGCGTCATGCCCGATGTGGAAGATACTCAACGCAGGCAGGCGCGGGCAACAACGGTTCGCGCCCCCAATTGACGCTCGAAGGAGGGTAGGTCATGACATATCCCATCAACTGCACGCGCTGCGGCCATCACGAAGCCAGCGCCACGGGCGGCCTCGACTGGGACGAGCTGCGCTGCACGGCATGCGATGAGTTTCATGCCACTCGCTCCCAGTGGGAAGACAGCCTCGCCCCCTCTTACACGCTGCGCACCCTGAACCTGTCGCGAACACTGATGCTCAAGATGTCGCGGGAGAGCATCGCGTGGCGAGAGGTTCAGTCATGATTCGGGTAACCCTCGACCTCTGCTGTACGATCTGTGGCCATACCCGGTTCCTGCTGCCGATCAAGCAACAAGACGGTCCGAATGTCAGCTGCGCCAACTGCTCGGCGTACAGGTGCAAGGCGATGAACCTGGAACAGGCGATCCGCGCGGACAAACGGCTGCCCGGCTAGGCGCCTCGGCAGGCATGACGCCCGCCAAGGACAGCGCCGGTGCGCTAGCAGTCTCCGCCACCGCCGCCACTATCGCCGCCACCACCGCCACTATCACCGCCACCACTGCTACATCCCCCGCTGTCACCTCTGCTACCACTGTCGCCGTCGCTGATACCCCCGATATTGGTCACATCCGAAGCGACATCATCGCCGGTGAGTTCACCGGCAGCCGCCGCCAGGGAAAATGACAGGCCATCGATCACGAAATTGACAGTGGATACGAGTGCGGTCGCGGAAAAGTAGCTCTGGCTAGCAAACCAGGCCGGCCGATACTCGGGTCCGCCCTGTCTTTCACGCACCCGATCCCATCGCTTGGCAAAGGGTTCATGCACGCCCAGTGCGATGGCATACGGCAGCAACGCCTCGAAGCGATCGCGGTCGAGAGCCGGCTCATCGTGACACGCCGGTTCGTTCTGCTGCGTGGCACCTAGATAGCGCCGCAAGCCCTCCAGCTCGTCCATGACCGCGACCCCCTGAGCGGTGGGGGTGAGGCGAATCAGCGAGAAGACGATGGCAAGCGTCGGAATCGTCACCACCGCCATATACGCCAGGTATGTCCCCGACCTAAACGCGTACGAGTGCGACACACCGGTCACCACCAATGGGACAAGCACCAGCAGAAGGACAAAGAGCAGGCTGCCTGCGACGACAAATTTCTTGATATCCACACGTTCATCACGGCGATACTTGCGAATATAGACCCTTGATATAAACGACAGCATGGCAGCAAACAACAAGCCGATGGCAAGGGAATACAATGTCACGCTCCCTGTGCCAAGCAACAGGAATAACGACAAGACGACCACCACCCACCCGATAGAAATCTGTGCATCACTTATCCTGTAATAGATACCGCTATAGACATCCTTCTGAACCTTGATAAAGGCGCCACAAGTGTCATTCATGGCCGGGGATATCACTTTCCCAAACGCCACCGACTTCTTACCTGCTTGCCGATAGAACACCACCTTCTCTGCAAGGGGTAATTCATCACCGTCGTCGTTTCTTCTCAGGCTGAGCGTCATGGTTGGCGCGCTAGAGACATGAATCTTGGAGTGCTTGTTGATAAGCAGATAGAAGATCGCCGCACAGAGCGCCACGCACCCCTTTTTCTCCCAACCACCGTGATAAATATAGTGCGCAAGAGAAGGTGACACGTCCTTGGGCGGAGCAAAGCGTGGGATGACAATACCGCGCTCAGGACTCCTGCCGAACCGCCACCACGAGATCGTGTAGTAACCAAGCACCAACAGCACCAAAAGGCTCGGTACAAGGGAGCGATGACCGTCTTTCAACCATCCCAGCGTCAGGCTGAGGAACCCAGGCGGTTGTATCACGCCCTTATCGAAGGTCACTCGAACACTCACCCTGTCTCCGGACGCCAGAGAATCCCGCACTGTAAAGCGTGCCTGCCGGTTTGACAGGCGCTCCGCGCGCGCAGGATCCCCCGCCGAGCCAGCGATGTTGGAGTATGCCGACAAGCTCTTTATGTTAGCCCCCGGCGGTAGTGACACCGTGGTTTGCGCCTCGACAATGGGCAGGTAGGAGAGCCCCCCTGCGGCCGACCAATACAGCTGATCATAGCCTTCAAATAAATCGACAACCGCCTTCATTCGATAGCTGATCTCAAAGCGATGGCGCCCTCGGCTCAGCGAGCCATAACGATCACCTAACTGGATACGCTTGCCGCCGAGAATCGCGCTAAGGCGATAACGCTCGTCGCTGCCATCGCGCTTTACGGATAATACCTTTAGCGATTGGGTAGTGCTGAAGCCCATGCCGTCGACAACGACATTCATCACATCACGAAATACACCGCCCCGCATCGACGCGCCGCTTGAATTGACGACAAACCGCTCGGTCACAGTGACCGAGCGATCCGGCGCTACGACAACATCCGATGTGTAGCTGGTAATGGTATTCGCCTGAGCCTGCAGAGCCGCCACTAGACATCCGGCAGCAATAACCCACGCAAGAAAAAACCTCCAAGGTAGTCGATGGCGCATTTTGGCTTCCCTGCCAGAAATATCTGAACCATGAATCAGCTTCTGCATGGCAGTCGACATACGCTTTTCCGCGACTCGACGCCGATAGAGGCCATTCCCCACGTTCCCCTGCCGTACCGTGCTCATACTCGTGCAATGCGGCTCCGACGACAGTCATCCTCCACATTACGCAGGCACCCACAGGCATTCCAATGGGCGAAACACCGCGGCACACCGCGACCAGGAAATGCGGCCTCATACCGAATCGAGATCAATAAAGACAGAAATAGTGGTGTGACACGGCGTTCTTTCCACGCGAAAGTTCAACACCTTTCAGCGCTTGTTCTTGCCGGCAGGTCTCTTGTACTTCGACAGGATTGCGAGAGCTCGACAGCCCGGGATGTCGGCAGAGAACGAGGCGATAGCACAGCGGCATCAGGATAGTGAGGCCACGCCGTGTGATGAGGCAGCGGCTTGCTACCTCCCCGCCCGTTCCCGGTATCTCGTACCCAGCAACTTGCAAAGGATATCGCCATTCACGCGGCTAGAGAGCTGCGCTGCCGCCCCCTGAGTCCTGCACCGTCAGCACCCGTCACGGTGCTACGCGCCGTGCCTGGCGTACAACGAAAAGGCCGCCCCATCACAGGACGGCCTTTTCGCAGGCCACTAAAGGCGATTTTCGTGGTGCCCAAGTCGCGAGGTCAGAACTCCAGGCAGATCTTGCCGAAGTGCTTCTGCGCTTCCTGATGACGGAAGGCATCGGCGATATCCTCGAGCGCGAAGCGGCTATCGATCACCGGCTTGAGTGCCATCGTCTCGAGGGCTCGGACCATGTCCTGCTGGTCCTTGCGACTGCCGACAATAACGCCATGAAGACGGATCTGCTTGGCCATCAGCTTGACCGTGGGAATCTCTCCTCCTTGACCTGTCAACACGCCGATCAGCACGATGCTGCCACCGATGCGCACGGCGTCGATGGACTGGGCCAGCGTCACGGGTCCGCCGACCTCCACGACATGATCGACACCGCGCCCGTCGGTCAACTGCTTGACCTTCTGGCCCCATTCGGGCTCGTCACGGTAATTGATCGTGTGGTCGGCACCCAGCGCCTTGAGCTTGGCGATCTTGGCGTCGGAAGAGGAGGTGGCAATGACCGTCGCACCGAGTCGCTTGGCGATCTGCAGGGCGAAAATCGAGACGCCGCCGGTGCCCAGCACCAACACGCTATCACCGGGCTTGATGCCCCCTTCCACCACCAGCGCTCGCCAGGCGGTCAGCCCTGCCGTGGTCAGTGTGGCGGCTTCGGCGTGGCTGTAGCCCTTGGGCGAACGGGTAAAGCACGTCGCCGGGCGGACCACCTCCTCACGGGCATAGCCATCGACACCATCGCCGGGCACGGTCTTGAAGTCGCCGACCTCGGCTAGCCCGCTGAGCCACTCAGGGAAGAAGGTAGACACCACCGAGTCCCCCACCGCGAACTCATCGACACCTTCACCAACGGCCGCTACCACGCCGGCACCATCGGACATCGGGATACGCCCATCCTCGGTGGGCATGGCACCGGCCACCACGCCATAATCATGAAAATTCAACGAACTGGCATGGATTCTTACCTTGATCTCACCGGGCCCGGGGTCCCCGGGCGCACTGCGTTGTTCCACGCGAAGCTGATCGAGGCCTCCGGGGCTTGCCAGGGTGACGACTTTCATCGGGACATCTCCACTGCAGGTAAATGCGACATCGGGCTCGAGCCTTGTGCTGCTCGATACGGGACTGCGCTCGGCGATGTCGTCAGGGGCATCTCATGGGGCGTTTCCGGCACGCCGATGCATATCGGCGCGGTGCCTCCACCGAATGAGCCTAGACTAGCGTCACTTCCTGCACACGAATGCGCAAGTAGAGGGGTGCCTGCCACCGTCGGACAGATCCCGTCGGCAAGGTTCCAAGCGCATGAGCCTCGTCTCGCCTCGCCCCCTATCGAGAGCCAATCAGGGCCTCTCTAGGGTATCATTCGCCCGCTAGCGATAAACGCGCCCGACCCTCAACGTTTCCATCAGAAGAGACAAGCGTCGGTGCACCGCCGCGTTCATCGCAGGCGGAGACTTCTTCCTGGACACCCCACCTGGACAACAAGACTTGTCCCGAGCCGGAGCCCCCATGCCCGAGAACACCCTCGTCGAGACGCCCCGCACAAGCGATTGCTTCGCCCGAGCGCGAGTGCTCCCCACCGTTGCCATCCTCGCCGCCCTCTATGGCCTGGCTCACCTCGCGGGGTACCACATCAATGCCGTGGTGCTGACCATCGTGTGCATGATCGCGCTGTGCCTGCTGCGCATCCCGGTGGCCATCGCCCTGATCACCGCCGCCATGCTCGGTGCCCTGCACGCAGGACTCTCCATGGGCGACGCCATCGCCGCCTTCAACGACAACCTGCTGATCGGCGCCCAGGTCGGCTTGACCTACGTGATGGTCGGCGCCTTCGCCGTCGCACTCTCGCGCAGCGGCCTGCTGGAACTGCTCGCCGGAGCGATCTCGGCACGCCTTGGGACCGACGAGCAGGCCACCGGCAAGGGTGTGAAATGGACGCTCTTCGGACTGTTCATCTTCGCCTCGCTGATCTCCCAGAACCTGGTGCCGGTGCATATCGCCTTCATTCCCATCCTGATACCGCCGCTACTTGGCGTACTCAACCGACTCAAGATCGACCGTCGCGCCGTGGCCTGCATCCTGGCGTGTTCCATCAGCGCAAGCTACCTGCTGCTGCCCACCGGCTTCGGCGCCATCTTCCTCAACGAGATCCTGCTCGCCAACATTAACAGCGTTGGCGAGGCTCAGGGGCTCACGGCCACCGCCGCCATGGCGCCGCAGGCCATGTTCCTGCCGGTCATGGGCTTAGTCGCTGGCCTGCTGGTCGCCGTCTTCATTACCTACCGTCGCCCACGCCAGTATGCCGAGCCGCCCGCCGACGCCCCGGTGGTCTGCCATCCGCCAGCCCCCAGGCTCAAGCCTACGCAGCTGCTGATCACGGTCGCCGCCCTGGCGGTGGCGCTCACCTTCCAGCTCAAATTCGACTCTCTGCTGATCGGCGCCATGGTCGGGTTTCTGATTCTTGGCGCTTCCGGCATCTTCCGCTGGCAGGAGCAGGATGACGTTTTCACCGACGGCCTGCGGATGATGGCCCAGATCGCCGTGATCATTACCATCGCTTCGGGCTTCGCCGGCGTGCTCACTGCCACCGGTGAAATCGACGCCGTGGTCAAGGCCTCGGCGGAGTTGATCGGCGACAACATGGCGCTCGGCGCCGCCGTGATGCTGCTCGTGGGGCTCTTCATCACCATCGGCTTCGGCGATTCCTTTGCCAGCGTGCCGATCCTCGCTCCCATCTACGTGCCCCTGGCACTGACGCTTGGCTTCGACCCGCTGGCGGTAATGGCCCTGTTGGGGGCCTCGGCGGCGCTCGGTGACGCCGGCTCACCGGCCTCGACCATCACCCTCGGCGCCACAGCCGGCCTAAACGCCGACGGCCAGCACGATCATATCCGCGACAGCGTCATCCCGACCTTCCTCCACTGCAACATCGGCATGCTGGTATTCGCCTGGATAGCCGCCATGGTGTTGTGAAGACACTGTGATGATGCGGTGATACTGCGGGCGGCAGACAGGCACTCGACCCGCGCCAGAGACAACAAAGGCCGCCCGAGAGGCGGCCTTTTGTCTATCACGTCATGATGGCTGCAACGACGACCGTGCTGTCATCGCGTTGCCGGCCCCAGGGCCTGGGACTCGGCGATTTCGATCAGCCGCCGAACCGCTGGCAGGCTAGCGTCCCTGCGCCACACCAGCATCAAGGGAAGTGTCAGGTCGAGATCCGTCAGACGATGGCTCACCACGCCGTCGGGCGCGCCGGCCATGGTCATCTCCGGCAATATCGTGCAGCCCATGCCCGCCGCCACCAGGCAGAGCATCGTGGCGTTGTCGGTCCCTTCCTGCACAACGTGGGGGGTGAACCCCCTACGCTGAAAGGCATGTATCAGCTTGTCGTGGTACACGGGGGACGCGCTACGCTCGAACCAGATGAAGCCCTCACTGTTGAGGTCCGACAGACGCCTTGGGGGATGCTCGGCTAACCTGGAGCCTGCACTCGTCACCAGAATAAGACGATCTTCATAGAGGCAATGGCTACAGAGTTCGTCATCGTCTGGCGGCGGCAACACCGGCAATGGCAGGTATCGTCATGGCCACACCCGGCGCGATGGCAACCTGCGCACCAGTGCGCTCCCCACCGTTGCCATCCTCGCCGCCCTATCTGGCCTGGCTCACCTCGCGGGTTACCACATCAATGCCGTGGTGCCGACCATCGCGTGCATGATCCTGCTGTGCCCGCTGCGCATCCCTGACTTAAGCAACAGCAGCTCTAGTGGTCACGGCCGAGCCGCCTGAGTGTCGGCGGATGTCTCGGCTTTGATCTCACTCCAGGCATGGCGGAACCACTCGGCGATCGCGACATTCTGTTCGAACAGCGAATATCGCACTCCGCCACCGTAGTCCGGCATATCGATCATGTCGGTGGTGATATAGCGCAGGGGACTGTCGGCGGTATCGCGGTGATGACGCAGTACCCGACGCACCACTTCCTTGCACGGTTCGACGCGGTACGCCTGCCACGGGACATGCCACTCCCCCGGGGCAGGCCTGAAAAAGGGGTACTGACAAGCCCGGCCATAGGTGCCCCCCTCTTTCAGTTGCCAAGGGTTCTTCGGACCGTTGGGCGACACCGGCCGGATCTGTAGCCACTGGATCATGTTCATGTCGATCCATTCGTCCAGGACATTGCCCGGCTCGTAGGGATCGATGATCAGCCGCCCCGTTTCAACGTCTTGCCGGATGCCGCTGGCGTCCTGCTCTTCAGCATTGTCGACCTTGAGCAGAACATGGCTATGATCCAGGACGAAATGGAACGGCACTCCACGGGCCTCGACCTGCCGGGCCACGCGGCTGATGCGCCGAAAATCCTCACTCCACATGTAGATATGGACTTCGAAACCGATATCGATCCCGATTTTCTGGCTGGTCTCATAGGCATGAAGGTAGAAATCGACGATCTCACTATCGGTGATGACATGCCCCTCGGCGTGATTGTTGTAGAGCATGATGTTATGGAACTCGCCACCGACGCTTTTGCACAGGCGCAGGTTCTGCTCCAGCAACGCCTCGTCACGCCCGGCGACATAGGACCACAGCCCCGTGCGGATGGGGACACCATACTTTTCCGACGCCCGCAGGTATTCCTGCTCCTGGCCGTGTTGCGGCATGCGATCGAAATGATCGAACACGCCGGAGTCCCTGATCATGCGAAACTGCTCATCGACCGATACCGGTTCAACGTGCATCACGCCACGGCCGTTACAGCCAATCGAAAATTCCATCTACCTTTCTCCAAAGTGACAGCTGCGAGTGAATCACGACCTGTTCCAGCGTATGACGCCGGGGTCGGCACGTTGTCCTGTTGCATGACCAGGAGACGGTGGTGCAGTCGCCTCCTTCCAGTCCGTGCACGAATGCTGACCCTCACTGGGTTTCCGGTTTCGGTTGATCCGCGACGTCATAGCGATCCGAATGAGAGGTGCTGTTGATCAGCGAATAGGCACGCTTGTCGGTGCACCGGCTCGAACGCATTGATGACCGGTGACAGCCGATGGACGCAACAACGCTGCAGGTTCAGGTTCAGGTTCAGGAGCAAAAATGGTGTTTGACAGGCTCAGTGCCGCTACTCGCTACGACGCGTAAAGCCACTGTAGGTATGCGAACCAGAAAGAGACACACGGCGAATGGCAATAACAATGCCACCAGTGGAACAATCATCCGAGCCCCGAGACCGACGCCAACGCCAACGCCAACGCCGAGCGTTGCGAAGCGCCTTGGCGGTCAGCAACGCCACCGCCCTAAAGCGGCGTTGGGAAGGTGGACCGGGCGTGAGGGAGCCGAATTTGCCTTCAGCCGGAGGTTACACAGGAAGCCTTTAGCGGGGGCCCCTGGTGCCTTTAAGCACGAGGTCTGAAAGTATCTATAAGTAGCTGATCCAAAATCCTCGTCAATTGAACATCCGAGACCCTACGCGCACCTCCAATTTGACCGACGCTGTGACGAGGTACACCACCTGCTCGATGGTTATGGAACTGATCACAAGATTAATTTTGAATAGGCGCTTAAAACCAGGGAAGATCAACCAGGACGAACTGACGAAGAAAGTTTCCGACAGCAATAAAAATACAGCCCATCTTCGCCAGCTTAACATCCAACCCCTGTATCTATAAGTCGCACATGGCCCGCTCCTCCATGGTATAGCCCTGCATGTGGCACATAAACTCATCAACAAATGCTTGCCCCGCCAAGGTTAGCGAACCTTTCCTCCATAGCAAGTAAAGCTCAATATCACACAACCCCTCATCAGGAGGTAGTTTCCACAACACCCCTTCCCTTACCTTCAAGTCGGCACTATGACGTGGCAAACTGCCAATCCCGTAGCCAGAAACCATCAATCGTATTATTTCGTCATAATTTGGCGAGGTAGCAATTACTCGCCCAGTAAAACCATGCTGATCACGAAAAATGGTCAATGGTGAAAGGCTCCCTCCTATCACATCACTAGAAAATGACACAAAATCCTCATCAACAAGCGAGTCTAGGCGAATGCTTTCTTTCCCAAAAAACCGGTGATTAACGCCACAATACAAGGAGTATCTTTGCTTGAGAAAAAGTTCTCGCTCAAGGCCTTTGGATCGCCTTGGGGAAAGCCCAATCCCAATGGCGGCTGTGGATTTCTGAACGGTATTTATGATGTCATCGCTGCGCATCACCTCTAGATGGACATCTATAGCAGGGTATTTATTTCTGAACGACAACCAAAAGTGGTCATACACATTTGACTGTATGCGACTAGCCACTAAAACCTTTATATTACCAACGACATCATCTTGCTTTAGAAGTGGAATAAGCGACAATCGCGAGACATCTTTATATGCCGCCTCTGCCACTTTGTAGACATGCTGACCTGAGCGAGTAACTATAAACTGTCCACCACTTCGTTCTACCAGCTTTCTATCAAGTTGGTTTTCTAGGCGTTTAAGTGATTGACTGACGGCAGATTGAGTAATGTGGAGCTTGGTGGCGGCAGCACTTATACTTCTCATTTGAACAATGACCAAGAAGGTACGTAGCAGGTTCCAGTCAAGTCTATCCATTTCCCCTCACCTTTTTAACAATGACCTTTTATCTGAAGTCTACTGCGAGCCATCCAATTCTACTACAACCCATTAGCCCTGCTTATACTGCACATTAAAAATCATGGATTGACGAGGCGCAAGGCCGGGCTTAATAATATCTAACACCAGAACTCAAACTAGGATGCATGATATGCTAAAAGAAAGCCAGGTCAAGCGCATTTTAAACTCGGTTGATTTTCTTTTCGACGAACAGCTTAAATTTACTCAAGAACTTGTCAAATACCCATCACTTCGGGGGCAAGAGCATACAGCTCAGGATTTTCTATTCAATGCGATGTCTGAACGTGGGTTTTCCATGGACCGATGGAAAATCGATGTAGAAGATATACAACACCACGAAGGCTTTGGACCTGTCACTGTCTCCTATGAAAATGCGTTCAATGTTGTCGGCACCTATCGACCTAGCCAATCAAAAGGACGTTCGCTGATTCTCAACGGCCACATCGATGTAGTGCCCACTGGCCCAGCAGAAATGTGGAGCCGTTCCCCGTGGGATCCTGAAATCATCGATGGCTGGATGTATGGACGTGGGGCCGCCGATATGAAGGCGGGCCTCGTGGCTAATCTAGCCGCCTACGATGCCGTACGTGCATCGGGTTTGCTACCCCAAGCCCCCATTTACTTTCAGTCCGTAGTCGAAGAGGAATGCACGGGTAATGGTGCGCTTTCCGCACTGCTGCGCGGCTATCAGGCGGATGCGGTTATTATCCCGGAACCAGAGGAAAACATGCTGGTAAGGGCAAACGTCGGTGTCCTGTGGTTTAAGGTGAGAGTCACGGGAAAACCTTCACATACGCGCGAGATGGACCAGGGATTCAACGCCATCGATGCCGCTTATGCTTCTATCCACGCTTTGCGTAAGCTGGAAGAACAGTGGAACAGTCAAAAAAACGATCACCCTTATTTCGAAGATCTTGAGCACCCGATCAACTTCAACGTCGGCAAGATCAATGGGGGTGACTGGCCGTCCACCGTTCCACCATGGTGTGAATTTGATATTCGTGCTGCGATCTACCCGGGAATTAGCACGGACCAAGCAAAGAAAGAAATTAAAGAAACACTAAAATCGGCAGTGAGAGAGGACCCTAGAATGGGGGGAGTCCCTCCCACAATCACGTACACAGGATTTAACGCTGAAGGGTATGTTTTGAAAGAAGGATCGGATGCTGAAATGACATTAAGAGAATGTCATCAAACAGCATTTAAAAGTGAGCTCCAAACCTTCACCACTCCGGGATACCTTGACGCCCGCGTCTTCACGATTTATGGAGACATGCCTACCCTCGTATATGGACCAAAATCACATGACATTCACGGCTTTGATGAAAGAGTTGACATTGAGTCAGTGAGACTGGTCACCAAAACAATTGCACTGTTCATTGCCAACTGGTGTGGCGTGGAAGAGGCCCATCTTAGCAAAGAAAATGACAACAGGTAAACTATGGAGCGGATACTATGAACACAAGCCTCGCCTTGCTCTTTGGCAATGCATTCTTAACAACCGTATTCTCGGCAGCATGGGTTGGCACCATATTATTGAGAGAATACAGACCTGTAATTAGAGATGTGTATAAAAACAAAGAACCGGATTGCGAAACGTCAGGTTTGGCGGGCAAAGAAACCAAATAACCGGGTGTCAAGATGACAATATCCATATTTTCGATCGTTCTTGCCTCATATGTTATCGTCGCCGCACTCTTAACCAAGAGGATTAAGAACAAGAACGACTTCTATGTCATGGGGCAGCAGGGTTCTACCCTTCTGATTGTAGGAACTCTGGCCGCAACGTACCTAAGTGCCGTCACGCTGATGGGCATTGCCGGAATATCTTATAAAGAAGGCCCTGTAGTTCTTGGGGGGTTGGGGTCATTTGGTGCCTGGGTCGGCACATTAATAGCCGTCGTTTACATTGGCAGAAAACTCCGGTCACTGAACTGCAAGACCATGATGGATTTCTTCGACTACCGCTTCAACAATAAGTGGGTAAGCGTTGTCGCCTTAGTATTGATGGTCATCGGACTTCTAGGCTACGGCATCATCCAATTAATTGGGGCGGGCCTGGTGCTTGCGGAAATCATTGATGTACCGTTCCCGGTCATCATTATTGCCTTTACTCTTGCATTATTAGCCTTTTGCAGTCTGTCTGGCATGTATGGTGTCATCTATACCGACACGATGATGTTCTTCTCGATGCTGGCCATTGCCTTCATTATAGCTCCGCTTCTCATGGATACTGCTGGGTTTGATTCCATGAGAGCCTTGGGCGAAAAATACAGTGGATATTGGACATTGGCGGGAACTGAACAGCGCCCTTTGAGCTGGTCGGTCTCCCAATTCTTGGTCTGGGTGTTGTTCTTTGCCTGCACACCCGCTTTGGTATCGAGAGTATTTCCTGCCAAAAGCGACTTTGTTGTACTCAGGGTAGCAGTCGTAGGGATATTTTTCGCACCAGCCATGCAACTTATGGTGTTCTTAGCTGCCTCGGCCATGAAGGTTATTGACCCTTCTATTGAACCACTCGATCGCGTCATGATCGTCGGTTTCATGGAGCATACCAATCCTGCGTTGGCGGGAGTTGGTTTGGCTGGGCTGATGGCATCTATCATGTCTACCGCCTCGACACTTTTCGTTCTAACGGGATTTGCGCTAGCCCGAGATCTTTACGAAAAGTTATTTGACAAGAAAGTATCAGAGCATAAAGGAATTATTCTCGGACGGTTCTCCCAAGCTATCGTCGCCATTATCGTTTGCGCTGTGGCAATTGCGAAGCCCGCTGGAATCTACTGGATATCCATCTATGCGGGGGCGATTTTTGCGGTGGCCTGGTTGCCCACTATCGTGGCATCGCTGACATGGAGAAGAATGAACGCGACTGCTGCGTTGACTTGTATGCTGGTGGGCTCCATTAGTTTTGTCGTAGTTGGTGAGCTTCAGCGCCATAACTTAGTGGTATTACCTGAAAATATCGACAAGCTAATGATTTCCAGTGTATTGGGCACACTCTCACTTGTCATTGTTGCGGTAGTCAAGTCTCCTAGCCCCTATGAAGTCAATAGTTATCTAGAGATCCGGAAAGAACTACCATCTCAGGCAACCATTGAGAGTATTCTATCCCGTAAGAACGGCCGTGCCTTGCTGTATAAAGAGTATAGAGGTGTTTGGATCATGATCGCAATCATGTTGCTGCTATCTTTCTCACTTTGGTCATTCTTGTACTTTAAACTGGGGATGTAAGGTAGTGCCATAAGCTATCGCCAGCTTCTCTTGTAAGCAGGCATCATTCGGCGGTTTCAATGGCCAAGTGCAACACCAGACTCATCAGGTACGGTATTGCCATGATCCATTGCTACCGCCATCTCACTGCTGAAGACCGAGCCACCATCATGATGATGCGAGCGACTCACTCGATTCTGGCCATCGACCATCATCTGAGCCGTGCACCGAGTACCGTGTCGCGGAAAATTGCTCGCCTCCCACCAAAGGTTACCATGCCGGCCTGGCGGGCTATCGGGCTCACCTAACGCGTCACCGGCCCCGCCGGCATCCTAAGCTGCACCCCGACAGGGAGTCTGTTTTAAGTCGTGGCCCATCTGCTGCACAAGTACCGGCCACCGCAACAGATGGCCCGCACGCTGAAGTGCTTGTCTCCCAACGATTCACATCGACGGGTGTCGCATGAGGCCATCTACAACGCGCTCTATGTGGATGCCCCGCGGTAGTCTCAAAAAGGAACTCATCGCCTACCTGCGGCAGGCCAACGGCAAGCGACGGTCACGGAGTCGTGGCACGGATCGACGCAACCAGATTCCCGACCCGGTCAGCATCCACGCGCGACCGCCTGAGGTCGAAGATCGTCTGATGCCTGGCCACTGGGAAGGCGATCTCATCATCGGCGCCAACAATCGCTCTGCCGTCGGTACGCTAGTGGAACGCACCACGCGATTGGTGATCCTGGCGAAAGTGGATGGCACCACGGCCACAGCGGCGGCCGTGGGTTTGGTGTTGAGACAACCCATGGCTTCCCGGCCCGGCGTACGGCACCTGGCAGAATTTGTATCTGATAACGGATGTCTACAGCCGCAACATCATCGGTCACAACTCTACGACGCCGAGATCAGTGAGCTAACAGCGAACTGCGGAAATCGGGCCGGGACACCGCCTGGCAGCGGCTGATCAAGATGGCCATCGAGGAAGAGGTGATCACCAAGGACGAGCGGTTCGGTCTACACGACTTGAAGCGTCGCGGCATCACCGACACCCAAGGCACCCGTCACGACAAGCAAGAGGCCAGCGGCCACCGTTCAGCCGCTATGCTGGATGTGTATGACCTCAGCACACTGATCGTGCCCTGGCCCGGAACGGAATAGTTCTAAACGCCATATCGGATATGATGTTTGGTAGGATCAACCACTGCAAAAGATAAGGAGTAGAATGTCTACAGAAATCAGTATAGTGGCTGCAATCGGCGCATGCACGGGTGTTGCCTCTTTGGCTTGGCAGGTCTACAAACACTTCCAAGATGGTCCAAAGCTGAAAATCCGCGTACAGCTAGATACACTTAAACTTCAGCCCAACAGCTGTGCTGAGCGCGTCACCTACATTTCGATTGCGAATACCGGGAAGCAGCCCACGACAATTTCCCAATTGCAGCTTCTACGCTTTAAGTCAGGTTTTCAGCGATGGCTGACGCTAGCACCACACAAAATTTCACATCATTTTCGATCAAGCCCTGAGTACAGCGCTAAGATTCTCACACCAAGCGCTGTTGAAAGATTGCCAAAAGAATTGACAGTGGGACGAATCTTGCTGGGAGCAGCCGAAAACACAAAAGTACGAGCACAGTTAAAAAAGCCCGGAAAACTGTATGTTGCGGTTCATCACGCCTTCAGTGAGAGGCCTTCACTGCAAAAAATTAACCCGCCTCATGAGTAGAAAGCCGTCCGAACTATGTGTTTTATCTATGTAGACACAAAAAAACCGCCTTCAAGGGCGGTTTTGATGTTGCAGCAAGCTGTTGATTCCCAACCATCTTTTAGATGGTGCCGGCACCAGGAGTCGAACCCGGGACCTACTGATTACAAGTCAGTTGCTCTACCAACTGAGCTATGCCGGCTCGGGACCGACCATAAGGCCGTTTGCTGCATTGGAACTCTGCTCAATGCTGCTCTGAGCGAAGCCCCCAAAAGGGGGTTGGCGTGGCTGGGGTAGCAGGATTCGAACCTGCGCATGCCGATACCAAAAACCGGTGCCTTACCACTTGGCGATACCCCAGCAGAGTTGGTGGCCAGAGACGGAATCGAACCGCCGACACGGGGATTTTCAATCCCCTGCTCTACCAACTGAGCTATCTGGCCCCTTGCCAACGCGACGTATTAAACCAATTCCTCCGTTTCCCGTCAACCCTTTTTCTTTCATCAAGATGGCGTGGCCTTAGCCGTCCTGTGCAAAGCTACTGACCACGCGGCACGTAGCCTTCAGCCTGGTCGGTCTCTTCGTTGTCGAGGAAGCGTTCCAGCTGCTCCATCAAGTACTTGCGACTATCGGGGGCGAGCATGTTGAGGTGCTTCTCGTTGATCAGACGAGTTTGCAGGGCCTGCCACTCTTCCCAGGCCTGACGCGACACCGTCGCCTGGACTTCCTGGCCCTTCTTGCCGGGCAGCGGCGCAAACGGCAGAGCATCGAGCTCCTTCTGATACTTGCGGCAGAATACGGTCTGACTCATGGGGCTCTCCTTGGAGGACGACGACTTGGTAGAGGGGTGGATGCGCCCACGGTAACAGGCGCCGAGGTGCAGGCATAAGGCCGTCGGGCGTCGGCTGCATGACGATGCCCCCGACGGTGCCTCTCGACTGGTGCGGGTCACAGGACCTGGGTGTCTCAAGGCTGTTTCAAGGCCCGCTCAAGGCTGTTTGCTTCACGACCCGCTCAAGGCTGTTTGCTTCACGACCCGCTCAGGGCTGTTTCAAGGCCCGCTCAAGGCGGTGTCAGCGCAAATGGCGTCAGGGACTCGAGCAGTTTCTTCACCGGGGCGGCGAGGCCGACGGCATCGGGCTGTTCGGGATCGTACCATCGGCGCGTTTCTCCCACCGCATCCAATGAACTGACGCTTGCCGGCACCGGGGTAATCTCCAGGCGGAAGTGGCTGAACACGTGGACGAAGCTTGCCCAGGCCTGTTCGCGCCTCGCCAAGGGGGCGTGCAGCGCCAGCCAGTCGTCGATCTCGTCATCGCCATCGAACTGCGGCAGGCTCCAGAGTCCTCCCCAGAGGCCCTGGGAGGGCCGCTGTTCCAGCAGGATGTGGCCGCACGCATCACGCAGCACCAGCATGCGCGTGGTACGCACCGGGATGGCCTTCTTGGGCTTCGGCTCGGGGAAACGCCGCTCTTCGCCACGGGCATGGGCCACGCAGACGTCGTTGAAGGGGCAGCGCTCACAGTCCGGCTGGCCGCGCCGGCAAAGTGTCGCCCCCAGGTCCATCATCGCCTGGGTGAAATCCACCACCCGCCCCTGCGGCGTGTAGTGCTCCGCCAGGCGCCATAGGCCGCGCTCGACCGCCGGTCGTCCTGCCCAGCCTTCCAGCGCATGAAGCCGAGTCAGCACGCGCTTGACGTTGCCATCCAGAATCACGGCACGGTCCCCCGTGCTCTGGGCGATAACGGCGCCAGCGGTAGAGCGCCCAACCCCCGGCAAGGCGACCATGGCGTCCAGGCTATGCACCGGAAAGCGACCGCCGTGCTCTGCCGTGACGACCCTCGCCGCTTTGTGCAAGTTCCGGCCCCTGGCGTAGTAGCCCAGCCCGGTCCACAGATGCAGCACCTCATCCTGGCTAGCCTCGGCCAGGGCCGCCACATCAGGAAAGCGCTGCATGAAGCGTTCAAAATAGGGAATTACCGTGGCCACCTGGGTTTGTTGCAGCATGATTTCCGACACCCAGACCCGGTAGGGCGTGCGATCGTGCTGCCAGGGGAGGTCGTGACGTCCGTGGCGATCGAACCAGTCGAGCAGGCGCTGCGAGAAGGCCGTACGACCCAGCACAGGAGCGCCTGAGTCGAGCAGGGAGGGGGATGCATCTGTCATAAGAAACAGCAACTTGAGTCAGCGGTCATGGGCGACACGAAAAAAAGCGCCGACACAGGGGTCGGCGCAGGGACTGGCTTGCTTGATGCTCAGTTAAATAGACCACGCAGAGCATCGCGAAGTTCCTCACCGGCCTTTTCACCGATACGATCATCGAGGCCCTTGAGCTCCTCGCCGATCCTGTCTTGTGCCTCTTCCTGCAGGCGGCGCTTGGCTTCGTCGCTGGCAAGTTGCCCCAGATTGGACTGGAACGCTTCGGCATCGAAGGCACACCATTCGCTGCTATCGGTGCCGAGCGTGCCCTGGCAGCGCACCGGGAAGGGGACTTTCTCGAGTCGCGGGTTGACGTTGCAGGCGGCATCGGCGGTGTCGACGAAGCCTGCACTGCCGCGCGCATCGAACTCCTTGGAGCCCAGGTCGAGCTGGCCTTCGCCGTTCATTTCGATACCCGGCAGGGTAATCAGCAGGTCCTCGTTGTGGGCGACGCCGTTGCGAACATCGAAGCTCGCCTGAATCCGCTCGAAGCGGGTGTTCTCGCTCCATTCCCGCGTCGTCGTTTCGCCTTCCAGGCGGGCCACCGCGGTGCATAGCTGACGCGACACGTTGGCGCGTGGAATGGCGCCCTCATGGATACGAGTGCTCAGGCTGCCGTTCAGGTTACGAACCAGCTCGTGGCTAGCATTGCCGCGGGTGGTGAGCTCGCCATCGGCATCGAAGGAGCCGCTCAGCGGTGCGGGTTCTTCCCCCAGCGAGGTCAGCAGCGACTCCAGGCGAACGCCTTCGATGGTGGGTGAGACCTGCCACGCCAGCGGCGTTGCGGTGGCATCCAGCGAGCCAGTGGCCTGCAGGCGCCCTTCATGGAAGCCTGCGTCGAAGTCGGTCAAGCGATGCTGACCACCCTGCCCTTCAAGGTTCAGCGAGACGTCCTTGAACTCCTGTCCGCCGAGAGACAGCTGGCCAAGTACCAGCGAGACGCTTTCGTCAAGCTGCGCCAGCCACTCGGCCGGCAGGATCGACGGAGCGTCGTCTTGAGCCACCGCAACACCAACCCCAGGCAGGCGAGAGGCGGTCTCCGGCTGCTGAGAAGGCGGCAGGTAGCTATCGAGATTCAGGCGATCGCCTTCCAGGTCGATATCGACCCTCCGGCCATCGAATCGTGCGCCGATATCGCCGCTAAAGGTACTGTCGTCGAGCACCAGGGTCAGGCCGTTCAGCGATAGCTGCTCCAGGTTGCCCTCGACGGGGCTGGTCAGCGCGACCTCGGCAAGGGCGCCGTCATCGGCCATGCGCGGCAGGGCATCGAGTCGCGACAACCAGGCACGCAGCGACATCGGTGCCAGACGCAGTTGACCGGAGTAGCTCGGTGCGGTCTTCAACTCGCTCAGGTTCAGATTGCCCTTGAGCGAGAGCTCGTCGGGGCCAGACAGCGCCAGCTCACGCAGTTGGGCGGTGCCCGCGGCGAGATCGGACTCAAGCTGAAAGCCGAGGGTCAGGGGCAGGCGCTTGTCGCCCAGGCGCGGGTCGATCAGGTTGGTATCGAGCTGACTCGGCGCCATGTGCAGGCGCTGCTGCCCCAGGTCCAGCACGACTTCCTCGCTGGTCAGGGTGGCCTGCTGTGCCTCGGCGGCACCGGCCAGCAGGGTGCTGGTCTCCAGGGTCAACTTGGACAGCACGTGGCGTTTCTCGACCAGGCCGAGGTTGACCCGAGTGTCGAGGCTGATGTCGCTATCCAGACTCGGCGTGCGCTCCTCGCCATCGAGCTGATCGAAGACCTTCAACGAAAAATCAGACGTCAGCGGAAAGGCCGATGTCGGATTGACGTTGCTGCCGCTGATGGTGAGGTCCTCGGCCAACCACTCGCGGCCGCCCTGGGCGTTGATCAACCGGAGTGTGCCATTGGTCACTTCGACGCTGGCAATGTTGAGCGCCACGGATAACCCACCGTCGTCGCCATCCGGGTTGGGGCCCGCACTGGCCGGCGCCAGTGCCTGCTCGGCGTCGGAGCCCTTATCCTCGAGCCGCTCGACCAGGCTTTCCCAGTTGCCGCGGCCCTGCTCGTCCCGGGCCAGGTTCAGCGACAGCCCATCCAGGGTCAGGCCGTCGACGGCGATCTCACCGCGCAACAAGGGGGTAAAGGCTAGGCTCACCGCGGCATGATCGAAAGCGGCGAACGGCGCGCCGTCATCCGTGGCCTCGGGCAGTCGGGCTTCGGCCTGCTCTACACTCACGCCAATCCGTGGATAGAAAGACCACGACAATGGGCCTTCCAGCGACAGCTCGAGCCCGCTGTGCTCCTTCACGACCTCCACCAGCCGCGGCTTCAGGTCTTCGGGGTTGAAGAACGTCGTCACGTAGACCACCGCGCCCACCAGCACCAAGGCCAGGACGCCAACAACTGCCAGCAGGGTTCTTACAAGTCGTTTCATTGACCGCTCTCTTGTGTGGGGAGGTCGAGTTGAAAATAGTCGCCGTCACGGGTCAGGTAGTAGCCTAGGCGCTTGAGCAGGACCTGATCGGCCATCTCCAGTTGGGAGGCGGCCACGCGCAGCTTCAGGTGCTGACTGTTGGCCTCGGCGCTGACCAGGCCCAGCAGACGCGAGCCGACGCCGCGGCGGCGCGTGGTCTTGCGCACGCACAGGTCAAACAGGCTCCAGATGCCATCCGCCGGCGCTACCGCGACGGCACCCAGCAGGCGATCGTTGAAGCGTGCCGCCCAGAAGAAGCCGGACTCCAGCCGACGCGTCACATAGGCACCGGGAGACGCCTGGAGACGCTCTTGCGGGGCATCCGAGTAGATGCGCGTCAGATCGAGGCGTACCTGCTCGTGCTGGTCCCAGACGTGCTGGTCAACCTGGTACAGGGTCACCGGCATAACCTGTCTCCCTTGGCCGGAGGTGGCGGCAGGCCACCGCGAGAATGCCCGCATTGTAGCGGATGGGGCCGCCAATTCACTATAATGGCGGCCTTGTGTGCGTCGCACCGCGACGGCCCGAAATGGCCCAATGCCCCACTTCGACATGCGCCACGGCGCAGGAGACACCATGTCCGAGCGTACTGCCACGGTCAGCCGTGACACCAAGGAAACCCAGATCACCGTCACGCTCAACCTCGACGGCGAAGGCCGCCTGAGCGGCGAATCCGGCGTTCCCTTCCTCGACCACATGCTTGACCAGGTGGCTCGTCACGGCATGGTCGACATCGACATGAAGGTCGTGGGCGACTTGCATATCGACGACCATCACACCGTCGAAGACCTCGGCATCACGCTGGGCCAGGCCTTCGACCAGGCGATCGGCGACAAGCGAGGCATCTATCGCTATGGCCACGCCTATGTGCCTCTCGACGAAGCACTGTCCCGGGTGGTGATCGATTTTTCCGGCCGGGCCGGACTGGCGATGAACGTCGAATTCACCCGTGCCACCATCGGTCGCTTCGATACCCAGCTGTTCTGGGAGTTCTTCCAGGGGTTCGTCAACCATGCCCGGGTCACGCTGCACATCGACAACCTCAAGGGGTTCAATGCGCATCACCAGGCCGAGACCATCTTCAAGGCCTTCGGCCGCGCCCTGCGCATGGCCGCTGCCCCCGACCCTCGCATGACGGGACGCATGCCCTCCACCAAGGGTAGTCTGTAAGGCCGCCGCCCGAGAGAAAGACACTCTCTCGGAGTACCGACATAAAGGAGCGTTCAATGACCATTGCCGTCATCGACTACGGAATGGGCAACCTGCATTCCGTTGCCAAGGCACTGGAACACGTCACCCACGAGAATGTCATGGTGACCCGCGACGCGCGCTCGATCCGCGGCGCCACGCGTCTCGTTCTGCCTGGTCAGGGGGCGATCCGCGACTGCATGGGCGAGCTGGAGCGCACCGAGCTCGCCGGCCTGGTTCGCGAACTGCTCGCCGAGCAATCCAAACCGCTGCTCGGCATCTGCGTCGGCCAGCAAATGCTGTTGGAGCGCAGCGACGAGAACGGCGGCATCGATTGCCTGGGCTTCCTGCCCGGCCAGGTGAAACGCTTCCCCACCGACATGCAGGATGCCGATGGCGCACGTCTGAAGGTGCCGCACATGGGCTGGAATCTGGTGCACCAGCCTCTCGATCATCCGCTGTGGGCGGGCATCAAGCAGGATGAGCACTTCTATTTCGTGCATAGCTACTATGTCGCCGCGGCGGATCCCGCCCAGGTGTTCGGCACCACCGGCTATGGCAGCGTCGAGGCCCACGTGGCCACCGGCCGCGATGCCACCTTCGCGGTGCAGTTCCATCCGGAGAAGAGTGCCCGGGCGGGTCTGACGCTGCTCGAGAACTTCGTCCAGTGGTCGCCGTGAACGACCGCGCAGCAAAGGTCTCGCTGAGGCCGGCCGACCATGCGTCACGTCGCGACGCCCAGACACCATAAAGCACGGCGCCGCTCGACCGGTGCCACAGAGGACACAACATGCTGGTAATCCCCGCCATCGATCTCAAGGACGGCACCTGCGTCCGCCTCAAGCAAGGCCGCATGGATGACGCCACGACCTATGGTGATGATCCCGTGGCGATGGCCGCACGCTGGGTCGAGGCCGGCGCTCGTCGCCTGCACCTGGTCGACCTGAACGGCGCCTTCGAGGGGCGTCCGGTCAACGGCGACGCGGTCACCGCCATCGCCCGCCGCTACCCGGAGCTACCGATCCAGATCGGCGGCGGCATTCGCAGCGCCGAGACCATCGAGTACTACCTGGCGTCCGGCGTGTCTCAGGTCATCATCGGGACCAAGGCGGTGAAGGAACCGGACTTCGTCACCGACATGTGCCGCGCCTTCCCGGGCCACATCATTGTCGGCCTCGATGCCCGCGACGGCCGCGTGGCAACCGACGGTTGGGCCGAGGTCTCCGAGGTGCTGGCCGTCGACCTGGCCAAGCGCTTCGCCGACGACGGCGTTTCCAGCATCGTCTACACCGATATCGCCCGGGACGGCATGATGAACGGTGTCAACGTCGAGGCCACCGCGCAGCTCGCCCGTGAAGGCGGCCTACCGGTCATCGCGTCCGGCGGCGTCACCAATCTCGACGACCTGCGCGCCCTGGTCGCGGCTGGCGAACCCGGCATCCTCGGCGCCATCACCGGCCGCGCCATCTACGAAGGCAGCCTGGACGTGGCCGAAGGCCAGCGCCTGTGCGACGAGCTGACCGGCCAGTAACCGACACCCGAGGTAATCCGTCATGGCACTTTCCAAGCGCATCATCCCCTGTCTGGACGTCGACGCCGGCCGCGTGGTCAAGGGCGTCAACTTCGTCGGCATCCGCGACGCCGGTGACCCGGTCGAGATCGCCCAGCGCTACAACCAGCAGGGTGCCGACGAAATCACCTTCCTCGATATCACCGCGAGTCACGAAGATCGCGATACCACCGTGGACATGGTCGAGCGCATCGCCGGTGAGGTGTTCATCCCCTTGACGGTCGGCGGCGGCATTCGTACCTGCGACGATATTCGCACCATGCTCAACGCAGGCGCCGACAAGGTCTCGATCAACACCGCGGCGGTGACCAATCCGGAATTCGTCCGCGAGGCCGCCGAACGCTTCGGCAGCCAGTGCATCGTGGTGGCGATCGATGCCAAGCGAGTCAGTGCGGAAGGCGAAACGCCACGCTGGGAGATCTTCACCCACGGCGGCCGTCGCCCCACCGGGCTCGATGCGGTGGAGTGGGCACAGAAAATGGTGGAATACGGTGCAGGGGAGCTGCTGCTGACCAGCATGGACCGGGACGGTACCAAGGTGGGGTTCGATCTCGGCGTCACCCGTGCGATCAGCGACGCCGTCAGCGTCCCGGTCATCGCCTCAGGCGGCGTGGGCAACCTCGACCATTTGGTGGAGGGCATCACCGAAGGCCATGCCGACGCGGTTCTGGCGGCGAGTATCTTCCACTTCGCCGAGCACACCATTCCCGAGGCCAAGCGCTACATGGCCGAGAAAGGCATTACGATGAGGCTGTAGCCGGCAGTAAAGGCTAGCGATAGGAACTGCACACCGAGGGCCGCCGTGTGCGGCCCCTGGCGCTTGCGAGCCGGGCGCTTGCGAGCCGGGCAAGACGACACCGTTCAAGGCGTCCCGCACGCCTCCTGGGCGGCGCCAGGCTCATCGCGGACGGCTCCTCGTGGACGGCTCCACGGAGGGGCAGCTAGTCCAGCGTCAGCCCTAGGTTGCTCACGCCATCGTTGCGTCCGAGCCGCTTCAGTGCCTTGAGCTCCTTCTTGCCGAGCTCGTCTTCGGCACCTTCCAGCACCGCATCCTGGAAGTCGTTCTCGTCTTCCATCAGCGGGTGCTGTTTGACCATTTTGGCGAGTTTCTCGCCATCTTCTTCTCCTTCGGTCAGCTCGATGAACGCTCGCACGGCGGACTTGGACACGCGGCTGACCTCGAGCACCGCGCCCGGAGAATCCCCTCGCAGGGTATCCAGGATCGCCGATAACGCCACCACGGCATCCAACGCTCGACGAGCGCCGAAGCTGTCGTCTGCGGCGGGCGGCTCGAGCTCGGCGAGCTTCTCCGCCTGCAGGTCGCAGTCGATCTTGGCGTTCTTGACGCTCAATTGCTCCCACACCAGGTCGAGGATGGCACGCATCCCGGCGAGGTCGCCGTGGCCCGTGGTATCGGCGTAAAGCGCGTAATTCGGGAGCAAGCGCTCGGTCAGCGCCGCCATGAAGGCCTGCTGCTGGGGGCGAGACAGCGCCTGCAGGCGCTGATTGAAACCGGGGTGTGCCATGAATCGGTCCTGTTAACCCTATCGGTGATGGCCCTCGCTAGGGCCAGAAGCGCTCTTGGGCGATACGACCGCGAACGTCGAAGGCGACGCCTTCATCGATCAGGCGTCGACGCTGTTCATCGGCGCCGCCGTGATCGGCCAGCTTGCGCGATGCGGTCACCACGCGAAACCAGGGCAGCTGGTGGCCATCGGGAAGCTCTCGCAAGGCTCTCGCCACCATGCGTGCGCTGGCGCCGTCGGTCATCTTGGCGATACGCCCATAACTGGTGACCCGACCGCAAGGAATCTCGGCGAGGATGGTCAGGATCTGTTCTCGAACGGTCGGATTCATGTAACCTTTCGCCATCGCAGCAATTTTTTGAGGCCGTCCGCCTTGGACCGCCTCACGAGTCTCGGCGAGGCCCTATGCATCTTCATCTCCTTCAGCACCGCCCCCACCAAGGGCCGGCACGCATCGGCGACTGGCTGTCCAGCATGGGCCACAGCTTCACCATCTTCCACCTTTATGCGGGTGAGCTGGTGCCACGCCTGGGCGACTGCAACGCCCTGATCCTGCTCGACGACCATGAAGGCGCCGCCGACAGCCCTTGGTCAAGGGCCGAACGCAAGCTGATCCAACAGGCGCTCGACGGCCACAAACCGCTGCTTGGCATCGGTGTCGGTGCTCAGCGCATTGCCGCAGCGCTCGATGCCCCCGTCGGGCGCGGCACTCAGGCCGAAGCGGGCTGGCATGCCATCACGCTTGCCGACGACAGCCCGTTCGACCTACCCGATGACTTCACCGCCCTGCTGTGGCATCGCCAGGTCTTCGGCCTGCCCGAGGATGCCCTGCCCCTGGGTGGCAGCGACGCAAGTCCACTGCTGGGCTTCGCCTGGGACGCCGGCCGCGTCGTCGGCCTGGGCTGTCTGCTGCATCACCACCGCGAGAGCCTTGGCGCTCACCTCGAGGGCGTTCCGCTCCCCGAAGGCCACGAGAACAGCCCGCGGGTGCAAAGCCAGGACGCGATCCTCGAGCAACACCAGCGCCTCGACCCCCTGGCCCCGCTGCTCGATCGGCTACTGAGCCAATGGCTGCGTACGGCACCAAACGACTGAGACAGGCTCTCGAGCCCTCGATTGCACCGCGCCACGGCGCCTGAGGAGTCATGGCGGCGGCCCGAGCTCGACAAGAGCGGGGCCCGCCAGGCGTCTTCAAAAGCGGCCCGGCTCCTGCTGGTCGTCGCTCCACTGTCGGGCGGCAGCCAGGCAGCTCTCCCAGTCGCCCACGTGCAGGAAACGACGCTCCGAGTGCTTCTCGAGCTGGTGGCGATACATGGGGTCGTAGTATTCGGTCAGCAGCGGGGCAAGCCAGGCCTCGTGCGCCTGGCGATTGCCCCTCTCGTGCTCACGGAAGGCCAGCTCCTGAAGACGCGACAGGCGGGCGAGACGGGCGCTGCCCAAGCGCTTCTTCAACCGTCCGAGGGCGCTGGAGAGCTGCTTGCGCATCAGCGCCCAGCCAAGCCAGTCGCCGAATTGATGCTGATAGATCGACCACAGGTCGTCGATGTAGTCCTTGTGGATCTGGCGCAGGCGCCAGTCCAGCGGCATTTCCACGCGTATCCGCGGGGCCGGTTCCATGCCCTGCCAGAACCTCAACGGAATGTTGGCGCTGCCGATATGGCGCGATTCATCTTCGAGCACCACCGGGCCCGGCAGCGACAGCAGCCGCAGCCCCATGGCGTGCTCGAAGTCGATCTGAGAGGGAGCTGGCAGTGGATGGCGGCCGAAGGCCGAGCCCTTGTGGCGGGCACAGCCTTCCAGATCCAAGCCGTTGTCGAGCCCGTTCACCAGCGCGGTCTTGGCGCAGCCGGTGAGCCCTCCGACCACCAGCAGCGGCCGGCTCGCGGCACCATCGATGCGCTCGCACAGGGCATGGCGCATGGCCTTCCAGCCCCCTTCGATGCGCGGACGTTCGATGCCGGCCTCGAGCAACCACTGCTGGGCGATTTGGGAGCGTAACCCGCCACGAAAGCAGTAGATGATGGCGTCTGGCGTGGCCTCAAGCTGACGCCGCCAGGCCTCGACCCGGGCCGCCTTGACCTCGCCGGACACCAGGCTATTGCCAAGTTCGATGGCGCTGTCCTGGCCCGACTGCTTGTAGGCGATGCCGACCCGCTGGCGCTCCTCGTCATCCATCAGCGGCAGGTTGATGGCGCCGGGCAAGGCGCCGTGGGCAAACTCCACCGGCGCACGCACATCGATCAGCGTTCGGCCTTGCTCAAGCAGCGACACATCGGCCGGGGCCAGGGGCAGACTCATCCCCGCACCTCGATCAGCGCCTCACCCTCGGCCTTGACCACTTCACCGAAGGGCGCGAGCTCAATGCCGTGCGCGCGGCCGACGCGCTCGACGTCGTCTTCCCAGGATGGGTGCACAGAGATCAGCAAGCCGCCGGAGGTCTGCGGATCGCACAGCCACTGCCAGTGCGCCTCGTCCATCGCCGGCAGGCTGGCACCGAGGGCGTCACGGTTGCGCCGCGTCCCGCCGGGTACCGCGCCCTGGCGTCGGTAGGCCTCGGCCTCGGCCAGCCGTGGCAGGCGGCGAAAATCGATCCGTGCCGCCACGCCGCTGGCGGCACACACTTCCGACAGATGACCGGCGAGGCCGAAGCCGGTCACGTCGGTCATCGCGTGCACGCCCTCGATACGGGCCAGCGCCGAGCCAATCCGGTTGGAGACCAGCATGGTTTCCCGGGCGAGCCCCTGGTGGCCGACCTCCAGTAGCCCCTGCTTTTCCGCGGTCGTGAGCATTCCGACGCCCAGCGGCTTGGTCAAGAACAGCAAGTCGCCGGGCTGTGCCCCCTTGTTGAGCTTGAGGTGCTTGAGATCCACCAGGCCATTGACCGCGAGGCCGAAAATCGGCTCCGGGGCGTCGATGGAATGGCCGCCGGCGAGCGCCAGCCCCAGCTCACGACACACCGCCTGGGCGCCGGCCACCACATCGCCGGCGACATCGGGCCCAAGCTTGTCCAGGGGCCAGCCGAGAATCGCCAACGCCATCACCGGGTCGCCGCCCATGGCGTAGACATCGCTGATGGCATTGGTGGCAGCGATACGTCCGAAATCGAAGGGGTCATCGACGATGGGCATGAAGAAATCGGTGGTCGAGATCATGCCGCGACCATCGCCAAGATCGAAGACTGCTGCGTCCTCTCGCCCCTGGTTGCCGACGATCATCTGCGCATGCCCGGCGCCGGGACCAGCCTTGGCCAGAATGGCATCGAGCACATCGGGGGCGATCTTGCAGCCGCAGCCTGCGCCATGGCTGTACTGAGTCAGGCGAATCGCGCTCATCGAGATCTCCTTGAAAAATTTTCGTCCATTCTACACCACGCGGCCGCGGTTACGCGGCCCAGAGCCGCCCCGCCGTCGGCCCCTACAGCACCTCCAGGGCCTCGGAAAGCTTGTCGACGGGCACCACTTCCATGCCCGGCGGGGACGTCTTGGGGGCGTTGCCACGCGGCACGATGGCCCGAGTGAAGCCGTGCTTGGCGGCCTCGACAATGCGCTCCTGACCACTTGGCACCGGGCGTATCTCACCGGACAGGCCGACCTCTCCGAACACCACCAGCTCTCGCGCCAGCGGCCGGCCCTGCAGGCTCGACACCACCGCCAGAAGCACCGCCAGGTCGGCGCTGGTTTCCAGCACCTTGACCCCACCGACGACGTTGAGGAAGACGTCCTGATCGCCGGTGAAGAGGCCGCCATGGCGATGCAGCACCGCCAGCAGCATGGAGAGACGATTGGCATCCAGCCCCACCGCGACCCGCCGCGGATTGCCCAGAGCCGACTCGTCGAGCAGCGCCTGGACCTCGACCAGTATGGGCCGGGTGCCTTCCCACACCACCATCACCAGGCTACCCGAGGCTTGCTCCTGCTGGCGCGACAGGAAGATCGCACTGGGGTTCTTCACCTCCTTCATGCCGTGCTCGAGCATGGCGAAGACGCCCAGCTCATTGACGGCACCGAAGCGGTTCTTCTGGCCCCGCAGGGTGCGAAAGCGCGAGTCGGCGCCACCCTCGAGCAGCAGCGAGGCATCGATCATGTGCTCGAGGACCTTGGGGCCTGCCAGGGTGCCATCCTTGGTCACGTGCCCCACCAGCAGCAGCACCGTGCTGCCCTGCTTGGCGAAGCGGGTCAGCGCGGCGGCGGATTCGCGAACCTGCGCCACCCCGCCCGGCGCCGACGAGATGTCCTCCAGGTGCATGGTCTGGATCGAGTCGATGATCAGCACCTCCGGACGCTCCCGCTCGGCCACCGCCAGTATCGTCTCGACGCTGGTCTCGGCCAGCATCTTGAGGCCCTGAGTCGGCAGCTGCAGGCGATGGGCTCGCATCGCCACCTGGGACAGGGACTCCTCCCCCGTGACGTAGAGCACCCGGCGTTGTTGGGCAAGCTTGCAGGCAGTCTGCAGCAGCAGCGTCGACTTGCCGGCCCCAGGATGCCCGCCGAGCAGCACCGCCGATCCCGGCACCAAACCGCCGCCGAGCACACGGTCGAACTCGGCAAACGTCGACGACAGTCGCGGCACCTCCGAGAGGTCGACATTAGCGAGATCGACTACCTCACGGGACAGGCTGCCGCTATAGCCGCCTCGCCCCGCGCCGGTAGCTGCCGAGCCAGTCCGCGCCGGCGACGACAGCCTGACTTCACTCAAGGTGTTCCATTCCTGACAGCTCGAGCACTGTCCCTGCCACTTGCGATACTCGGCGCCGCACTCGGTGCAGACGAAGGCGCTCTTGGCCTTGGCCATGGACACGTCTCTCCTGGGCTGGTGGTCGGTGATTGAACGGCCTAAGGCGTGTTCTGGAAGGCCGGGGCTGGCGCGGCAAGGAACAAGGCGCGCCTCGAGTCACCAGCCACATCGTTCACTATCCGGCAGCGCCAAGCGTACCCCGTCGCTGCCTGGGGTCCAATGCTCCGCCAGGCCCGCCCGTCGGGTTCGAACCGACCCGCGCGGCAACGACAACCGTCCCACGCCAGCACCAGCGGCGGCACACGGCGGCGGGTCCGAGTAGGCAGTTGCCGCAGGCGGCGGCACACGGCGGCGGGTCCGGGTAGGCAGCGGCGCACGGCGCCTAGGCTGGCGGCCCCTGCCCCGGATACACCTTGGCCTTCTCGGCACGACGAAAGCGACGAAAGACCGCGATCTCCCAGGGCCGCACGGCGACGATCATGCTGATGCCGAAGCGCTGCTCCAGGGGCAAGGCAAGATCCTCCTGATGACAATGACGAAAATCCAGCGCCAAGCGACGCAGTTTCTGGTGCATCACCTCGTTGGAGCGCGGTGACAGCATGCCATTGACGAACAGGCGCAATTCACCCGGCCGATCGAAGCGACACTCGAGAAAGTCCCCCTGCACCTGGGACTCGAAGAACCGCTGAATAGGCCCGTTCTTGTGCCACTGAAAGTCGTAGGTGACCAGCGGCTTGATGCGATTTCCCGGCAGCAGTTCGATCAAGCCCATGCGATCGAGCCGGGTCAGGTGAGAGATCAACGCGTGGTCGCTCAGGGCATAGGTGTCGAGCATCTCGTGAAAGCGCCAGCGATTCAGCGCGCAGAAGGCCACCAGCAGCAGCGCCATGTCCGACACCAGCTCTTGTTCCTGGGTCAGCTTGAGTTGATCGATGCGGATTTCGGGCTCGAGCTGGCGCACCAGGTCGGTGATCTCAAGGCCGATCAAGGCACAGACCTGATCCAGGCGTTTCAACGAGAACTGACGCTCGGCGAACAGTCGCTTCACGCTGGCCTCGGAAAGCTCCAGCTCCCTGGCCACCTGTTGGTAGGTCAGGCCGTGGGCCTTCAGAGCGGCCTTGAGCGCATCCACGATAGCGGCAGTCTGAGCCATGGCCTCTGCATCCTTCCCGGAAGACAGCCGAAAAAGTAGCAGAATACGCTACCCAATAGCCAACCGGTCGCGACTTCTTCGATCCCGCTGGCGCCTGGCCACAGCGGCTGGCCATAGTACTCGCCAGCCAAGCAACACGGTGGCTGGGGCGCACCGGCGCCCCTCAACTCACTAGTCGCATGAGAGAGATGACCATGGAAAACGAACTGCGCAGCAACTCGTCGGGCTGGCTTTTTTTCGTCAAGGTGTCCTTCGTCGTGGCGGTGGTCGCCATGGCCGTGGGCATCGTCATTACCCCCATTGACCTGCTGGTGAAGGGGTATCTCGGGATCTGCTCGCTCTTCCTGGTGAGCACCACCATCACCCTGTCCAAGACACTGCGTGACGACCACGAGAGTCAGCGGGTTCACAACCGTATTTCCGACGCCCGAACCCAGCAGCTGCTGAAAGAATACGCGGAGTGATGCCATGACGATCTGGACAAAAATGAGCACGTTGCTGCGAGCCTCCGCCCATGAGCCGGCCGAACGCCTGGTCGATGCTCATGCGCTGAGAATCATGGCTCAGGAGCTGAGAGATACCGAGCAGGCCATGCGGGTAGCCAAGCACGAACTGGCGGGCCTGATGGCACACCACCGGCAGTTGGAGCGCCACAACACGGGCTTGGCCCAACAGATCGCCCGCCGAGAAGACCAAGCCCGCGCTGCCATGGCCCGGAGCGAAGATGCGCTGGCGCTCGAACTGGCGACTCGCATCGCCGAGGACGAAAAGCAGCTGCGGCAACAGGGCCAGCACGCGGCACAGCTGGCCTGCCGGGAACAGGCCCTGCGCAGCGGTCTGCGCGATGCAGCGCGGGGGCTCACGTACTACAAGCGAGAACTGGCGCTTGCCAAGGCCAACCAGTGCAGTGCCCACGTCACCCGGCAGCTGGGGGCGCACCACGTCAGCCTGCGCACCGGCTTGGACGACATCGCCCAGTCTCTGGAGCGCATCAAGACCCGCCAGACGCACCAGGCTGATGTCGAGGAGGCGATGCGCGAGCTGGATCACGAAGCCAATGACAGCGACCTCGAGCAGCGTCTGCAGGCGTCCGGCATCACGACCGAGCAAGACGATGCCCAGGCGGTGCTGACACGTCTGAGAGCGCCGGGGTGATCCACGGCCTCGAGGCCTGCCGTGTTGAGAGCTGAGCCGCCCCGCTCATCGATAGCAGCGGATACACGGCCCGTCGTCACTAGCGCGAAAACGATTCAGGGCGGCCCAAAGGCCGCCCTGAATCACACCTACAACGAACAGCGCCGTTACTGCTGACGAGTCAACTGCAGCATGCTGTTGTTCTGGAAGCGACGACGCTGGGGGTCGATCAGCTCCAGAGTCTGCGGGTTGACGCGCAGGAAGTAGTAGGTCTGGCCTTCACCATTGGGCACCAGCTCGTACACGGTGGCCTCAGGATTGTCGGCGGTACCCGTCAACACATCCCAGTTGCCGGCGTAGCTTTCTTCCGGCGGATTCTGAGGGTGGTTGCGGTACGCCGCGGTCAGGTCAAAACTGCGCTGAGCCGCGCCGCTTTGCTCGTCGCCTTCCATGGTGACGGTCAGGTCGATGCCATCACAATTGCGGCACGGCAGGGTGCCCTGGTAAGTCGCCGAATTAGCCTGAATGGCTTCTCCGCTCGTGCCGGTCTCGCTCGGGCCACTACTGGCACAACCGGCCAAAAGGGCAAGCATGGCCGAACCAGCCAGCAAAGTCCTGAATTGCATATGAGTCCTCCTAACCTATGAGCAACAAGCCGTGCAACACGGCAGCCTGATGAACAGCATAACCTCCCATGCCTTCTGCGCACAGTCCCCCGGCCTAGCCTGCCGCTGGCAACACGTGCACAAAGACCAGTCCGAGCACTATCGGCATGACGATCAAGCTGCCCAGATTCCCAATCAACACCAGAGACGCCACGGTATGCGGCTGCTGGCGGTACTGTTCTGCCACCAGATAGTTGAGTACCGCCGGAGGCAAGGCGGCGAACACCCACAGGGTCGCCGCCTTCATGCCGTCGAGTTCCAGCCACACAATCAACGGCCAAGCCAGCAGCAGTCCCGACAGAGGACACAGCACGGCACCCAGAAGCCCCGTGCGCCAGTCGCTGAAGTCGATGTCCAGCATGCGCACGCCGAGCGCAAACAGCAACAGCGGAATACACACCCCGCCGAGCATGTGCAACGCCTCGAGCAGCCAGCTCGGCAACACCAGGCCACTCAAGTTGACCGCAAGCCCGGCGATACTCGCCAGCACAATGGGCATGCGAAACAATCGCCACAGCGGCGTCTGCGGGCTCAGCATCCATAGGCCCACGGAAAAATGCAGCAGCATCTCGACGATAAAAGTGACCACCGCCGCCGGCAGCGCTTTTTCTCCGAAGGCCAGAATCAGCAAGGGAATGCCCATATTGCCGGAGTTATTGAACATCATGGGCGGCAGGAAGGTCTTCACCTCCAGCTTCAGCCATTTCACCACCGGCCACACCAGCAAGCCCGAGCCCAGCACGACGACGGCCGCCGCCAACGCCAACTGGCCATACTCGGCCAACGGCGCCTGGCGGTCGGCAAGCACGGCAAACACCAGCATCGGCACGAACAGCTCCATATTGAGCGTGTTGAGCCCGCGGATATCGGGCGTGCGAAAGCGGCCATAAAGCGTGCCGGCACCGGAAATCAGAAAGACGGGCAGCAGCGTGGCAAGAATCTGGGCGGTCATCATTATCCTTAGGGGGCGAACCGTCTGCGCTTGGCGCAGAGTAGCATGCGCGCGACTTGCGCGGTGCAGGCGCTCGGGTCACCATGACCAAAGTGTTAATTCCGCCCCTGCCAAGCGAGTGACCATGAGCCAATTGTGGAGTCCCGCCGTGCGGGAGCTGACGCCTTACGTTCCCGGCGAGCAGCCCCGCGAACGCCTGATCAAGCTGAACACCAATGAAAACCCCTACTCGCCGGCCCCAGGGGTCGAGCGGGTACTGCGCGAGTTTTCCGCCGACCACCTGCGCCGCTACCCGGACCCGACATCCCAGGGGCTGCGCGAAGCCCTGGCCGATGTCCTCGGCGTACCGGCAGGCCACGTTTTCGTCGGCAACGGCTCGGATGAAGTGCTGGCGCTGGCCTTCCAGGCCTTCTTTCGCCAACCGCGCCCTCTCGCCACCCCGGATATCTCGTACAGCTTCTATCCGGTGTACTGCACGATGTACGGCATCGAGCGCCAGGCACATCCGTTGGATGACCAGTGGCGAGTCGACCTGAAGGCCTTCGAAGGCGATAGCGGCGGCATCATCTTCGCCAACCCCAATGCGCCCACCGGCCACGGCCACGGCCACGACGCCATCGCCGCGCTGCTCGACAAGGTCAGCGATCGCGTGGTGCTGGTCGACGAGGCCTACGTCGACTTCGGTGGCGAGAGCGCCGTCGGCCTGGTCGACCAATACCCCAACCTGCTGGTGACCGGCACCTTCTCCAAGTCCCGCAGCCTCGCCGGCCTGCGCCTGGGCTACGCCGTTGGCTCGCCGGAGTTGATCGAGGGCCTTGTCCGGGTGAAGGACTCGTTCAACTCCTATCCGGTCGACGCCCTGGCCAGCGCCATCGGCATCGCCTCGCTGGCCGACAAGGCACACTTTGACGCCACCCGCGAGGCCGTCATGGCAACTCGCGAGCGCACCCGCACCCGCCTGGAGACACTCGGCTTTCGCGTGTTGCCGTCCCAGACCAACTTCGTACTGGTGACCCATCCCGAGCACGATGCCGCCCAGGTGTTCGTCGGACTGCGCCAGCGAGGCATTCTTGTGCGCCACTTCAATACCGATGCGCTGCGCGACTACCTGCGCATCTCCATCGGTACCGACGACGAGATGGAGAGCCTGATCGAAGCCCTCGAAGACCTCTGTCGCTAGGCGCCGCTCTCTGCCATGGGCGCCTGGTGGCGCCCTTTATGAGCCCCCACTCTGCCCCAGCAGGAATCGATATGACCTCTCGCCTGCCCTTGTCGAGCGTCCACCACGTTGCCCTGATCACCGCCGACTACACGCGAGCCAAGCGCTTCTATACCGAGGTGCTCGATGCCGAGATCGTCAACGAAGCCTATAGAGCCGATCGGGACAGCTACAAGCTCGACCTGCGCCTACCCGGCAAGATTCGACTCGAGCTGTTCTCCTTTCCGTCTCCGCCACCGCGCCCGAGCTACCCGGAAGCCTGCGGCCTGCGCCACCTCGCCCTCGCCACCGCGAACATCACGGCGTGCATCGCTCTGCTCAGGGAACGCGGCGTTGAGCCCGAGCCCCTCCGACGAGACGAGTTTACCGGCGCCAGCTTCACCTTCTTTGCCGACCCCGATGGCACGCCCATCGAGCTCTACGAGGCGGCCTCATGACACCCTGCGATAGCGTCATCCTTCACGTCGCAGGGGAGCGTCCCACAGACCGCCCACAATCAACCGGGCCGTGGCACCCTCACACCGGCCCCCTCGACCATTGCCAGTGACCACCCGCCAATAGCACACAGAAGGCCTCGCCATGCTCAAGGTCGGTTTCTTCAGCGCCCAACGTTATGAACGTCCGTTCTACCCCGAAGGGGCTCGTGACGGTGTCGTGATAGAGCACTTCGAACAGTCGCTGAATGCGCGCAGCGTCATGCTCTGCCAAGGGCTGGATGCCGTCTGCGTGTTCGTCAATGACCAACTCGACCGCACCGTGCTGGAGCGCCTGTCGATCGTCGGCGTGCGCCTCGTGGCACTACGCTGCGCCGGCTTCAACAACGTCGACCTCGAGACCGCCAGGGAACTCGGCATTCGCGTCTGCCGCGTCCCCGCCTACAGCCCCGAAGCCGTCGCCGAACACTGCCTGGCGCTGATCCTGACCCTGAGCCGGAAGACCCATAAGGCCTATAACCGGGTGCGCGAGGATAACTTCGATCTCAATGGCCTGCTGGGCTTCAACCTGGCCGGCAAGACCGCCGGTGTGATCGGCTATGGCCAGATAGGCCAGGCGCTGGTGCGTATCCTCAAGGGCTTCGGCTGCCATGTACTGGTCTGCGATAACGAACCGCGACAGGGCGACTTCACCCAGGTCGATCTCGACGAACTGCTCGCCGCAAGCGACATCGTCTCGTTGCATTGCCCGCTGACCGACGACACCTACCACCGGATCGGGGAGCCGGAGTTCAAGCGCATGAAAAATACGGCAATGCTGATCAACACCAGCCGCGGCGCGCTTATCGATACCCGCGCCTGTATCGAAGCTCTCAAGGCCGGAGAGCTGGGTTACCTGGGCATCGATGTCTACGAACAGGAGTCTGAGCTGTTCTTCCGAGACCGCAGCGATAGCATCCCTCAAGACGACGTCTTCGCCCGCCTGACCAGCTTCCCGAACGTTCTGGTCACCGGGCACCAGGGCTTCTTTACCGAGGAAGCCCTGGCGGAAATAGCGGCCACGACCCTCGATAGCCTCGCGGCCTTCGAACGGGGCGCCGCCCTCAGCGGGGAGCTGTAAGCGGGAAGCGGCCGAGCCCAGTTGGCCGCGGCGCCGATCACGGCCGAACCGCTCCCCCACCACCACGGGCTCGTGGCCATGGACCGTGACACTCCACCGCCCGGTGCCACTGGTTTTTCTGGTGGCACGGTTTTAGTGTCTTGACGTCGACTTCGAACGTTCGCTGAAACCGGGGTTGCTTCCGACGTCGCGCTTGCGAAGGGGTAACGCATGCCATCCATCGAATCACTCTATCGTCACTACGCGCCGCGGGTACGGGCAACCTTGATTCGTCGCCTGGGCGACTTCGACTCGGCCGAGGACGCCCTGCACGAAGCCTTCGTGGCGGCAGTGTCTGACTGGCCGACGCGGGGCGTTCCCGATGATCCCGTGGCCTGGCTGATCCGGGTCGGGCACCGCCGCGGCATCGACCAGATTCGACGCCGCCAGACCGCCCGCCGGCACGCCCATTTTCTTGATACCGAAGAAGCCACGCAACCGGATGCCCTGGCCATCGAGGACGACCCTCTGCGGCTGCTGTTCACTTGCTGCCACCCCGTGCTGACCACGCCGGACCGCGTGGCCCTGACGCTGCGCGAAATGGCGGGGCTCACCACCGAGCAAGTCGCCAATGGCCTGCTCCAGAAGCCCGCGACCCTGGCCCAGCGCATCGTTCGAGCCAAACGTCGCATCCGCGATGCCGGCATTGCCTATGAGGTCCCCGATACCACCGAGCTGCCAAGCCGACTACCCGACGTTCTCAGGGTCATCTACCTGATCTTCAACGAAGGCTACTCGTGCAGCGACGGTGAGACGGTGGTGGCGGTGAGCCTGGCAGACGAAGCCATTCGCCTGGCACAGGCCCTCGCCCGACAACTCCCCCGAGGAGAAGTCTTCGCCCTGCTGGCCCTGATGCTGCTGCACGACGCCAGGCGCAACGCCCGCCAGGACGCGGAGGGAAACCTGGTCCCGCTGGAGGAGCAAAACCGTGACCTGTGGGACAAGGAGCAGATCGAGGATGGCATGAACTGGCTCGAAAAAGCCCTGGCGCTGACGCCCACCGCCCCGTATACCCTACAGGCCTCCATCGCCGCCGTTCATGCCCAAGCAAGCACCGCCGGCGCCACGGACTGGAAGCGTATCGCACGCCTCTACGACGCCCTTTACCGCTGGCAGCCCTCGCCCGTCGTCGCTCTCAACCGAGCGGTTGCCGTCGCCATGAGCGATACTCCCGAGGCCGGCCTGCTGTTGCTCGAAGCCTTGGCCAGCAACAAGCATGTCGCTACCTATCACCTGTACCACGCCGCCCTGGCCGATCTTCATCGCCGTGCAGGCCACCGCCATGCAGCCTGCCAGTCCTATCAACAGGCTCTATTGCTGTGTGCCCAAGGCCCGGAGAAACGCTTCCTCGCCCGCCGTCTGGCAGAACTGAATCACCTCGACTAAAAAAATTCGATCCTGTGTCGATTCCCTGACGAGCCGCGCGACTCCTTGATATCCCCCAACGAAGGAGAGTGGTGCGATGAGATTCATGATGATGCGCAAGGCCGATGCGCAAACCGAGCAAGGCGTTCTTCCGAGCCAAGAACTGATGGAGGCCATGGCAAACTATAACGAGCAGTTGGTTCGCGCAGGCGTCTTCGTCACCGGCGACGGCTTGCGACCCAGTCGCGAAGGCTGCCGCCTCGACTTCCATGCAGCCACACCTAGCGTCATCGAAGGGCCCTTCCCGGCGACCACTGAACTGCTGGCCGGCTACACCGTGATCGATGTCGACTCCCTGGAGCAAGCTATCGAATGGGCGAAGCGTTGGCCGCGTGAAGATAGCGACGGCAATGCCACCCTGGAACTACGACGCTACGCCACCATGGAAGACTTCGAACCTGGATCAGGTCTCGACAAGCACCTGGCCCAAGAACGCATGCCGAAAGCGGTACAGGTGCACCTGAGCTTTCCCGGATCTTGCCGGGAAGCGATGGCGTTCTACGCGGACGTCACCGGTGGACACCTGGAAGCCATGCTCAGCTTCGGCGACACTCCGGCCGCCGGCGAAGTCCCATCCAGCTGCCGCGACCAGATCGCCCACGCCTCGCTCAACATCCGCGGTCACCGCGTGATGGGCGCCGATGCATGGGGCGACTGCTATAAGGCCCCCCAGGGGGCCCAGGTGTTCCTCGACTACGACGATACCGAGCAGGCCAGTGAGGCCTTCGCTCGCCTGGCCGACGGTGGCGAGGTGATCATGCCCTTCGAGCCCACTTTCTGGGCGAAAGGGTTTGGCATGCTGACCGACCGCTTCGGCGTGCAATGGATGCTGTCCTGCTCGAGCGAAGAGTGTCCCTGAGCCTCGAAGCATATTGCGCAGAGCGGGCCCCTGAACCAACAACGACCAAACGGAGAGATCCTCGAGATGAAGTATGTCGCATTGGTGTACTACCAGGAGCAGTTGATCAACGCGATGAGCGAGTCCGAATGGCACGCACTCAACCAGGAGTGCATCGCCGGCGTCGAACGCCTGACACAACAAGGCCACTTCGTGGCAGGCCAAGCCCTGCAAAGTGTCGCCGAGGCTAGCAGCGTGCAGGTCAGGGACGGCGAGGTGCTCGTTTCCGACGGCCCCTTCGCCGAAACCAAAGAGCAACTGGCGGGCTTCTACCTGCTCGACGCACTCGACCTGACAGAGGCCCTGCGACTGGCAAGCCGCATTCCTCCGGCCCGTTTCGGCACCATCGAAGTGCGTCCCGTCAGAGAGCTACCCCCGAAAGATGACCAGCACGACAACGACGAAATAGGAGAAACTCCATGAACGATGTCAATGGCTATATAGACGGCTTCGTGGCAGCAGTGCCTAACGCCAATCGTCAGGCCTATCTCAAGCACGCCCAAGACGCCGCTACTGTGTTCAAGGAATACGGTGCGCTGAAGGTGGTCGAATGTTGGGGCGACGACGTCCCCCAAGGCACCCTGACGTCCTTCCCCATGGCGGTCCAATGCCGGGACGACGAAACGGTGGTCTTCGCCTGGGTCACTTGGCCATCTCGGGAAGTGCGGGATCAGGCGATGCCGAAGATCATGGAAGACACCCGCATGTCTGAACAGAACAATCCCATGCCCTTCGACGGCAAGCGGTTGATCTATGGTGGCTTTGCCGTGGTCATTGACGAGTGACCCGGTGAGGCGCCGGAAGCTCACGCCCCCCTCGGGATTCGCCCGAGGGGGTGCTGCTTGGCGCGGCCCCACCGATAACAAGCGGGCTGACCGTATAGAGAGCCCATGCATGCGGCTCTTTATAAAAAGAAGCCCAACTCCTCTCGGAATTGGGCTTTTCACAATAAGTGCCTGACGGACGGGCCGGCGCTCCGGGTGCTCTCACATAGGGCTCACATGGGGGTGAGTCCCATCGCGGGTTGCAACGTCGCCGCAACAAGAAAAGCGGGGACGAACGACACGAGCCCCCCCCGTTACGAAAAGCCAGGCCGGACCTGAACTGCACCCCGAAAGTTGGACACCCACATCCAACCTTCGGGGTGTTTTCATGAGCAACCGATACGACGAGTGGTTCAAACTGCTGGTGGCACAGCAGTGTTTGCACGGTGACACCAGCTTGAGT
>NZ_JBQXYF010000012.1:0-160350 GCF_052645355.1 Halomonas sp. V046
CGGCCAGGGTCAGCTTCTTGGCCGGCAGGTGGTGGTGCAGCACCTCGTTGCCGTCGACGTGGGGGAAGTGCTCGTGCTTGACGCCGCCGAAGTAGGGGAAGGCGACTCGGGCCACGCTGTCGTGGGCAGTGTCGAGGCTCAGGCGCAGCGAGATGTCCTTGCCGTCGGCGTCCAGCGGCTCGAGATTCCACTTGCCTTGCACGCCGTCGTTCTCGCCCCAGCGAAAGCCGATGGAGCCGCGCGGCACCACCAGCTGGTCGCGGGTCTCGTCCCAGGCCACCGTCTTCCACTCGGGGTTGTTGTCCTGGCCGAGGTTGGCGTCGAAGTCGGCGGCGCGCAGCTGCTTGCCGGGGGCGAAGCTGCCGTCTTCACGCGGCTCCAGGGCCACCAGGAAGGGCATGTCGGTGTAGCGGCGCACGTAATCGGTGAAGTAGGCGCTGGGCTTGTCGAGATGGAACTCCTTCAAGATCACATGGCCCATGGCCATGGCCAGCGCGGCGTCGGTGCCTTGCTTGGCGGAGAGCCACTCGTCGGTGAGCTTGGAGACCTCGGCGTAGTCCGGGGTGATGGAGACCGTCTTGGTGCCCTTGTAGCGCACCTCGGTGAAGAAGTGGGCGTCGGGGGTACGGGTCTGGGGCACGTTGGAGCCCCAGGCGATGATGTAGCCGGAGTTGTACCAGTCGGCGGACTCGGGCACGTCGGTCTGCTCGCCCCAGGTCTGGGGGCTGGCCGGCGGCAGGTCACAGTACCAGTCGTAGAACGACAGGCAGACGCCACCGATCAGCGACAGGTAGCGGGCGCCGGCGGCGTAGGAGACCATCGACATGGCCGGAATCGGCGAGAAGCCGATGACCCGGTCGGGGCCGTATTGCTTGGCGGTATAGACGTTGGAAGCGGCGATCAGGGTTTGGACTTCGTCCCAGTCGGCACGGACGAATCCGCCCATGCCCCGGGCTTTCTTATACTCATTGGCGAGAATCGGATCTTCGACGATGGAGGCCCAGGCGTCGACCGGATCGGGATGCGCCTCGAGAGACTTGCGCCATAGCTTGATCAGCTCCTGGCGGATCAAGGGGTACTTCAGGCGGTTGGCACTGTACAGGTACCAGGAGTAGCTGGCGCCACGCGGGCAGCCGCGGGGCTCGTGGTTGGGCAGGTCGGCGCGGGTGCGGGGGTAGTCGGTCTGCTGGGTTTCCCAGGTGACCAGGCCGTTCTTGACGTAGATCTTCCAGCTGCAGGAGCCGGTGCAGTTGACCCCGTGGGTCGAACGCACGACCTTGTCGTGCTGCCAGCGCGAGCGGTAACCGTCCTCCCAGTCGCGGGTCTCGTCACGGGTCTCGCCGTGGCCGTTCGCGAATTGCGGTGGGCGTCTAGTCAGGTATCTCAGACGATCGAGAAAATGACTCATGGGGGTCTCCTCGAGGGCCCCCCGCAGGGGGCCATGCTTAACGGTCCTTGTGGGACTCGACTATCACGGTCTTACGAAAGGGCGTTGGCCGTAGCCGCAGCCGTGGGCACCGGGCTGGCTTTGGTGTCACGGTCCAGCTCGATCTCTGCCCCCTTGCGGCTGTAGTAGAACCAGGTCAGGCCGGTGCAGACGGCGTAGAACACGATGAAGCCGATCAGGGCTGCCTCGGCGCCGCCGGTCAGGTCCAGCGAGGTGCCGAACGACTTGGGAATGAAGAAGGCACCGTAGGCGGCGATGGCCGAGGTGAAGCCGATGGTGGCGGCGGACTCACGCTCGGCGTGGACCAGTTGCTCGTCACGGGACAGCTCGGGCATCAACCGCGGCACTTCGTGGCGGAAGATCGACGGAATCATCTGGAAGGTGCTGGCGTTGCCGACGCCGGTGGCGAAGAACAACAGCATGAAGGCGCCGAAGAAGCCGTAGAAGGCAATCGACGATTCCTTGTTCATCAGGAAGAACAGCACGCCAACGACGCCGAGGATCATGCTGATGAAGGTCCAGAAGGTGACTCGGGCACCGCCGAAGCGATCCGCCAGGCCGCCGGTGTAGGCGCGGCTCAGGGCCCCGACCAGCGGGCCGAGGAAGGCGAACTGCAGGGCATCGACCATCGGGAACTGGGTCTTGGTCAGCAGCGGGAAGCCGGCGGAGAAGCCGATGAAGCTGCCGAAGGTGCCGGTGTAGAGGATGCACATCAGCCAGTTGTGCTTGCGCTTGAAGATCACCGCCTGTTCCTTGAACGATGACTTGGCGCTGGCGATGTCGTTCATGCCGAACCAGGCCGCGATGGCGGCGATGGCGATGAAGGGCACCCACACGAAGCCGGCGTTCTGCAGCCACAGTTCACCGCCTTGCTGCATCGGCTGAGCCTCGCCGACCAGCAGGCTGAAGACCCCGGTGGTGATGACCAGCGGCACCAGGAACTGCATCACCGAGACGCCGAGATTGCCAAGCCCGGCGTTCTGCGCCAGTGCTGTGCCTTTTTCGCGCTTGGGGTAGAAGAACGAGATGTTGGCCATGCTGGAGGCGAAGTTGCCGCCACCGAAGCCGCACAGCAGCGCCAGGATCACCATCACCAGATACGGGGTCTCGGGATTCTGCACCGCGAAGCCGATCCAGATCGCCGGCAGCAGCAGGGACGCCGTGGACAGCGCGGTAAAGCGGCGGCCGCCGACGATCGGCACCATGAAGCTGTAGAAGATGCGCAGGGTGGCACCGGAGAGACCCGGCAGGGCGGCAAGCCAAAACAGCTGGTTGGAGCTGTAGTTGAAGCCGACCTGGGGGAGCTTGGCGACCACTACCGACCACACCATCCAGATGCTGAAGGCCAGCAGCAGGCAGGGAATCGAGATCCACAGGTTACGCGTAGCGATCTTGCGTCCGGTGGCTTTCCAGAAGCCTTCGTCCTCGGGGTGCCACTCGTTGAGCACGAAGCGGCTCGGAGTGGACAGCTCCGGCAGGTCGGTGGACTCGCAGCGGTCGCGTGCCTCGATACGAATGGCCTTCACGATCGCGTAGTGCATCCACAAAAGGGCAGCCGCGGCGACGGCAAACATCAGCATGAAGCAGCTCTGCCAGATGCCGATGACGTCGTTGAGCATGCCGAAGGTCAGCGGCAGGAAGAAGCCGCCGAGGCCCCCGACCATGCCCACGGCACCGCCGACCAGGCCAACGCTCTTCGGGTAGTAGACCGGAATGTGCTTGAATACCGCCGCCTTGCCCAGCGACATGAAGAAGCCGAGCACCATGGTCAGGCCGATAAAGCCGATCAGTGGCATGGCAAACGAGAAGGACACCGGGCCATGTACGCCATCGACGGTGTAATCGGTGGGCGGGTAGCTGAGCAGGAAGGTGCAGGCGACGCAGGCGATCAGGGTCCAGTACATGACCCGACGCGCGCCGTAGCGGTCAGACAGCCAGCCACCGAGGACCCGGAACAGTGAGGCCGGAATGGTGTAGAGCGCGGCAACGATGCCGGCGCCGGCCAGGCTCAGGCCGTAGACCTCGATCAGGTAGTGGGGCAGCCACAGGGCCAGCGCCACGAAACCGCCGAAGACGAAGAAGTAGTACAGCGAGAAGCGCCATACGCGAACATCGGCCAGGGGCGCGAACTGCTCCGACAACGGCTGATGCTTGGCGTTGCGGCTCTTGCTCAAGGGGTCGGGCTTGGCCAGCAGGATGAAGACGACCCCCATGACCGCGATGACGCTGGCGTAGACCAACGCCGTGCCCTGCCAGCCCATCGCCATGAGCAGGAAGGGCGCGCCGAAGTTGGTCACCGCGGCGCCGACGTTACCGGCACCGAAGATGCCCAGCGCCGTACCCTGGCGTTCCTTGCCGTACCAGGCCGAGGTGTAGGCGACACCGACGATGAAGGAGCCACCGGCCAGACCGACGCCGAGCGCGCCGATCAGCAGCATGGTGTAGCTCGTGGCGAAGGTCAGCAGATAGACACAGGCGGCGGTGGCCAGCATCAGCAGGCCGAAGACCCAGCGCCCGCCGAAACGGTCGGTGAGCACACCGAGGAAGAGGCGGCTGATCGAGCCGGTCAACACCGGGGTGGCCATCAGCAGGCCGAGTTGGGTGTCGGAAAGACCGAAGTCTTCCTTGATCTGGATGCCAAGGATGGAAAAGAGAGTCCAGACCGCGAAGCAGAGCGTGAACGCCAGGGTGGATAACCCCAGCGCTCTGTTCTGCTGTTGTCTGGGAATCGCGTCTTGATTGACCATGAGCTGTCCTCGTTAGGGAACCGGGTAACGCTCCCGAACCTTGCTACAATGTATCTGGTAGACGCCTGATTGCGGTCAAAGGAATTGCCGCTTATATCCAGCGCCCTTTCCGTCTTACCTCCTAGGGGGTACCCAGGTGTTTCTGTGCGTGTCGTCGCGTATTATCAAACAGTGCAGATGAGCCTGTAATGCTTGATAACCGAAGGTTGAGGCGAACATGATCTGGGTCAATTACCGGTGGATTTGAAGGTGACACCCGCGTTTTCTATCCGTCGTTCTCTAATGTTGCGAATGCTGATCGCCATGGCGGCGATCTCGCTGTTGGCGCTGATCAGTCTGCTGGGCTCGATCGTGATCGCCAAGAGCGCCAGCGGCTATGCCGACGCCATCAATCAGGCAGGGTCGCTACGTATGCAGGCGTACCGCTTGCTTTCCACGGTGGAGCTGTTACCGGTTGATCATCCTCGGCGGCGCTGGCAACGCGATCGGCTGGAGGCAACGTTGACGGCAAATTCCATCGTCGCCTTGATTCCACGGAGCGAGGATGATCCGCTTCGCCAAGCCTATAAAAACGTCGTTCAGTCCTGGAATGATGACCTCGATCCCTCGCTGCAGGACTTCGAGAAAAGGGACATCTACCAACTCGAAGATCGGGTCGTAGATTTCGTGGATAGGGTCGAAGTTCTGGTGGGTAGGCTGCAACGATACGCGGAATCAAAGGTGATATTTCTCGAGGTGTTTCAGGGCGCCGCACTGACGGTGTTGATGATCATCATGGTGATGATTGTCTATCGAATCGTATGTGGCGTTATGCCGCCTTTTCGAAGCCTTATTCGTGTCGTCAACGGTGTGATGGTCGGCGATTTTTCCGGCCGGACAACCTACCGCGGTAGCGACGAGCTGGGACTGTTATCCCGTACAATCAATAAGATGAATGCGAGCCTGTCGGAGATGTACGGCCAGTTGGAGAAACGGGTGGCGGCCAAGACCCACGAGCTAAAGCGCAGCAATGATGCATTGCGGATGCTCTATCTCACCGCTCGCCGGTTGAATGGCGTAACGCCGTTGACCCACGATGAGTTGATCGATGTTCTACGCCAGCTCGAATCCGTGACCGATGAAGGCCCCTTCGAGCTTCGGTTGAGTAAAGATGCCGACCAGGGGCCTATTACCAGCCTCAACTCACGACGCCTTACCGTTATTGCCCCCCCGACTGCGGCGCAGGGCAACCAGGTGGAACCGGGCAATGGTAACGTCGACACCGGCCTTCAGCGGGGTGGCATCGACCGTGCGGCTACCGCCATGGGGAGCCAGGAAGGCGTGGAAAGGGGCAATGAGTACGCGGTACGGGTGCGAGAAGCCGGACGCGACTTCGGCGAGCTGCGGGTGTATCAGCCACCCGGGCACATGCTGGCCCAGTGGAAGGTGGAGCTGATCGAAACCGTCGCGGGCCTGATCGCCGCGGCCATGTCACTCGCCGAGAAGTCCGACGAACAGCGACGCCTGTCCCTGATGGACGAGCGCGCCGTGATCGCCCGTGAGCTTCACGATTCCCTGGCTCAGTCGTTGTCCTACTTGAAGATCCAGGTCACCCGCTTGCAGATGCAGATCGACAACAATCGCCCGGACGAGGTGGCCAAGGTCGTCGCGGAGCTGCGCCATGGCCTCAATTCCTCCTACCGTCAGCTGCGAGAGTTGCTCAACACCTTTCGCCTGCGCGTCCATGAGGCGGGACTGGAAGCCGCACTGGACGAAACGGTGCTCGAGTATTCCAAGCGCGGTGACTTCGCGCTGCGGATTCGCGGCCAGTGGAGCGGCCTGCAGTTGACGCCCAATGAAGAGATCCACGTGTTGCAGATCGTGCGCGAGGCGCTTTCCAACGTGGCGCGTCATGCCAGGGCGCGTCACTGCGAGGTGAGCATCGTCCTCGAGAAGGACCGCAGCTATCGGCTGTCCGTCCAGGACGATGGGGTCGGCATCGGGCCCGAGCCGGACCCCTCCATTTCCCACGGCATGGCGATCATGGCGGAGCGCGCTCGCAGTCTATGCGGCAGCCTCGAGATTACCGCGGCCGAGCCTTACGGCACCCACGTTTCCGTGCGCTTTCTGCCGCGCCTATTGAATCGGCTGCCCATGGCGGCCGGGTGACAGCTGACCTCGGCCCCTCCGAGGCACCATTTTACGAGACAACGAGACAACGAGAATCGCTATGAGCATGCTGCGCTTAATGATAGTGGACGATCACCCCCTGTTCCGGCGGGGCGTGCGTCAACTGGTGGATATGGATCCTGGCCTCGTGGTGGTCGGCGAAGCCTCCGATGGTGCAGAAGCCGTGAGGAAGGCGGTGGAGCTGGCGCCTAACCTGATCCTGCTGGATCTCAACATGCAGCCGATGGATGGCATCGAGGTGCTGCGACGCATGCGCGATGCCCGGGTCAAGAGCCGCATCGTCATCCTGACGGTGTCGGACGCCGACGAGGATGTCGTGCGGGCCCTCAGGGAGGGTGCCGATGGCTACCTGCTCAAGGACATGGACCCCGAAGAGGTGCTGCGCCTGATCCGTGAAGCGGCCCAGGGCCAGATCGTGCTGGGGCCGCAGATGGCGTCGCTGCTGGCGAGCGTGGTCAAGGGCGAACTGCCCACCGGTGGCGACGATGGCATGTCGTGCCTGACCGCACGGGAGCGAGACATCCTGCGTACCCTGGCGCGCGGGCTCTCGAACAAGATGATTGCCCGAGAGCTCGATATCGCTGAGGGAACGGTCAAGGTCCACGTCAAGCACCTGTTCAAGAAGCTCGATCTGCGCTCACGGGTCGAAGCCGCCGTGTGGGCGACCAAGCATGGCCTCGGGTGATCGTCGAGCATCGACGTGATCGGCTCTCTTTTACCCGCGGATAGCGTGGGGCATCGCGCGGAGAATCGCGCGACGCAAAGGGCCGGCGCGAGGCGTCAAGATCGCCAGCCGGGCTCGTTGTGCGGGATACATGGCGCGACTGGCAGGGTCGACGACAGCGCCAGGATTGACGATAACGCCAGGATTGAAGGTAACGCCAGGAGCGGCAAGACCATCTAGAGCAACAGCGCGTGCCGCAAGACGGCACACGGCATGAAAAGCGGCGCCCGGGAGACCCCGGGCGCCGCTTCACCTTGGCTGGGCGAGTGACTCATGGCGTGAGCCGCGCTGGCGTACGCCGCGCCCAGCACCTGGCCGTCGATCAGGCGTTGACGGCGGCGACGGCCTTGGCCAGGTACGGCAGGTTCTCCTGGGAGAAGCCCGCCACATTAGCGCGGCCCGAGCGCACCATGTAGATGCCGAATTCGTCGCGCAGGCGATCCACCTGTTCCGGCGTCAGGCCGGTGTAGGAGAACATGCCACGCTGCTCGGCGATATGGGCGTACTTCTCGTCGAGCCCGTAGGGCTTGAGGGCCTCGACGAAGTCGCGACGCAGGGTGTTGATGCGGTCGCGCATCTCGGTGAGCTCTTCGCGCCAGATCTGGGTAAGCTTCTCGTCGTGGAGGATCTCGCTGACGATGGAGCCACCGTGGGCCGGCGGGTTGGAGTAGTTCTCCCGGGCGACGATGGCGATCTGGGAGCGCACGTCTTCCATCTCGTTGGCGTCCTTGGCGACCACGATCAGGCAGCCGGTGCGCTCGTTATAGATGCCGAAGTTCTTGGAGCAGGAGCTGGTGATCAGCACGCTGTCGAGGTTTTCGGCCAGCAGGCGCACGGCGAAGGCGTCTTCCTCGAGGCCCTCGGCGAAGCCTTGGTAGGCAAAGTCGACCAGCGGCAGCAGATCACGTTGCTTGACCACCTCGAGCACCTGTTGCCACTGTTCGCGGTTCAGGTCGAAGCCGGTCGGGTTGTGACAGCAAGCGTGCAGCACGACCACGTCGCCGTGGGGAATCTGCTTCAGCGCGCCGAGCATGCCGTCGAAGTCCAGACGGTTATCGGCGTCGACGTAGGGGTACTTGTGAAGCGCGATGCCGGCGGCGGTGAAGATGCCATGGTGATTGGGCCAGGTCGGGTCGCTGACCCAGATGCCCTTGCCGGGCAGTTGGGTGGCAACGAAGTCCGCGGCCAGGCGCAGCGCGCCGGTGCCACCGGGGGATTGGGTCGCGCTGGCGCGGCCGGACTCAAGCACCGGCGAGCCTTCGCCCAGCACCATGGGCAGCACCACTTCGGCGTACTGCGGGGCGCCGTGGGAGCCGATGTACGTCTTGGTGACCTCGTTGTTGAGCAGCAGAGCCTCGGCGTCCTTTACCGCACGCATCACCGGGGTGTTGCCCTTCGCATCGCGGTAGACGCCGACGCCAAGATCGACCTTCTGGGGATTGGTGTCCTTCTTGAAGGCCTCGATGAGCCCGAGGATGGCATCCCCGGGAACCCGCTCAATCTTCTCGAACATTTTACTCTGCTACCTCGTCGGTTCTGGCCGCTAGGATGAAATCGTTCTTGTGCAGGCCCTTCATTTCATGGGACCACCAGGTCACGGTCACCTTGCCCCATTCGGTCAATAGCGCGGGGTGGTGGCCGACTTCCTCGGCGATGTCGCCGACTCGGTTGGTGAACGCGAGGGCCTGCTTGAAGTTGCGAAACGTAAAGCCACGCTCCAGTTGCATGATGCCATCGCGCTCGACTATCTGCCACTCGGGGATGTCCTGGCGATACTGCTCGAGCTCGGCGTCGGTAACGTGGGGGGCGTCCCAGCTGCAGGCTTCACACTGCTGTTCGGAAAGCTGGCTCATGGTGTCTCCTTGACGGGCGTTAGGCCCATTGGTGGTGATCAGAAAGCGCTCGGGCGCGTGAACCCAAGGCGCCACCTTGGCATGGCGCTGGGCCAGGACCCAAACCGATCAGGACTTGGGGGTAAAGCGCGGGGCGAACAGCCCTTGCGAACGTGCTTCGTCGACCAGCGCCATGATGTCCTTCTGGGCGAGATCATGGAGGGTTTCCAGGCTGTCGAGCACGTAGTAGAGCGGTTGCAGAATATCGATGCGGTAGGGCGTGCGCAGGGCATCGAGGGGGTCGAAAGGCGCGTGTACCGGCGTCTTTGACATGGCGTGCAGGGTTTCCTTGGGCGATGAGATGATGCCGCCGCCATAGATGCGACGTCCTTCTGGCGTCTCGACCAGGCCGAATTCCACCGTCATCCAGTACAGCCGTGCCAGGTAGCCGCGATCCTTGGGGGCGGCGTTGAGGCCGAGTCGGCCGTAGGTCGCGGTGAACTCGGCGAAGGCCGGGTTGGTCAGCATCGGGCAGTGGCCGAAGACCTCATGGAAGATGTCGGGTTCCTTCAGGTAGTCGAGCTCCTCGGGGCTGCGGATAAAGGTGGCCACCGGGAAACGCCGGTTGGCGAGCAGCTCGAAGAAGGTGTCGAAGGGAATCAACGCCGGTACCTGGGCGGTCTCCCAGCCGGTGGCGTCACGCAGGACACGATCGATGTCGGCGAGCTGCGGGATGCGGTCGCGGGGCAGGTCCAGGCGGTCGAGGCCATCGAGGTATTCCTGGCAGACGCGCCCGTCGATCAGCTCGAGCTGGCGATCCATCAGGGTCGCCCAGGTAGCGTTCTCGGTCTCGTTCCAGTGGATGACGCCGTGTTCGTCGGGAAGACGTGCCTGGTACTGGGTGGCCTTGGACGCCGCCGCTGCCGTTGCCGGAGTCCGAGCGGTGTGGCCGTTGTCAGGCATGGCGCTGTGGCTGGCCGTCTGAGGGGCTGTCATGATTTCTCCCGTGCGCTGTTGGGGTCTTGTTCGTCGCCTTGGGGCGGCTCCCGTGGGAGCCATTGCATAGCGGCAGTCTAGGCATGGCCGCCGGCCTTGTGTCAGCGGGACTCGGCGGGTTTCGGGAGGGCCGGATGCCGTGGCTGTCAGGTTTTCCTGACAGCGGTGAGGGCGGGGAGGCGCGGACAATGAAAGAGCCGCGACGAAAGCCTTCGAGAGGCGTAAACTGTCACGCTTTCTTTACAACTCAGTCAGCCACGGCTGACAGCCGATTTGCCCAGGGCAACAATCGTGCGTCGCCGCTGATCTAGATCAGGAATATGGTGCATGCGTCTCAGATTTCACTGTCAGAATCGTATCGGCATCCTGCGTGATATCGTCGGTCACTTCGCCGACTATGGCCTCAATGTCGCCCGGGGCGAGGTCGGCGGTGAGCATGGCAACGCCATCTATCTGCACGTGCCCAATCTGCTCAACGCCCAGCTCGCGACCCTGAAGCCGGATCTGGAGAAGGTCCCCGGGGTGTTTGGCCTGCGTCGGGTCAGCCTGATGCCGAGCGAGCGGCGTCACCTTGAGCTCGACGCGTTGCTGTCCTCGCTCACCGACCCGGTGATGTCGATCGACATGGAGGGTCATCTGGTGGCCGCCAATCGCGCCGCCAGTCAACTGCTCGGCGTGCGCGTCGATGAAGTGCCCGGGCTGTCGCTGGATCGCTATCTGCCGGATCTCGACCTGCCTGAGCTGATTCGGCGCAACAATGCCCGGGTCAATGGCCTGCGCATTCACCTGCGCGAGTCGACCTTTCTGGCCGATATCGCGCCACTTCACCGCGAGAACCACGATGACGTGGCGTCCCTCGCCGGAGCCGTGGTCACCTTGCATAGCGTCGATCGCATCGGTGAGCGGATCTATCAGGTGCAGCGCCAGGAGTCCCGTGGCTTCGAGGCGATGTTCGCCGCAAGCCCCAGGCTCGCCGCACTGATTCACGAAGCCCGTCGCATGGCGCCGCTGGATGCGCCGCTGTTGATCTTCGGCGAGACCGGTACCGGCAAGGAAGTGTTGGCGCGGGCCTGTCACCTGGCGAGCCGGCGCGGCCAGGCACCGTTCATGGCGCTCAACTGTGCCGGCCTTCCCGAGTCGATGGCCGAGACGGAGCTGTTTGGCTATGCCCCCGGGGCCTTCGATGGGGCGCGGCCCGAGGGCAAGCTGGGGCTGTTGGAGCTGACCGCCGGGGGCACCATCTTCCTCGATGAGGTGGGCGAGATGAGCCCGCGGCTGCAGGTCAAGTTGCTGCGCTTTCTGCAGGACGGGGGCTTTCGTCGGGTCGGCAGTGACGAGGAGACCTACCTCGACGTCCGGGTGATCTGTGCCACCCAACAGGACCTGCCGGAGCTGTGCCAGGTCGGCGTATTTCGCCAGGACCTCTATCACCGCCTCAATGTGCTGTCGCTGGCGGTGCCGCCCCTGCGCGACTGTCTGGATGGCATCGAGCCGCTGGCCGGGCACTTTCTCGACCGTGCCGCGCGCCAGATCGGCTGCGCCTTGCCTAGTCTGTCGCCGCCCGCCGTGGCGCGACTGGCCGGCTATCACTGGCCGGGCAACGTGCGCCAGTTGGAAAACGTGCTCTTCCAGGCGGTATCGCTGTGCGAGAGCGGCATCATCGAGGCCAACCACCTGCGCCTGCCCGATGTCGGCGCCGGGCGGGGGCTGGGTGGCATCGAGCTCGGCGGCTCGCTGGCCGAGATCACCTCGGAGGTCGAGCGCCGGGTGCTCGCGGCGCTGTATCCCCAGCACCCCTCGAGCCGACTGCTCGCCAAGCGCCTTGGGGTGTCGCACACCACCATCGCCAACAAGCTCAATCGCTACGGCATTGCGCAGGACAAGGCCGGCGACTAGCCGTCAGACCAGCGGCGTCACGGCGTCGACCACGTCACGGTAGCGCTGGCTTTCCAGGGCGGCGAACCCGGATAGCCGCCGGGCCTTGAGGCGGGTCAGCCACGGCGAGGTGATGCCACACAGAAACCGCGTGGCCAGGTGGACGTCGAAGGGCGAGTCCGGCGCCTGTTGCGACAATGCATCGCGCAGCGGCGACAGCCAGGCCAGCAGTTGCTCCGACGGCGGCATCGTCGGCGGCGTAGCAGCGGGCAGGCGGGCCGCCTCGCCGCGACAGGCGGAGCAGTGGCCGCAGCGGCGTGGTGCGGCGGTGTCGCCGAACCAGTCGGCCAGGCGAGCGCTCAGGCAGTCGTCGGCCTCGAACAGAGTCAGCATGTCGGAGAGTCGCGTGATCTCGGCATCGGCACGTTCGACGAAGTCGCGGTGAAGGCTGTCGCTCAGGGCGTCCGGCTCGACCGGCGCGAGCACTTCGAAGACCTCCGTCATCTGCTTGGCTTCCAGCGTGATCAGCCCCTGTTCGGCGAAGTAGTCCAGCGCGCGCAGGACCCGGGGGCGTGATACATCGATGCCGCGCTGGCCGCCGACGGTCTCCAGGGCCGCAAAGTCCAGGCTGTACCAGGTGCGTGCCTTGTTTGCCGCCTCGAGGATCGCCTGAATGAAGGCCCCACGCTCGGCGTTGAAGCGCGCCAACAGCGTCTCGGCGGGTTCTTCGAGGCGAAAGCGATAGTCGGCGAAATAGCTATGGCTCGGGCGCAGCACGCCGGCCAGTTCCAGCTTCACCAGCAGGGTCTTGAGCGGCAGCGGGCGGATGTCGGTGTGCGCGGAAAGCGCCGTGAGGGTCAGTTCCCAGCGTCGGTTCGCGCTTCGGATGTCCTCAAGGACGCTGCGAATGCCGTGGCGCGGTGGCACGTCGCCGTGGACGAAGTTCTCGAGCACGGCGAGGTGCTCGCGGCCGGCCAGCATCAGGCATTCCGAGCGTTGCCCATCGCGTCCGGCGCGGCCGATCTCCTGGCTGTAGTTCTCGATCGACTTGGGCAGGTCGAAGTGCACCACGGCGCGAATGTCGGCCTTGTCGATGCCCATGCCGAAGGCGATGGTCGCGACGATGCAAGGCAGGCGCCCGGCCATGAAGTCGGCCTGCAGGCGCTGGCGGATCTCGGCATCGAGGCCGGCGTGATAGGCCGCTGCGGGCAGGCCCGCAGCGGCGAGGTAGGCGGCCAGGCGCTCGGCCGTCTGCTGCAGGGTGACATAGACGATGGTGGCGGCGGGCGAGCTGGCGGAGCCCAGTCTGGGCTTTAACCATTCGACCAGGCGCCGGGGGCGCTCGTCGCTCTGGACCGGCGCCACCGACAGGTCGAGGTTGGGGCGGTAGAAACCGGTGGAGACGACATCGCTTTCGGCGATGGAAAAACGCCGGCACATGTCGTCGATCACCCGAGGGGTGGCGGTGGCCGTGAGCAGCAGCACCTGCTCGATGGCGAAATCGCGCCGGTAGTCGGGCAGCTTCAGGTAGTCGGGGCGGAAGTTGTGACCCCATTCCGAGATGCAGTGGGCCTCATCCACCACCAGCAGCGAGATCGGCACGCGGCGGATGAACTCGCGAAAGCGTTCGTTCTTGAGCCGCTCCACGGAAATCATCAGCACCTTGAGCCGACCCTCCCGGGCGTCGCGCATCACCGCCTGGGTCTGCTCGCGGTCCTGGCCCGAGTCGATGCTGCCGGCATTGATGCCGCGACTCTTCAGCGCCGCCAGTTGATCCTGCATCAGCGCCAGCAGGGGCGAGATCACCAGCGTCAGGTGCGGCAGGTGCAGCGCCGGCAGTTGGTAGCACAACGACTTGCCGGACCCGGTGGGAAAGATCGCCGCCGCCGAGCGTCCCTGGGTCAGGGCCTCGATCACCGGACGCTGGCCGGGACGAAACTGGTCGTGGCCGAAGACTCGAGACAGGGTCTGGTCGATGCTGAGGGTCATGGCAAGGCACCTGGCTGGGGCGTGGAAGAGATGCGGCGCGGCGCGCCGACAGGCACCCTAGCGCGTGGCGCGGGGCTTGACCACCGGCGGTGGTGCCGCGATCTTGCGGTGGCCCCATGACCCCCTCGCCAGAGATTGGCATAATAGCGCTCATTTGACGCTCACTCGACTGGCGCTGGCTCGGTTGACGCTGGCTCATTTGACGCTAGCTCGTTTGACGCTGGCTCGTTTGACGCTCACTCGACTGGCGCTCACTCGACTGGCGCTGGCTCGTTTGACGCTGGCTCATTCGACGCTCACTCGACTGGCGCTGGCTCATTTGACGCTGGCTCGTTTGACGTTTACGTACTTCACGCTCACTAGGGACGCCCATGACCGCATGGAGCAAGCTGCTCATCGCCACGACGCGACTGATCGATCTGCACGATAGCGCCCATGAACCAGGGTCGCCCTTCGTTCAGGTCAGCCAGGAGGGCCGTCGAGGCCTGCGCGATGGCTACTGGCTCGACCTGGGCTGTCTGTTGCTCGACTATCTGCTCGATCTCGATTTCGCCACCAACAGCGCCTTCGTCTCTCAGACCCGGTGCCTGGAGGCGCTGCGCGAGCATTATCCGAGGTTGGCGCCTGACGACCTGAGCTTCGTCATCAACCTGCTGGCCACGCCGAGCGAACTTCACTTGCGCGACGAGGGCGAGGGCGGTGGTCGCGAGCGGCGCGGTACCAAGCGCACCGCCCTGGTCGAGAAGCAGGGCCAGACCGGCCAGGTGCGCTTGACTGCCAGCGGCCGTCAGGCGGTGACCCTGGCGAGTTCCGTCGAGGATCTGCTGTATTCCGAGTACGACGCCGCCAAGGTGTTGGCGGCGCTGGCCCGGGGAGACTTCGGTCGCGTGCCGGATATCACCAACCAGATCCTGCTGGCGATCCGCGGGCTGACTCAGGAGCTCAGGCGGGTACGAGAGAACCCCACTCGGGAAGGCAAGCTGTCGATCCTGCTCGACAACGAGCGCCACTACCATAACGCCCTGTCGAGCATTCAGCGCACGCTGCTCGACGCCCGAACACAGCTGGCGACGCCGGTGCTGATGACGCGTTTCGAGCGCTGGAGCGAAGACCAGGAGGAAGACTGGGATCTGCGCATGCTGTCCAGCGCCATCGGTCGGGTGCTCAACGCCATCGAGAACCTGTCGCGGCGGCTGTCGGAGCTGATCGCCGATATCGCCGAGGGCCGCATTCAGTCGATGGGCGTGATCGATTTCAGCGACCTCGCCTCGCGGTTGTTGAGCGCGCCGGCCCGGCCGCAGCTGGCATTACCGCTGGTCGATCGCATCATGCCGTTCTTCCAGGCCCTGGCCTTTCCCCGGGCGATGCCGTTGGTGCCGCTGCTGGAAAGCCGTCGGGCGGAGGCGAGCCCGGTCACCCTGGTGTTCGAAGAGGCCGCCGATGCCCATGCCGAACAGACTCGGCTATCGCGTTTTCTGGCGGCACGGGGGACGGCGCTTCGCGAGCGGGTGGCGCGTGCTCCCTTGTCGCTGCCGGAGGCCCTGGAAGAAGGCTGGCACCGCGTCGATGACGGCGACTGCCTGCCGCAGTTGATCAACACCTTCGTCGACACCGGCCTGCTGGCCGAGTCGCTGGTGGTGGGCGTGGAGTATCGGCCGTTTCGCCTGACCCTGGAGGACGGCCGCGTGATCGACGGCCCCGTCACCCCGACACTGCGCCGCGTGGAGCCTGCCCCGGCGAATCCTTGAGCGCGTCGGGGCCGCCGCCAGGCCCGTCCCGACCGCGCCGCTTTGCGTTCTCGTGCCGCGAGACCTCGTTACACAAGGTGACTGACCATGAATATGAGTGAGATGGGCGAGGTGGTCGCTTACCTCCTTCGCTACCGTGCCGCCGAGCGCTTGCCGGCCGGCGGACGCAAGCGCCGCGCCGCCCGCGACGGCCAGCTCTCCGAGCGCGACCTGTGTGCCCTGATCGATGACGCCAGTGACCTGGAGCGTGAGTCACTGCGCGATTTTCTGGCCGGCCAGGGGTTGCGCCTCAAGGTCTTCGAGGCCGGTGACTATCCGGGCATCGCGCCGGGGTCGCGCTACTACGCCCTGCTTCCGGATCCGGACATGGACCAGCCGCCGCTGTACACGCGAGAGCCGGTATTCGATGCCCTGCGCCTGCGCCAGGAAAGCCGCTCGGAGCTGGCCACCTGGTACCTGCAGCTGTGGCTGTTGATGCATACCCTGCTCTACACCCGATACAACCGTGCCCTGTCTGACGTCAGCCGCTACCAGGAAGCGACCTTCGTCGGTGGGGAGCTCCTCGAGCTGCTGCGCGACCAGGTCGAGACCCTGCGCGGCCTCGGCGATGCCGCCAGCGACGCCCAGCGCAGCCTGCTCGAGGAGCGTGGCGAAGACCTCAACCGCCGGGTGCGAGCCTTCATCGACTTGCACGTTCGTGCCGGGCTGCTGGAGCCGGTGCGCGACGATGGCGACGGCGAAGGCGACGTCTGGCAGCAGACCCTGCTCGGTTCGCTGGAGAGTGAGCAGGTCGGTGTGCACCAGCTAGGCCATCTCGAAGCCCTGGTTGCCGGGCGCGAGGGCCCGGATGCTGGCTTCAGTGCGCCATCGCCGCCAAGCGCCGAGGGCGCTGAGGGCGATGAGAGCGCCGAGGACGATGATGGGGACGATGAGAGGGAAGACACGATCGACGACGCGAGCAAGGCGACCCGCGACGACGTCGACCAGGACAGCGCCACGGAGGCCCACCAATGAGCGTGATCAACCGCATCGAAGTGGCAAACCTGCTCAACAAGCATGGCGACGTGGCCTCACCCTGGGATGCCAAGATGCGCCACCTGCTGCTCGATCTGCGTGGTCAGTCCAGTGCCATCAGCATGGAGAACGGCTTCGGCAAGACCACCCTGGCGGAGGCCTTGATCGGCCTGCTGTCCAGGGATCGCACCTTGCTCTCGCGGACCCGGCGCAAGTGTTCGCCGTCCACGGTGTCGGGGCAGGGCCGTAGCTGGTCTCATCTGCGCGTGGAATTTCGCACCCGTTCGGATGGCGGTGGCCAGGACGATATGCTGGCCGCGGCCGGCGAGGAGGTGGCCGGAGCCACCTTCGTGTTCGGCTTCTACGGCTACAGCGATGGCAGCGGCCTGTCGTTCTATCACTATCCCGGGCGCCTGGAAGACGTGGCGATCCACCACCTGACCCAGGACGGCAAGCTGGCGCTCTACGCCAACAGCGATATCAAGCAGGCCATGACCCAACACGGCGTGCGTCTGACCCACAATCGCGACGAGTGGCTGGATGCGGTCAACGCCCATGTCTCCCGGCGTGAGCTGGCCCAGCTCGCCGCCTTCCAGAAGGAAGGCGGCGCCGACAAGAGTCAGATCTTCAACGCCATCAAGGCTCGGGGCGGTGAAAAACCCGATCAGGCCTTCTTCTTCGAGGTGCTGGCGCCGGAGATTCTCGCCGGGGCGACCCGGGGCGAAACCGATGAGAGCGAGGAGTTGATCGAGGAGGTCATCCTCAATTCCGGCACCAACATCACCGAATTGCGCCATCGCCTGGAAGACGCCGAGACCGATCAGCGGCGCACTGACGCCAAGGTCGAGCGGCTCGGCGATCTCAAGGGCCACGGCGAGGCCCTGCTCGAGGCACGGTCTGGTCTCGAGCGCCTCGACGATGGCCTGATGCTCAGCGAGCGGCTGCTGGGCGGCCAGGCCCTGGCTGGCCTACCCGGGTTGCCACGCATGCCGTCCGAGGACGACGACCGGGAGGCCCTCGCAGGCCTTGCCTGGTGCAAGGGCGACACCGGTCGGCCGCGGGTGTCGGTATGGCTGCTGGCACGGCTGACGCGTCTGTCCGAGCGCCAGATTCGTGAGGCGCTCAGCGAACGTGGCGTGCGCCTGGATAGCCATCGTCAGCTGGTGCACCTGCCCGAGTCCGCCTGGCCCGCCGGTCGTGAGCCCCATCATCTGGGCTTCGAGGCGGCTCGAGAATGGCTCGCCGACAGCCATGCCTTCGGCGACGATGCGGCGCGCTATCGTGCCCTGACCCGTCTGGACGAGGCCGCCGACGCTTTCGCCGACTTGGACGGCAATGCCTATCGCGACGAGGTCGTGGCGGACGCGCTGTATCGTGGTGAACTCAAGAGCGACATCGACGCGCTGGAGCATCGCGTCGAGGCCCTGGATCAGGAGCGTGAGTCCCTGGCCTCGCGTCAGCGCGAGTTCGTCGATAACCAGAGCTTCTACACCCAGGCGCTGGCCCAGGGGCTCTACACCGAGGAGGAACTGGCGGCGCCGGAGCAGACGCGGGACGCCGCCCGGGAGCGCGCCCAGGAGGCTCGCCAGGCACTCTCGGCGCACCTGTCGAAGGTCGGCGAGTTCAAGGGCCTCGACGCCTGGTTCACGCAATTTGCCAGGCGCTACCCCGACCAGGCGCCCGAGCAGGTCATCGAGGAAAAGCAGGCCCGACTCGAGGGGCTGGAGGAACGCTTGGCGCTGGTGGTCGAGTCGCTCGAAAGCGCGCGAGAGGGCCATGGTCAGGCCCGTGACGCCCACGAGCAATTGACCGCGGAACGGGCTCGACTCGACGGCGAACTCGCGCCCCTGCGTCAGGGACAGGAGGCCTGGACGCGCTTCGCCGCCGCCTGGCCCGAGACCCCGGTCGAGGGGCTCTGGGCGAGGCGTCAGGCCGAGCTATCCGAGCTCGAGGCGCGCCTGCAGACGCTGCACCAGTCCCAGTCCCAGGCTCAGGCCCTGCGGGCTCGCCTGGGGCCGCTGGCCGAGGCGGCGAGCCACTATCGTCGACTGCATCAGGACGACGAGCCGGTGCATCTGCGCGATCGTCTCTATCGAGAGAGCCGCGAACTGGATGACGAGCGCCATCGTCTGGGGCGCCGCGAGACCCAGTGCCGAGAGCTGCACCGTTCGTTGCTGGCCTTTCGCCAACGCGCCGAGTCCGAGCCGGAGGAGTGGCTTGGCCAGGCCCGGGAGGCCTATCCGCGCCTGCTCGGCGAGCGCGAGCGCCTGGAGCAACGCATCGCCGCACGGGTGTCCTATCTTGATCACCTCAGCGGCGACCCATTGGCCCGCCAGGTCGCCGAGAGCGAGGCGCAGCGCCTGCTGGATGACGATGGCATTGCCTTCGAGCCTCTGCACCGGGTGCTGGCCGACCTGGCCGTCGACGAACAGCACCGTCGCGACTGGCTGATTCAGGCCGCTGGCCAGCTGTTCGCGCCGGTGGTGGAGGCGGGCCTCGCCGACCAGGCCGCGCGCCGCCTGATCGACCATGGCCTTAACGTGCCGGTGCTGGCTCGGCAGCGTCTGGCGTCCTGTCTCGAGCGGGGGGACTCGCCTCTAGGCGCCATCCAGGGCACCGAGACGCTGGCCGTCAAGGCGGCCCTGGATCCCGAATACCTCGCCGAGTTGCGCAGCGACACCCAGCAACGCCTGGACGCCGAGCGTGGCCGACTGGCCGAGCTGGACGCCGAGATTGCGCACCTGGATCCCCACGGCGAGGCGTTTATCGACGCCCTGGCGGCGCGCCAGGCGGTGCAAGACAACGTCGAGGACGAGCTCGACGCGATCGCCACCCGCCTGGAGGCCGTCGAGCAGGCCCGCGAGGTGCTGGCACCGCGCCTGACCGAACAGGCGCTGCAGACCATCGACGACTTCCAGCGCTATTTGATGGAAGGCGGGGACAAGGCCCTCGAGGACGCCGCCGAGACCCTGGCGGAGGGTGAACTCGAGATGGCTGAGCTGGCGCCGAGACTGGCGTCCGCGCGGGAGACCTTCGAGCATCATGCCGAGCTGTGGCTGGCGGCGGAGTCGTTCAAGGCCGCCGGTGGTGTCGAGCGCCTCGCGGCGATCGATCACCGCTTGCTGGAAATCGAAGAACGTGAAGCCAGCGCCGCCGAACGCAAGGATCAGCTAGGCGATGAATGCGAACGGCTCAGGCGTGAGCAGGAGGCCCTAGAGGCCCAGCGACGCGAGATTTTCGGCGATGGCGAACGCGACCGGTTGACGGCGGTGGCACGCTTCGTCGCCCAGGGTGGACCGGACTTCATGGCCGATGCCGAGGCGCAGGAAGCGCGCCTGGAACAGGCATTGACGCGGGCCCAGAAGCGCGCAGACCTGGACGTGGAGCGGATTCGCGCCTATCTCGAGGTGCGCGACGAGAAGGGCGCCGGCACCGCGCTTGAAACCCGTATCGCCGGCTTGAAGCGTCAGCGCGAAGCGACGCGCGACGAGCGCAAGGCTCGGCTCGCCGAGCTTGCCGAACTCGAGCACCGGCTGAGCGCCCAGCGCGAGGCGATGGCGATCAGCGACCAGCTTGCCATCGCCTGGCTCGCCACCTTGCGCGAGCTATCGTCTGGGTGGCGGGAACGCCTCGTCGGTATCAGCGAACGGCGCGACGAGTGGCCCGCGGACCACCCGGACGCCGAGAACCTCGATCAGGCGCTGGCGCGCTGGTGGCAACTGGGCTCGGCACGAGACGGTGAGGAGGCAACGCCGACGGTCGATGTCGAGGCGCTGGCGGCCTGTCAGTGCCACCTGGAAGAAGGCCTCGCGGCCCTCGGCCTGGGCGAGCGTTCGCGCGCCAGGGAACGTCAGGCACGCCAGGTCCAGGAGGTGCAGCGGCGTCTTGGTGAGGCCTTGGAGGAGGCGGCCGGCAGTCGCCTGTTCAGCGATACCGAGCGTGCTCGCCTGTCGGGCCTGGGGGCGGTCAGCGATGCGGCGCTGGTGGATCTGGCGGCGCTGCATCGCCAGCTGGCCGAGCAACTCGAGACCCATCGCGAGCGGGTGCGACACCTGCAGACGTCGCGCCACCATATCGAGGGCACCCTGGTCGAGCGGCTCGGATCGATCATCAGCGACGCCGCCGGGAATCTCGATATTCTCAAGCGCGTGGCCCGTCGTGGTAGCGATCGGGACGGCCAGGGCGGGGCCTGGTTCGAGGTCAAGGCGTCGCTGATCGACGGCGAGGCGCTGCGCGAGCTGATCACCACCTTGCTGGCCGACATCGACGAGCACCAGGCGGCGATGCGGCGTCGGGCCGAGCGCGACGCGGATATCGATGGCGGGGAGCGCTCTCGACGCGACGACGATCTGCTCAGTCGCATCCGGCGGCGTATCTATCGTGGCCTGTTCAAGGAGGTGACCATTCGCCTGCGCCATGAGGCGATTCGCCCCCATGGCCGCCTGTTCTCGCTGAACGAGGCCATGTCCGAGGGCCAGCGCGAAGCGGTGTCCTTGATGTGGCTGGTCAAGCTGTCGGAGTTTGCCATCGAGCGTGAACTCAACGAGATGCCGGGCCACCATCGACGTCGCGCCAGAGCCGGTCGCGAGAGCGTCATTCTGCTCGATGGCCTGTTCTCCAAGCTGTCTCATCGTCGCCTGATTCAGGACTCGCTGGAGTCACTGCGTAATACCCGCGGTCGCTTCCAGATGATCGGGCTGATTCACAACCCCAACTACGAGAACGATCCGGAGATCTTCCCGACCTACCTGGTCGGCAGCGTGATCGGTGCCGGCCAGGGCCAGGGGGGCCATGTCATGGTAAGAGACGGCAAGGCCTTGACCCCGGAGGAGCAGGGGCGCGGTAGCGGTGAGGCCAGTCTGTTCGGGATCTACGTTAGCGCCGCAGAAACGGCGTAGATCACGGCTCGGGGCTCGGGCCGAGGCAAGGGCAAGTGCCGAGGCAAGGGCAAGTGCCGAGGCAAGGGCCAGGGCGACGTGACGGCGATAGGCGCCGCGGCCAGGTGCTTGACTCCGGGGTGCTTGCCCCGGGGGCTTGACGCGGTACCTGGCGAGGAAGGGCACCTGGCTGCAAGGCGCCGGCCCCGGTGCCGCCGGGACCTTCACAAGGGCGGCCGCTGGCGCAGGCGCTGGGTGGCGTCGCGTATTCCTAGTGGCGGGTCCTGGGACGCGTCGGCTGGCGAGGACGCCCAGGGTTCACTCCTTCCACGGCGCCCAACGATGTACCACGCGGTTGCGTCCCAGTCGTTTGGCGTCCATCAGGTTGGCGTGCACGCTCTGCATCAATTGAGCGCTGTTGCCACCACGGACGAAGTCCGAAATGCCGATGCTCACCGTGACCTTTTGTCGGCCGATGCCGAAATCGTGGCGTGCCGCGCTCTGGCAAAGGCGCTCACCCAGCTCTCGCGAGCGTCCGGCCGGGGTCAGCGGCACCAGCAGGGCGAATTCGTCGCTGCCCATGCGCGCCAGCAGGTCCTCCTGACGTAGCTGGCTTGCCACCAGCGCGGCAAGCTGACAGAGCACACGATCGCCGAGCCCCTCTCCCCAAGTGTCATTGATCAGGGCGAAGTGATCCAGGTCCAGCAGCATCACCGACAGCGCCGTGGCATGGCGGGTGCTCAGCGACACCGCGCGCTCGAGCTGCCCCATGAAGGCCCGCCGGTTCGCAAGGCCGGTCAGCTCGTCGGTGCCCGACAGATAGCGTAGGCGTTGTTCCTCCGCGACCTGTTCCTCGATATCGACCATTACCCCGTGCCAGACGATGCCATCGTCGAGGCGCTCGGGAATGGCCTGGATCGAGTACCAGCGTGGCGCACTCTCCGGACACGCCAGGCGCAAGCGGGTGGTGATCGGCGAAAGCCAGTGCGCTGAGTGCTCCACGGAGCGCATTACCTCGGTGTAGGCTTCCCCCATGAGGTCGCCCAGGCGTTGGCGAATATCCAGCACGTCGCGCAAGGGGGAGAGAACAGCGGCGATGGGGTCGCTGCCGACCAGCTCGGTGAGTTGCAGGCGCCCACGTGCGTCACGGCGTAGCTGGAAGACCAGGCCGGGAATCTTGACCGACACGTCGGCGTAGCTTGGCAGCGCGGATTCGCTGTCGGGGCCTGGCGCGTCGGGCAGGAGCGGGTCGATGGCTGCTGCTCCGCTGGCGTCGCTGGTCGACGGCCCCTGGGCCATGGCCCGCCGCTGCGGTGTGGCTGGGCCGGGCTTTGCTCGCGAGGTTGTGTGCTTTTCGCTGTGATCCGGATCCGGCGGACTCTGCTCAGAAGTGTGCATTTTGGATTTGTCACGATCATCCATTCGGCATTCCTTGCCCGTGATGAAGCCTGGTTGGTTGCGATGACAGGTCGAGCCTGTCCGGCGTTTCTACCATCATAGGGCGCGACACGGGCAGCGACATGGGCCTTAAGGGCTAGGTGAAAACTTACAAAGCCTTTAGCAGCTACTAAACGCCCTGCGCTGGCCTGGCGTGCCGGTTGGCATCAGGCGTCGCATGGCGCCTCGCATAGGACATCCCATAGGACGTCGAATAAGCGGGCCAGCCGCGTCGTGCCGCCCGCGCCATAGGGCACCGGAAGCGATACGACCTCGGTGGCTTGGTGGTGACATGGCCACCGCCGTGGTGGCGGATCGCAGCGACTGGACTCGCGCCTGTGGCGTTATGGCACGGTGCCGACCCCCAACCAACACGACAACGGCCGCGGGGCTCCAGCTTGAGGTGGCCCGATAGCCGCTCGGTGGCTGTTCGGCGGCCGTTCGAGACTCAGGGCTGCGCCCCGGGGCGATGAACGGCTCGGGAGGCACGGTCTTGGCGTGTTGTGCCTGGATGAGTGATCCTGGGCGGGCCGTTCGGGGCGAATGTTTCTGGACAAATGTGTTCTGGGAAAATGTGTTCTGAACAAGTGTTGTTGGACAAGGCGAGCCGTCCACCGGGGGAGGGTCATCTGGGGGAGTCGTACCGGCCGTGGCGGCCCTTCGAGAACACCGCCTGCCAGAGTTGCAGGTTGCGGGCGCGGAAGGCGCCGGCGCAGACCGAGAGGTAGTAGCGGAACATGCGGCGGGTACGTTCGTCGTAGCGGTGCCCGATGACATGCCAATTGGCGTCGAGGTTGGTGAGCCAGGCCATCAGCGTCGGGTCATAGTCGGCGCCGAAGTTTTGCCAGTCCTCGACGATCAGGTGCTCTTCGCTGGCGTGGTTGATCTGGGCCATGGAGGGCAGCACGCCGTTGGGGAAAATGTAACGATTGATCCAGGGGTCGGCGCTGACGCGAGAGATGCTGGAGCCGATGGTGTGCAGGAGAAACAGGCCATCCGCGGGCAGCAGGCGCGCCACCGTGCGAAAATAGGTATCGTAGTTGCGCTGACCGACGTGCTCGAACATGCCGATCGAGACCACGCGATCGAAGTGGCCGGTGAGCTCACGATAGTCGGCCAGGCGTACATCGACGGCCAGGCCCTTGCAGCGTTCACGGGCGAAGTCTGCCTGCTCGCGTGAGATCGTGATGCCGGTGACGTGCACGCCGTAGTGGCGGGCGGCATGGTCGGCAAAGCCGCCCCAGCCGCAACCGATATCCAATACCCGCATGCCCGGCTGCAGGTCGAGCTTGCGGCAGACCAGGTCGAGCTTGGCCAGTTGTGCCTCGTGGAGGGTGGAGGCCGTTTTCCAGTAGCCGCAGGAATACGACATCGTCGGGTCGAGCATCAGCATGAACAGGTCGTTGCCCATGTCATAGTGGGCCTCGCCGACCATGTAGGCCCGGGCGCGACTCTGGAGGTTGAAGAATCCCGCCTGGAGGCGATACATCAGGCGCTCGGAGGCGCTATGGGTGTGTTCACCCAGGCCATGCAGCAGCAGTTGGTGGGCCAGTTCGTCGATCCTCTCCGCGCTCCACCAACCCTCCATGTAGGCCTCGCCAAGCCCCAGGGTGCCCTGGTGCAGGACCCTGGCGAACAGGTCGGGATGATAGACCTGGAGGTCGTGCGGGGCGTTACCGTTGAGGTGGACGCCGGACCCTTCGAGCAGGCGCTCGACGAGGCGTCTCGCCCGGGTCTCGGGCAGGGCGATGGGGTGGGGGCGCGAGTCGCTGGTCATGCAACCTCCCGTCTTCTGGAGCGACACAAAAGACTGTGCCCGGCGACGATTCGAGGCGGCGTCGGGCGCGACGTCTACCCCCCTTATAGGCGTGTTATCTTTGGGGGTGTTGACGTCGCAGGGTATTGCGAAACAGCATAGTCCAGCCGCACGGAGTTGGCGTGGGCGGCCTGGGCCATTTCCTAAGGAGGCTTACCTTATGCACGTTATTATCGATCTGTGTGTCGTCCCCCTCGGCGTCGGGGTGTCCGTCTCGGAGCACGTCGCGGCGTGCCAGAAGGAGATCCAGGCGTCGGGGCTCGAGCACCGCATGCATGCCTATGGCACCAATATCGAAGGCCCCTGGGATGAGGTCATGGCGGTGGTCAAACGCTGCCATGAAGTGGTCCATGGCATGGGCGCCCCCCGGATCACGACCACACTGAAGCTCGGCACGCGAATCGATCGTGACCAGTCCATGGATGACAAGGTCTCGAGCGTCGAGCGGCGGCTTGCCGACTGAGGCGTCGCGACGACTCGACTCGATCAGGCGTCACTCGCCATGGGTAGCATCGTGGCGCTGACGCCAGGGTGGCATCGGTGGCATGCTGGGGACTTTCTTCGCATGGAGTGCACTCGATGCCATTGTTTTCCGGTCTGCTGGCTTTCCCCGTGACGCCTCTCGATGCCGCAGGACGGCTGGATGACGAGGGGTTGAGCCGGGTCGTGACGGCCCTCGATGTGGCGGGTGTCGATACCCTCGGGATTCTCGGCAGTACCGGTTCCTATGCCTACCTCGATGGCGCGCTGCGTCGGCGGGTGATCGACCGAGTAGCGGCGCTCAAGCCGGCCCATCAAGGCCTCGTGGTAGGCGTTGGCGCCGTCACCACGGCGGCGACCATCGAGCTTGCGCAAGACGCCGTCGCCGCCGGGGCTGATGGCCTGCTGCTGGCGCCCGTATCCTACCTTCCGCTGAACGACGATGAACTGGTAGGCCACTATCATGCGGTGGCCGCTGCGGTGGATCGTCCGATCTGTGTCTACAACAATCCGGCGACGACCGGCGTCGATATCTCGCCGGGGCTCGCCGCGCGGTTGATGGAAGCCGAGCGCATCGTGGCGATCAAGACACCGGCGCCACCGGCGGGGCAATTGGCGAGTACCCACCGCGCGCTGTGCGACGCCATCGGTGCCGAGGCGGTGGGGTACAGCGTCGATGCCCACGCCTGCGAGGCGCTGATCGCCGGTGGTCGCGCCTGGTACTCGGTGATGGCTGGTGTCTTCCCCGAGCCCTGTGCGGCGATCGTCGAGGCCGTTCGCGAGGGTGATCTGGAGCTGGCGCGTCGGCGCGACGCGGCGCTCATGCCGCTGTGGGCGCTGTGCAAGCGCCTGTCGAGCTATCGCGTGGCCCACGCCGCCGTCGCCTTGAGAGGACTGGCCGAGGCGGTGCCTCCGCGCCCGATTCGGGCCCTTGCGGGCAAGGATCTCGATGACGTCCAGCACACGCTTGCCGCGTTGGGCCTGCTCAGGAACTGACGCCGCATGCCTGGTGGTGCCTGTACCGAGGCACCCCAGCGAATCACCCCAGTGAGGGCCGGCGCCTAGTCGGGCGGCGGGTGCAGCGGCGATAACCAACGCGGCGCCTGGCGAGCCAGGTGATTGGCCAGCAGCGTCAGCGTTTCTCCCCCTTGCCGCCAGTAGTGCCAGTAGAGCGGGACATCGACGACATGACCGGGCGCGACGTCTTGTAGCGTGCCGCGGTCGAGTTCGCCTGTGACCTGCAGCTCCGGCATCAGGCCGAAGCCGATGCCGGCCAACGCCAGGCGCAGGAAGCCCTCGGTAGAGCCACACAGGTGGTACGGGAAGGGGGCCGTCACGCCGAGGGTCGCCAGGAAACGATGCTGGAGCTGGTCGTTGGGGCCGAAGACGATCGCGGGCGTTGTCGCCAGCGCCTCGGGGGTCGGGCCGTCGGGCAGGTGCCGGTGCAGGAAGTCGGGGCTGGCGAGCGCGCGGTAACGCATATGACCAAGGGCGATCACGCGGGCGCCTTGCACCGGCTTCGGGCTCGAGCACAGACAGGCACCGACGTCGCCCTGGCGCATGCGCTCGAGCCCGATATCCTGATCCTCGACCACCAGGTCAAATAGCATGGGGCGTAGCCGCAGAAAATCGCCGATGGCCGCGGGCCACCAGGTCGTGAGGCTATCGGCGTTGATCGCGACGCGCAGGCGACGCTCGCCCTGACTGAGTTGAGGCATCGCCTCGATCAATTCGTCTTCGAGCAGGCGCACCTGCTGGGTATGGTTGAGCAGGCGCCGGCCGAGGTCGGTGGCGGCGAGCACAGGGCTTCGTACCAGCACCGGTTGGCCAAGGCGCGCCTCCAGCAGTTTGATGCGCTGTGACACCGCCGACTGGGTCAAGCCGAGACTTCTGGCCGCGCGCTCGAAGCCGGCGTGATTGATCACGGCGCCCAGCGCCTCGAGCAGCTTGTAATCGAGCATGGCGGTTCCTCGGTACGGTGCGGGTATTAAATTTGCTAATGCGATAGTTACTATATTCGATTCTGTTGTCGATGAGCGTTCGTTAGTCTCCGTTGTCTGCCGCCGTTGCGGTTCCCATCACGACAAGGAGACGCCCATGTGGGTATCACTGTTTCATGGCCTCGGGACCGGTGCCGGCCTGATTGTGGCCATCGGCGCCCAGAACGCCTTTGTGCTGTCCAAGGGGCTGCGCGGGGAACACCCCTGGCGGGTGGCGCTGGTCTGTGCGCTGTGTGATGCGGTCTTGATCGGCCTGGGCGTGCTTGGGTTGGGCGCCTTGATCGCCGCCCACGACACCGCCATGAACATCGCCCGCTACGGAGGCGCCGCTTTTCTGGTCTGGCAGGCGTTGCTGGCCTTGAAGCGAGTCCTGCGTCCGCAAGGGCTGGCCGCGATGAAGGAGGCGGCGCCCAGCTCACGCTCGCGGGTGCTGGTGACGACCCTGGCGGTGACCCTGCTCAATCCTCAGGTGTATCTCGATACGCTGGTCATGCTCGGCGCCATCGGCTCACTTCAGCCTGAGCCGCTGGGGTTCTATGCCGGCGCCACGATGGCGTCCTTCGCCTGGTTTTTCGCTCTGGTGGGGGCGGCCGGGTGGCTGGCACCGCGACTCGCCAGCCCCAATGCCTGGCGGGCGGTGGACCTGACGATCTGTATCATCATGCTGCTGGTGGCCTGGCAACTGCTCTCCCTCGAGGTGACGCACTGAGGCCGCCGACGGCCGGCGATCCAGCCGGTTCGGCGTCTGGGCGTCAGGCTGGCGTGACGCGCTGTAAACAATGCTTGACGCAGGGCGGCCAAGGCGGGGGCGTTACCCGCTGCTGTCACGATAATGCTACAGCCGGAGGTCTCAAGCGGCCGGGCTGACCCGCGATGAGGCCCCTTCGGCGCATATCCGGGGTGGGGTGGGCGCACTAGTCTGGGGGCAATCGCGAACGACGCTGGCGAGCCCGATGTCAGCGAGTCGGGCCGCTTCGGCCCCAAGGCATGACGCGATCGACAATCATAATACCTGACCCCGGAGACCCTGATGAACGCCACCGCAGCCATCGATACGCACAATCCCATCGGCACCAACGGTTTCGAATTCGTCGAGTACAGCGCGCCAAGCGCCGAGGGCATCGAGGCGCTGCGTGCGCTGTTCTTGACGATGGGCTTCACCGAGACTCGCCGCCACAAGAGCAAACAGGTGTTCCTGTTCCAGCAGGAAAACGTGAACTTCGTGCTCAATGCCGAGCCCGGTAGCCACGCCAGCGAGTTTGCCAAGCGGCATGGCCCCAGCGCCTGTGCCATGGCATGGAAGGTGGCCGATGCTCGCCAGGCCCTCGACTACGCCGTGTCCAAGGGCGCCACCGCCGTGGACAACCCGGTGGGACCGGGTGAGGTGGGGATCCCGGCGGTCAGTGGCATCGGTGGATCCTTGCTGTACTTCGTCGATGACCGGGTCGATGACCAGGGCCGCACCATCTACGACATCGATTTCGAGGCGATTCCCGGCACCAGCGCACAGGACAATAGCGTCGGGCTTCGGGTCCTCGATCACCTGACCCATAACGTCGACCGCGGACAGATGGATGTGTGGGCGGGGTTCTATACCGACATCGCCAACTTCCGCGAGAATCGTTACTTCGACATCGAGGGCAAGAAGACCGGGCTGCACTCCCGCGCGATGACCGCTCCCTGCGCCAAGATGCATATTCCGATCAACGAGTCCGCCGACGATACCAGTCAGATCGCCGAGTTCATTCGCGAGTACAACGGCGAGGGCATCCAGCACCTGGCCATGGCCACCGACGACATCTACGCCACCGTACGGGCGCTGAAGGCCAATGGTGTCACCTTCCTGAGTACGCCGGACACCTATTACGAAAAGGTCGATGCCCGTGTGCCCAACCACGAGGAAAACGTCGAGGATCTGCGCGAGTTGAGCCTGCTGGTCGACGGCGGGCCCGATCAGGGGGTGTTGCTGCAGATCTTCACCGAGACGGTGATCGGGCCGATTTTCTTCGAGATCATTCAGCGCAAGGGCAACGATGGCTTCGGCGAGGGCAACTTCAAGGCGCTGTTCGAATCCATCGAGGAAGACCAGATTCGTCGTGGGGTGCTCAAGGACGATTGAGGCAGGGCCAGTCGCCACCGAGCGATAGGCCAAGCGCCTCGTGGCAGCCGTTCGGGCAATCCCGGATGGCGGCCCCGGGGTGAGGACGACCGCTGGATCATTACGCAGAACAATCCACCAGCGGCCTGCCAAAGCACAATAAAATCCGTCACAATGGGGGGCTTACGCTGCCCCTTTCGTGGCGGGTGATAACAAGAGTTCGCGACCTCTGGTGATTCATGACGACCAATGAACAATCCCGTACCCAGTGGCTGGGCCGCTGGGGATTCGTCCTGGCCGCAACCGGCTCCGCCGTTGGCCTGGGCAATATCTGGAAATTTCCTTACATGACCGGCGAGTACGGCGGCGGCGCCTTCGTGCTGGTGTACCTGGTCTGCATCCTGTCGGTGGGCGTGCCGGTGATGATGACCGAAATCGCCCTCGGGCGCCGCGGTCGCGGCAGCCCCATCGATGCCATTCGTCGTGTGGTCACCGAGTCGGGGCGGACCTCGGCCTGGTCGCTGCTCGGCTGGATGGCGATGGCCTGCGGTTTCATGATTCTGTGCTTCTACGTGGTGGTGGCCGGCTGGTCGTTCGCCTATCTGTGGAAGATGCTATCCGGCGGTCTGGCGGGCTCGAGTGTCGATGACATGGCCGCGATCTTCGGCGCGAACAATGCCAACCCGTTCAGCCTCGGGGCCTGGAGCACCCTGGTCACGGTGGCGACCATGGTTATCGTCGGCAAGGGCGTCCAGGGCGGCATCGAAAAGAGTGTCGGCTGGATGATGCCCGGCATGGTCGTGATGCTGTTGATCATGATTGCCTACGGCATGTTCTCCGGCGGTTTCGGCGACGCGCTGCACTTTTTGTTTGCCTTCAATGCCGCGAGCCTGTCGAGCGAGGGCATGCTGGCGGCCATGGGGCATGCGTTCTTCACCCTGTCGCTGGCCTCCGGTGCGATCCTCACCTACGGCAGCTATCTGCCGCGCCATGCCTCCATCGGTCGCACTACCTTGACCGTGGCGGTGGCGGATACCCTGGTCGCCCTGATGGCGGGCCTGGCGATCTTTCCGGTGATTTTCGCCAATGGCATGGAGCCCAACAGCGGGCCGGGACTGATCTTCATGAGCCTGCCGCTGGCCTTCCAGGCCATGCCGCTCGGCACGTTGTTCGGCATCCTGTTCTTCATCATGCTGTCGATGGCCGCGCTGACCTCGTCGATTTCCATGGTCGAGGCCACGGTGTCGTGGCTGACCGATAACAAGGGCATCAGTCGCCGCGCCGCATCCTGGGGAACCGGGATCGTGCTGTGGCTGGTGAGCACCCTGGCGATGCTGTCGTTCAACATCGGCGCCGACTGGACGCTGGCCGGCAAGCATTTCTTCGACTGGCTCGACTTCCTCACCTCGCGCCTGATGATGCCGCTCGGTGGCCTTGGCATGGTGCTGTTGGGCGGGTTCGTGCTCAACAGCAGCGTCATGCGTGATGAGCTGAACCTGGCGCCGACGGTCTATGCCCTGTGGCTGTTCATGGTGCGCTATGTCAGTCCGCTCGGCATCCTGCTGATCTTTGTCGACGCCCTCGAGATTGCCAATGTCGATTTCGCCAGCCAGTGGCCGGTGCTGCTGCTGGTGCTGGCCGTGATCACCGTGATCGGTGAGCTGGCAAGTCCCAGACTGCGCCAGTCCTTGGTGGCCAAGAGCTGAGACAAGCGTTGAACCCGGCCGTGCCGCTGACGCCGCCCTCCGGGGCGGCGTTTTTGGTGATAACGGCTCGGTGTTTTAATTACTTTGTGGCATAATGCGCTCCCTAGCACCAGTGCCTGACGGGATGCTGGTCCTTGTGACTTCTCGCTCTCGGGAGCCGCCATGTCCTTTCCTTCCGATCGTTTCGCGACCTCGGCTGCGCTCGCCCCGGGGCAGGTCTGTCTGGTGGGAGCCGGTCCCGGTGATCCTGAACTGCTGACGGTGAAGGCCTGGCGTCGGCTGTGCGAGGCGGATGTGGTGCTGCATGACCGCCTGGTCAGCGATGAGATCCTGGCTCTTGCCCCGTCCACTGCACGCCTCTTCTACGTCGGCAAGGCGCGCTCGGACCACAGCGTCCCCCAGGAGGGGATCAATCAGGCGCTGGTCGACTGGGCTCGGCAGGGCAAGCGTGTGGTGCGCCTGAAAGGCGGAGACCCCTTTATCTTCGGTCGCGGTGGCGAGGAGCTCGAAGCTCTGGTGGCCGAGGGCATCGTTGTGGAGGTGGTGCCAGGCATTACCGCGGCCTCGGGGTGCAGTGCCTACGCCGGCATTCCGCTGACCCACCGTGACCATGCCCAGTCCGTGCGTTTCATCACCGGTCACCTCAAGGACGGGGGCTGCGAACTCGACTGGTCGGCGCTTGCCACCCCCGGCCAGACCCTGGTGTTCTACATGGGGCTCGGGAGCCTGGCGGTGATCAGCGCCGAACTTCGCCGCCATGGGCTGTGCGGCGATACCCCCGTCGCGCTGGTCGAGCAGGGCACCACCGCCCGCCAACGGGTGCATGTTTCAACCTTGACTAATTTGCCGGAGTTGAATGATCGGGATATCATTCGACCGCCCACATTGATCATTGTCGGCAGCGTCGTTTCGCTGCATGGCCAATTGGCTTGGTTTGACCACGAGCGAGCGCGGAGCCGTGGGTGGGTGCATGGCAAGCATCCTTCGCCCCCGAACGCTCGTGATGCCTGAGCCCCCGATGTGACCCCACGAGGGTCGACATGAGGTACAGGATGCGTTCTGTCATCAGTCCGTTTCGACTACGAGGCCCCGCAATGGGGGCTGCTTTATTAACGTCCGCGCTATTGCTCTTCGGTCATGTGGCTCCGGCCGCGGCGATGGCGAGTAACGAGAACGAGGATGTGGTCTCTCAACGCGGCCAGGCCTCCTTCTACAGCGATCGCTTCCAGGGCCGGCGTACGGCTAGCGGTGAGCGTTTCGATCAACAGAGCCTCACCGCGGCACATCGCAGCCTGCCCTTTGGTACCAAGGTGCTGGTCACGCGTCGCGATACTGGCGATACCGTGGAAGTCGAGATCAACGATCGTGGTCCCTTCGTCAAGGGGCGCGTCATCGATCTGTCGAAGAGCGCGGCGAGAGAGCTTGGCATGCTTCGCCGCGGAACCGCGCCGGTGCGCCTGACCTATCTGCCCTGAATCATCTGGCCTGCGTGTCGGGCCATCGGGGACCAGCGGTTAGACCCACAAGCACGGCGAATGTCGCCCCGTCATCGATAGCGTTGGTGGGCGAATGCAACAAAGCGAAACACTCCCGGGGGGCAGATCAGCGCCACCCCAGGGGTGTTTTTTTGTGCCTGTTGGCGGGAGAGCGGTCGTCTGAGCCCTCGTTACGCGCGTGGCTCAAGGGGCTGCCCCGACCGGCTGATCGAGAAATTCACGTTGCCAGCGGCCGAGCAGGGCCTGGCGTTTGAGCTCGTCCAAGGTGGCGAGAAGCCCAGGGCTCAGCGGCATCGGCCGTAGGCCATCGGGATAGCGGCGGCGCATGTCGGTGGCCGTGCCGGGGCCGTCGAGCTCCGGGTGGACGGCGCCGAGCGCCCCGGCGTCGGCCAGCACCCGCTGGCCCTCGGTGCCGAGCAGGTAGTCGATGAAGCGCCGTGCGCCGCCCGGGTGAGGGGCCAGGCGCGGCACGAAGGCCAGGCGCTGGATCACCAGGGCATAGTCGTCGGGGATGACCCAATCGAGGTCGGGGTCGCCGGCGATCGCCTCGCGGGCGTAGCTCCCGAGCAGGTTGTAGCCGATCAGGAATCGCCCATCGGCGAGGCCTTCGAGCATGGCGCCGGTGGTGTCGACCAGCTGTGTATCGGCCCGGCCGAGGGCGGCGATCAAGTCCCAGTAGCGGGGCGAGAGGCGCGACTCTTCGATGGCGTAGGTGTAGCCGGCCCCGCTGGCCGCGGGATCGTAGGTCACGATTCGTCCCGTGAGGGCTTGGCCATGCTCGCGCAGCAGGGCGAGCAGTTCGGCATGGCTGGTTACCGGCCCGTAGCGCCGCCGGATGTCCTGGTTGACCACCATGACGATGGGTTCGAAGCTGAAGGCGAACAGCTCCTGGCGCCACTTGGCCCAGGTGGGCCAGGCCTCCGTCGTCGGCGTCTCGACGGGCTGGGCATGGCCATCGTTGACCAGTAGATACTGCCATGGCATGGCCGAGGAGATCATCACGTCGGCCTCCGTCGGATCGGTCAGGAAACGCTCATGGACTTCCAGAGTCGAGAAGTTGCGAAACGTGATGGTGTACTGGGGATGGCGACGGTGGAAATCCTCGAGCAGGGGACGCGCGTAGGGCAGGTCGAGGGCGGCATGGATCACCAACGGTGTCGCCGGCTTGCGCTCGGCCTCCAGGATCAGTTCGTCATAGCCGGCGACGGGGGGGGCCAGCAGCCAGAGTGCCAGCGCGAAGGTGCTCCGCCAGTTCATGGCGTTTCCTCCTTGCCTGTGGGGGACGGTGAAGCGTGGGGGCGTGGCGTTGGGCGCGCGTCCGTGTCGTTATCGAAGCACAGCGCGACGACAAGGCCTGGCGAGCCGGTGTGGCGTGCGGTGTCGAGCACCAGGCGGGCATGATGGCTCCTGGCGATGCCGTCGACGATGGCGAGTCCAAGCCCGGAGCCATCTCCCTGCTGGTGTCCGCGATGGAAGGGGCGCAGCATCAACAGACGCTGGTCGGGCGTGACCCCTGGGCCGTCGTCGACCACGGCAAGCGATGGCGGTGACGGGGTGACGCGTACGGTAACCTGGCTGCCGCCATAGAGGCAGGCATTGTCGATCAGGTTGGCCAGGGCCTCGGACAGCTGCCAGTCGAGACCGTTGATCCACACCGGCGCCTTTGCGGCCTCGAGGCCGAGGTCGATGCCTTGACGCTGGCAGCGTTGCCAGTGTTCCTTCACCGCCTCCCGGGCCACGGCCGTGAGGTCGGTCGCGACCAGGTCGGGCTGGTATTCGGGGTTGTCGAGGCGCGTCAGCGACAACAGCTGGATGGCCAGCCGCGAGGTGCGGGCGCTGGTCGCCTGCATGGCCACCAGTGCCTCGTGCCAGGCCGCGGGATCGCTCTGGCGCAGGGCCAGTTCGGCCCGGGCCGACAGCCCCGCCATGGGAGTCCTGAGCTGATGCGAGGCGTCGCCGATGAAGCGTTCCTGGTTGGCCTTGACCCGGCGCATGCGCATGAGCAGCTCATTGACGGTGTCGCGCAGCTCGGCCAGTTCTCGCGGCAAGGCGAGCTCCAGCGGCGCCAGGGTGCGTGGGTCACGCTCGCGGATCTGGCGGCGTAGGCGCGTCAGCGGTGCTAGCGCCAGCCGAATGGCGATGACCAGCGCGGCCACGGACAGGACGGCGAGGGCGAGCAGGTAGGCGAGACTCTGGCGGAACAGGCTCCAGGCCAGGTTGTCGCGCCCTTCACGAGTGTGTGCCACACGCACCTCGAAGGTTTCGCGAACGCGCCAGTCCTCGAGGCGTGAACGGCGGATCCCTTGGCGAAGCGACAAGCCCTTCCAGTCGATATTGCGATACCACAGCGTATCGCCGTCGTCGCTGTCGGGGCGGGGATCCCCGGGCAGGGCCGCATTGCCGGTAACCTGGCGGCCGCGGGCGTCGACCACGGCGTAGAACACCCGCTCGTCGTGTTGAGTCGCCAGCATCTCCAGGGCCGCCGGCGGCAGGTCCAGCCACAGTCGGTCGTCCTGCCACTGGGCCTGTTCGGCGATGGCCAGGCTTGCCGCCTCCAGCAGTCGGTCGAAGGCACGGTCGGCGGTGTGACGCGCGTCCAGCCAGGCCTGCCACAGCACCAACGAGCCGACGACCAGCATGGGGATCAGCAACCAGGTGAGCAGGCGGCGGTGGAGGGAGTCGCGGCCGATCACGGGGCTTCCAGCAGGTAGCCAAGGCCACGCACCGTACGCAGGCTGACGTCGTGACCCGATAGGCGCTTGCGCAGGCGGTGGACGTAGACCTCGATGGCGTTGTCGCCGACTTCCTCGTCGCCGAAGGCTTCCTGGACCAGGGTGGCCTTGTCCACCGGGACTCCGGCATGGCGCATCAGGCACCCCAGCAGACGCTGCTCGCGAGGCGGCAGGGCGAGCACTTCGTCGCCAAGCGAGAAGCGCTGGGCAAGGCTGTCGAAGCCCAGCGGGCCGACTAACAGCAGCGCGCTGGGGCCGCGTCGGCGCAGCAGGGCGCGTACGCGTGCCTCCAGTTCTTCCAGGGAAAAGGGCTTGGCCAGATAGTCGTCGGCACCAAGGTCGAGCCCGCGCACGCGATCCTCCACCGCTCCGCGGGCGGTCAGGATCAGCACCGGGGTCTGGGTGTCGTGACGACGCAGCGCCTCGAGGATCTCGAGGCCGGATCGGCCCGGCAGGTTCAAATCCAGCAGGACCATGTGAATGTCATGCTCGCCGGACAGATAGTCATAGGCTTCCTCGCCGTTGACTAGCAGGCGCACGTCATAGCCGCCGATGCCAAGCGCATCGACCAGGGTATCGGCCAGCAAGCGATCGTCTTCTACCAGCAATAGCGTCATCAGTCGTCCTCCGGTGATGGCGTATCGCGACCTTCCAGTCCGCGGATGGCGTCGTCGAGGCAGCGCACGGCAGTGGCTTGGTCGAGGCGACCTGCGGGACCTGACAGGGACAGCCACAGCCCATGGGATTCGGCCAGCGTCAACGACCGACAGATCATCTTGCCTCCGTTGATCGACGCGGCCGGGTCGGCGCACGGCCCGAGGCTCCAATGGCTACCCGGGGGCATGTCGTGGCGCAGGCTCGCGTCGGGCAGTGCCACCAGGCGGCAGTGAGCCGTTTCGCCGGCGACCTCTATCAGGGCCGCGGTTTCGCCGCATTCTCGCGCCAGGGCGTCGAGCACTGGCTGGATGCGCGCCGTCAGGCGTTGACTGGGCAAGTGGCGCCTGGCCAGGCGCACCGGCGAGGTACCCAGCCGCCAGCGGCCGTCCTCTCCGCGCTGGGTGTAGTCGTAGCGCTCCAGGGAGGCCATCAGCCTCAGCAGGGTGCTCTTGTAGTAGCCCGTCGCCTCGGCGAGCTCCGCCAGGCTAAAACTTTCCTGTGGTGAATCGAAAACGTCAAGAACGGTCAGGGCCCGTTCGACGGCCTCTACACGATCCTGGGCCATGGGCGTTTCTCGCGCTGTGAGTGGGGAAAGACCGTGCCGGAGAGGGGCTAGCCGCGTTCCCGCGAGCCGTGGTCGGTGGCATTCAACTTTGGTCGGAATTGTGCATCAACGCGTTGACCCCCTCCGGAGAGACGATTAGCTTTCCATCTAAGGGAACGACGTTCTGCCTTACAGAATTGTAAGGTAAGCGCAAGGTTCCGACAAGTCGCGATGTGTCACCGAGAACAGATTCGTTGAAACCATCGCTGGGTACAGGGTCGTGTCGATCCTCGTAGTTCCGCCGCTGATTCATAACAACAGGGGACATCTCCATGTCTTTGCAAACGCCGCTCAAATTGATTGCCATTGCCGCTATCGCCACTTCGGCGAGCGCCGCTCACGCCTTCGAGCCGGAAGGCAAGGTGGAGTGTCTGGCCCCCGCCGATCCGGGCGGTGGCTGGGACTTTACCTGCCGCAGTGTCGGCACCGTGCTCGAGGATCTCGACCTGGTGCCGCGCGGCGTACAGACCGTGAACATGGCCGGTGCAGGCGGCGGTGTGGCGTACGCCCACACGGTCAGCAAGCGTGCCGGCGACGACCAGCTGCTGGTGGCGGCCTCCACCGCGACCACGACGCGCCTGGCTCAGGGCCAGTTCCCTGGCATGACCGCCGACATGGTCAACTGGGTCGGGGCGTTGGGCGCCGACTACGGGGTGATTGCTGTCGCCGCGGACTCCGACTACCAGACCCTCAACGACGTGATGGATGCGATCAAGGAAGACCCGCGTGCAGTGAAGTTCGCCGGCGGCAGTGCCAAGGGTGGCTGGGATCACCTCAAGGTGCTGATCGCTGCCCAGGCGGCCGGTGTCGAGAACCTCCCGCGCATTCCTTACCTGTCGTACAACAACGGCGGTGAGGCCATGACCCAGGTGGTGGGTGGCCACGTCGATGCCTTCACCGGTGATATCACCGAGGCGCAAGGCTTCATGGAATCTGGCGATCTGCGTGTGGTCGCGGTGCTGTCCGACGAGCGCCTGCCCGGCGAGTTCAGTGAGATCCCCACCGCCAAGGAGCAGGGTATCGATGCCGTCGGTCCGAACTGGCGCGGTTTCTACATGCCGGCGGACATCTCCGACGAAGCCAAGCAGTACTGGGTCGATGCCATGGACACCATCTACGAGAGCCAGGAGTGGAAGGATGTCATGCAGAGCAATGGCCTGATGCCGTTCCACATGAGCGCCGGTGAGTTCGAGACCTTTGTCACCGACCAGATCGATGACATCAACCAGCTGTCCAAAGATATCGGGCTGATTCAGGAATGAGCTTCTTCAACGACCGCATCTTCGGGGTCCTGATGATCGTCCTGGCCGTCGCGTACGGCTGGGCCGCTACCCAGTTCCCGGAGCCCTTCGGCGGGACCGAGGTGGTCGGTCCCGAAACCTTCCCCCAGCTGCTCGCCGTGGTGCTCACGTTGTCGAGCCTCTACATGGTGGTGCGCCCGGATCCTGATAATGCCTGGCCCTGGAGCCGGACCGGTGTCGAGTTGGTCGTGGCGGTGATCGTGCTGGCTCTCTACGCCGGCCTGCTCGAGCCACTCGGCTTCATCGTCAGCACGACGTTCGCGGTGGGTACCTTGTGCTGGCGGATGGGCGCTCGGCCGCTCAAGGCCTTCGTCACCGGGGCGCTGTCGGGTGTGGTGGTGTTCGTCATCTTCAACTTCTTGCTGGACCTGCAACTGCCGTTGGGTCTGCTGTCCTTCCTGGAGGTGGACTGATGGAAACGCTCGGTTATCTGATCGATGGTTTCGGGGTGGCCCTCGCCCCGGAAAACCTGATGTTTGCGCTGATGGGGGCCTTCCTGGGTACCTTGATCGGCGCGCTGCCGGGGCTCGGTCCGGCCAATGGCGTCGCCATCCTGATCCCGCTGGCCTTCACCCTGGGGCTGAAGCCGGAAACGGCGCTGATCATGCTCACGGCGGTCTACGCCGGCGCCATGTATGGCGGACGCATCTCGTCGATCCTGCTCAATATCCCCGGTGACGAGCCGGCGATGATGACCTGCCTGGACGGCTACCCCATGGCCCAGAAGGGCAAGGCCGCCGAGGCACTGGCGATCTCCGCCGTGGCCTCGTTCATGGGTAGCCTGATCGCCACGGTGGGCTTGATCCTGCTGGCGCCGATTCTGGCCGATTTCGCCCTGACCTTCGGACCGGCGGAGTACTTCGCGCTCTTCCTGCTGGCCTTCGCGACTTTGGGGGGGATTACCGGCAAGAACCCGATGAAGACCGTGGTCGCGGCCTGTATCGGCCTGATGATCGCCACCGTCGGCATCGATAGTACCGGCGTGCAGCGCTACACCTTCGGCGTGCTTGAGCTGTTCGAGGGCGTCGATTTCATCATCGCCATCGTCGGCCTGTTCGCCATCTCTGAGCTGCTGTTCTTCATCGAGGACCGTGCCGGCAAGGGCCACAAGACCATCACCGTCAACAAGTTGAAGCTGTCGTGGAAGGACATCAAGGCGATCATGCCAACCAGCATCCGGGGTGGTGTGCTCGGCTTCGTCGCCGGCGTCTTGCCCGGCGCCGGGGCATCGCTTGGCAGCTTCATCAGCTATACCCTGGAAAAGAAGGTGCTTGGTAGCAAGGGCCACTTCGGTGAAGGCGATCCGCGCGGTGTTGCCGCCCCCGAGGCTGGTAACAACGGCGCCTCCAGCGGTGCCCTGGTGCCGATGCTGACCCTGGGCGTGCCGGGCAGTGGCACCACCGCGGTGCTGCTGGCGCTGTTGATCTCGCTCAACATCACGCCGGGCCCGCTGATGTTCACCCAGCATGCGGACATCGTCTGGGGGGTGATCGCGGCACTGCTGATCGGTAACTTCCTGCTGCTGCTGTTGAACATTCCGATGGTGGGAATCTTCGTCAAGCTGCTGTCGGTGCCGCCGATGTTCCTGTTGCCGATCGTGACCATGGTGGCCTTCGTCGGCATCTACTCGATCAGCAACACCACCTTCGATCTGTACTTCATGGTCGCCTTCGGCGTCGGTGGCTATCTGCTGCGCAAGCTGGAGATACCGCTGGTGCCGGTGATCCTGGGCCTGTTGCTCGGTCCGGAGATGGAGAAGAACCTGCGCCACGCCATGGACATCTCCGACGGCGACTGGACCATCCTGTGGGGCAGCGGCCTGGCCATCGGCCTGTGGGCGTTCGCCATCATCGGCCTGATCCTGCCGTATATCGTCGGTCCGATCCTGCGCAAGCGCATGCAGGCCAAGACAGCGGCGAGTCACACCACGCCGGGTGACTGAACCGGCGACCGACGACCCCTGTGGCTGACCCGGGCCGGAACGGCCAGGTCATCACTTGCTTGGGCACCCATTGGGTGCCCATTTTTTGTGGCGTTGATCGGGTCGTCGGTCACCGACGGTGAGCCCCCTGAACCGGGGACAATCGCTCCGTCACCGGGCGAAGGGGGCGAGCAAGTCATCGATCCGGTAGAGCCGTCCTCCCTTGATGACGGACTGGACATCGATCAGGTCGTTGACCGACTCGTCTGGTCGTCCGTCGACGATCACCATATCGGCGAGCTTGCCGACCTCGAGGGTGCCGAGGTCGTCGCCCACGCCGAGTTCCTGCGCCGCCAGGCTGGTCGTCGTGCGCAGGGTGTCGAAAGGCGACAGACCGCCTTGGGAGGCCAGCCAGCGCAGATTGCTGTGCAAGCCGATGCCGACGTAGTCGAGCGGGCTATCGGTACCGGCCAGTACGCGGCCACCGCCGCGCAGAATGGCGGCGAAGGTCGCCGGGTTATCGAGAATTCCGGCAAGGTACGTGGAGCCGTCGGCGTTGGGAGGATTGTCCCGCGCATCCGCGAGCTTACGCCGTTCGTTGACCGGCAGCAGGGTTTGCACCCGGTTGTCCTCGGTGATGGCACTGGCGTCAAAGAGGCTGGGCTCGGTGATGAAGAAGGTTGAGATCACCGATTTTTCACCCGCGGAGAAAAGGTCGATGACATCGTCGTAGGTCTTGCCGGTAAGTGAGGAAATGCGCGAGTAGTCGAGCCTCTCCGTGGCACCCAGGTGAGTGGTGCCGTCCTGGCCCAGATAGATGCCCGGCGCCAGAAAGTGGGAGTAGGTGGGCAGGCCGTGGCGATTGCCGTAACGCGCCACGCGTTCCATGAAGGCCGGCTTCAGGCGCACATAGGTCTTGAGGACATCGAGGTCCAGGGCGCTGGCGCGTGCCAGTTCCAGGTCGAGCTGGCGTTCATCGGCGACCGGGCGCATGGCGTTGTAGTAGATTCGCGCGCCATCCAGGGGGCCGCCGGCGGTGAAGTAGCGGGGGCCGACGCGCTCGCCCGAGGCCAGCGCCTCGCGATCGGCGACGGCGCGATACGCCAGTTCGCCCACGGAGCGGGTGGTAGTGATCCCCATCGACAGCAGCAGGCGTCCCTGGCGGGCGCCGAAGCCGAACGTATGGTTGCCCCAGGATTGGTGCGTATGGGCTTCGATCAGGCCCGGGATGACGGTGCCATCGGCGGCGTCGATGACGTTCCCCGCGTGGTTGGTCTCGTCGTGCGGCTCGATGCGCACGAGTCGGCCGTTGGCCACGATCAGGTCCATGTTCTCTCTCACCGTTGGCGAGGCGCCATCCCACAGCCGGCCGGCATGCACGATCGCCGTCCTGGGCGCCTCCGGCCGCCAGTTCAGTGTCAACGGCACCGGCGTCGAGGTGCCCGCGGCGAGATCGAGGATCTCGAGCGTGCCGTTGTTGAGATAGGCGAGCTTGCGTGAGTCACCGCTCCAGGTGGGGGAGTCGGCTAAGGCCTCGGTCACGGCCACGGGCTCGCCCGTCGGCGAGCCGTCCGGGTCAACCGCCAGGGTGTGCAGGTAGCCGTCCATGACGAAGGCCAGGTGACGGCCATCGGGTGACCAGATCGGGCCGGCGTCGGCGCGGATGGTGATGGACTTGTGCTCGGCGACGGGGATAAAGCGCTGGTCGCCGGTCGCCACCTCGACCATCAGGATCTGGCTGGTGCCTTCACGAAACCGGCTGGTGTAGGGGCTCACGGCTGCCAGCGCCAGGTAGCGACCATCGGCGGACCAGCTGGCTCGGCCGGGCTGAAAGAGAGCCTCGACCAGGGGGCGTGTCTGGCCGCTGGCCACGTCGACCAGGCGGGTTTCGCCGAGTTCGGTCTGGTAGGCCAGAGTGGCGCCGTCCGGCGACCAGGCCGGATAGAGCTCTGCGCCGTCGTCGGTCGTCAGGCGTGTCTTCAACCCGCTCTCGAGATCCAGAACCCACACATCGAGGGAGCCGGCGCTATCACTGATATAGGCCAGACGGCTGCCGTCGCGGCTCCAGGCGGGGTCCGATTCGTAGTAGGTATCATCGGTAAGGCGATGGGGCTCTTCGCCGAGGGGCATCAGCCACAGGTCGTTGAGCGCGGCGAAGGCGATGCGGGTCCCGTCAGGGGCCAGCGCCGGGGTCACGATGCCTTTGACCGGGCGTGGGGCGCGACTATCGAAGTCGCGTCCCCGCGGTGCGGTATCTTGGCGCGGGAACGACAGCTCGGCGCTGAAGGGCACCGGCATCAAGGCGTCGCTACCCGGTGTCCAGCGCTGAAGGCCGCCATCGGCGGTGATCAGGGCCGTGCCATCGGCTTGCCATTGGGCGCGGAAGGGGAAGACGTCGTGGCCGCTCAGCGCCACCTCGGCGCCGAGCATCAGATCGGTCTGGCCGGGGCGCAGCCTGACCCAGCTGATGTTACTCGCCGCATCGGTATCGCCGTCACCGGTCCCCGTGGCGGCCCGCCAAGAGGGACTGTAGGCGGTCCCATCGATGGCGTCGATCAGTACCCGCGACTCTGCTGTCGCGCTGACGGCGTCGATGCGCTTGCCGTCGACGACGTAGGCGATCTCGGCTCCGTCCGGCGACCAGGTCGGGTATGCCTCCTGACCGGGGGAGTCGGTCCACTGGGTCAGCTCGCCACTGGCCAGCGCCAGGGACCAGACATCGTAGCTGCCGCTGCGGTCGGAGACGAAGGCGATATGCTGTCCGTCCGGCGATATCGTCGGTTCGCGTTCGTCCCAGGGGCCTTCGGTCCATTGGGTCAGCTCGCTGCCATCGGGCTTTAGCGTCCAGATATCGAAGGTGCCTTCGCGATAGGACTGGACGGCGATCAGATCACCGCCAGGCGAGTAGTCGGGGCGGGCGGCGCCGAGGGTCAGGTCGGACAGTTGCTGTGCCTTGCCGCCGCTAGATGGCACCTTCCATAGCACGCCCTGTGCGTCGAAGACGATGGTCTTGCCATCGGCCGACAGGGTGGCGGCCAGGTTGGTGACGCTATCTAGGCTGACCGTGATGTCGTCGGCCGCTGCGGCGAGCGGGGTGAGGGTGCCCACCAGCAACAGCCTGACGGCTAGAGAACGAGATGTGGCGCAATCCATTCGCGTGACTCCCTTGAGGGTTCGTCGCCGGTAACCTGCTGTGGCGGCGCTGCCGATGGGCTAGGCAACGGTGCTTGCTTATCGGGCTCGCGGCTCGCAGCCGGTCTTGGGTCTTGAAAGGCCCGCCAACAAGCGTAGGAAGCCGAGCGACTTTTCACGAGTTCGATGCTTGCCACGGCGGATACGGGCAGGATAGGTGGTCAGGATAGGTGGTCAGCGATAGGTGGTCAGCGATAGGTCCGCCGTGGCTGTGGCGTCTTGTATCGCCGGTGTCCGCCGCCAGGCGCCAAGGGCCTGGCCTTGCCGCGGGGCAAACCGCTTGAGTACATTCACAGCATGAAGACTGTCGTGGTGATGGCCAGTAGCCGGAGGTTGTATGGATTACACGCTTAGACAGGCGTCTATCGCCGATGCCCACACCCTGGGGGCGATCGGCGAGACGACCTTTCGTGAGACCTTCGCCGCGCACTACTCGGCAGAGACCATGGCCATCTATGTCGACGCGGCCTTTGCCGTTGACAAGCTGCGTCAGGAGCTGGCCAGCAACAGCTCGGTGTTCTGGATTCTGACGGTCGAGGAACGCTGTGGGGGATATCTGAAGCTCAACTGGGGCGACGCGCAGACCGCAAGCCACGTCGGCGATGGACTCGAAGTGGAACGAATCTATCTGTCACGAGCGGCGCAGGGACGGGGCCTCGGGCGCGTGCTGTTCGACAAGGCGCGGAGTGTGGCTGAGGCCATGCACAAGGAGTTTCTGTGGCTGGGGGTATGGGAAAATAATCACCCGGCCATCGGTTTCTATCGTGCACAGGGTTTTGTCGAGATCGGCACCCATCGGTTTCAGATGGGAGACGTCTGGGATACGGATTTGACCATGAAGCTCTCCCTGGTGACCTGAGCCGGACGCCGTCGTGCTCTGCGCTGGAAAACCACAGGTAACCACCTGGTCTGGCGTCGCGGAGGTGCCGCTGGCGCCCTAGTTTGGTGCGCGATCTTCGGTCATGCAGCTGTCGCGGTGGCCGGATGGTGCATCGATGCACGGCGAGCGAGCACGTCGCTGGTGCATAGCCGCACAGACGCCGCACATAAGCCGCAGGGCGAGGATTGGCACGCCGCTTGCTTTGTTATTGATGGAGGACGCGCCAGGCGTTCTTCTTCGCTGGACCCGACAAGGTGTCGGGCCTTGGCACCGACTGCCCGCAGTGGCAGCGGCCGAGCCATCGCCATCGCCACCGTCGTCTTCAATAACAAAGGCAACCCTGGAGGTTTCCGATGCATCGCTCCCTCTGCTCGTCGTACCCGTCGCTGCGCTCATTCAAGGCCGGCTCCTGTCTGACGCTTTCCGCTCTGACGCTTGCCTTCGGTGCGCCTGCGCTGGCCCAGGAGGACCCGATCAGGGTCGGTATCCTGCACTCGCTGTCCGGCACCATGGCGATCAGCGAATCGACGCTCAAGGACACCATGCTGATGCTCATCGAGCAGCAGAATGAAGAGGGCGGCCTGCTCGGGCGTCAGCTCGAGCCGGTGGTGGTGGACCCGGCGTCCAACTGGCCATTGTTTGCCGAGAAGGCCAGGGAGCTGCTGGCCCAGGACGAGGTCGACGTGATCTTCGGTAACTGGACCTCGGTATCGCGCAAGTCGGTGCTGCCGGTGGTCGAGGAGCTCAATGGGCTGCTGTTCTATCCGGTGCAGTACGAAGGCGAAGAATCGTCGGAGAACGTCTTTTATACCGGTGCCGCGCCCAACCAGCAGGCCATTCCGGCGGTCGACTACCTGATCAATGAGATCGGCGTGGAACGCTGGGTGCTCGCCGGAACGGACTATGTTTATCCGCGCACCACCAACAAGATCCTCGAGGCCTACCTCACATCAAACGGTGTGGCGGACGAGGACATCATGGTCAACTACACCCCCTTCGGGCATTCCGATTGGCAGAACATCGTCTCCGAGATCAAGGAGTTCGGCTCGGCCGGCAAGAAGACCGCGGTGGTCTCGACCATCAATGGCGATGCCAACGTGCCGTTCTATCGTGAACTGGCCAACCAGGGCATCGATGCGGCGGATCTCCCGGTCGTGGCGTTCTCGGTGGGCGAGCAGGAGCTGTCGGGAATCGACACGGCGCCGCTGGTCGGGCACCTCGCCGCCTGGAACTACTTCATGAGTGTGGACGACGACGCCAACTACGACTTCATCGACGCCTGGTATGACTACACCGGTGATGACAACGCCGTGACCAACGACCCGATGGAAGCCCATTACATCGGCTTCAACATGTGGGCGGAGGCGGTCACCAAGGCGGGTACCCCCGAGGTCGACGCGGTCAAGGACGCCATCATCGGGGTCAGCGTGCCTAATCTGACCGGTGGCTACGCCACCATGATGCCCAATCATCACATCACCAAGCCGGTGCTGATCGGCGAGATCCAGGACAACGGCCAGTTCTCGGTGGTGTGGGAGACGCCCTCCACGGTGGCAGGCGATGCCTGGTCCGACTACCTCGAGGGCTCCCGCGACCTGATCGCCGATTGGCGCAAGCCCATGGAATGCGGCAACTACAACGTCGTGGAAGGCCGTTGTGGGGCCGGTTCAGAGATCGCCAGCGCGCCATGATCTCGTCGTCTGCCCACGGGCTAGCCCCAGGGCAGATCGACACGCTGTCGGATCACGGTCGGACCGCGCACGCCGGCGCGGCTCGGCCCGACTGCTCGGCGCGGCCTGCCCGGCGTAGGCTCGAGGCGTAGGCTTTAGGCGCTCAGGCTGCCATGGGGCATTCGCGTCGACGTTACGCCGACGAGTGCTCCTCCAAACCGCGTTTGGTACGACCTATCTGGCGAGTCACACGCCTCTCACCTTTCCTCGCCGTGCCGCCAGGGCCTTGCCTATGGCCGTTGACGCTCGGCGCCTCTACAGGATATCGCCATGAGGATTCGACCTCCGGGGCGCCTCGTCGCCTGGTTCTGCGCAGGCCTTGTCGCTCTGTGCCTATGCTTGCCTTGGGTGGCCCACGCCCAGGGCGAGAGCTCGCCCGAGGGCCCTGGCCAGGATCGCTCCGACCCCGGCTGGGTCTTGCTCGACGAGCTGGCCGAGGCCAACTACCGCGGCAAGGAAGCGGCCATCGATGCCATCGTCGCCAGCGGCGATACGCGCGCGCGGCGCTGGTTGGAGACCCTGGCCGACGGCAAGCTGCAGCGGCGCAAGGACAGTGGCGACTTCGTCATCGTGCTGGCCAACCGCGGACGCAACTGGCCGGTAGCGGACGCCCTGAGTCTCGATGAGAGCGGCGAGGCGTCGCGTCGTGATCTGGACAGAATCACCATCAACAACGCTTTAAGAGGTTATCTGGACAGCACGCTGGCGCTTCTCGATCTGCGCGTCGCGGACCGACAGGCCCGCCTGGCCGCAGCGCGCAAGATGCTCGGTGAGGTGGACGCCGAGATGGTTGCGCCCCTCGAAGCGCTTGTCGCCCAAGGGCAGAGCGATCCCCAGGACAACGCCCAGGGCGAATCCCAGAACGAACCCCAGGACAACGCCCAGAGCGATACTCAGGACGATAGCGAGGTCACGCGGCTGCTGGAGCAGGCGCTGGCAATCTATCGCCTCGAGCAGGGCGATGTGGCGAGCGTCGAGGCGCTCGCCGGGAGCCTCAATGGCGAGGCGCGTGCTGCCCTGACTCAGGCGACGCGCAGCGACGATGCCGTCCTCGCCGAGGCGGCCGCCAGCGCCCTGGCCGACATCGACCAGATGCTCAAGATCAACCGTGGTGTCGAGACGCTGTACTTCGGCTTGTCGCTGGGTTCGGTGCTGGTGCTCGCCGCCATCGGGCTTGCCATCACCTTCGGCGTCATGGGGGTGATCAACATGGCCCACGGCGAGCTGATCATGCTCGGGGCCTATACCACCTGGGGCATGCAGCAGCTTCTTCCCGGCCAGCCCGGGCTCGCCCTGATCCTGTCGATTCCGGCGGGATTTGGGGTGGCGGCATTGGCCGGGGTCGCCATCGAACGCAGTGTCATTCAGTTCCTCAAGGGGCGCCCACTGGAGACACTGCTGGCGACCTTTGGCGTCAGCCTGATCCTGCAACAGTTGGTGCGCACGGTGGTCTCGCCGCTCAACCGCAGCGTGGTGACCCCCGAGTGGATGAGTGGCTCGCTGATGGTGAACGAGGCGCTGTCCCTGACCCTGAACCGGCTCTATGTACTGGGCTTTGCGCTGCTGGTGTTCGCCGCCCTGATGCTGGTGATGCGACGCACCCGCCTGGGGCTGGAGGTGAGGGCCGTCACCCAGAACCGCGCCATGGCGCGCGCGATGGGGATTCGCGCGACCCGGGTCGACATTCTGACCTTTGCCCTGGGCTCCGGCGTTGCCGGGTTAGCCGGGGTGGCGCTGTCGCAGCTCACCAACGTCGGGCCGAATCTCGGCCAGAACTACATCATCGACTCCTTCATGGTGGTGGTATTCGGTGGGGTCGGCAATCTTTGGGGCACCCTGGTGGCTGGGCTTTCGCTTGGCGTCATCAACCAGGTGCTGGAACCCTGGGCCGGTGCGGTGCTGGCCAAGATCATGGTGCTGGTGTTCATCATCCTGTTTATCCAAAAACGCCCGCGGGGACTCTTTCCCCAGAAGGGCCGCGCGGCGGAGGGCTAAGCCATGCAGTCGACGAGAATGTGGCTGGCTCGGCCGTTCTACGAGCGATCGTCGTTGATCTTCCTGGGCGTGCTGGGCGCCGCCCTGGCGCTGGTGACCGTGGCCAACCTGGTCGTGCCGGAAGGACACAGCCTGCATGTGTCTACTTATACCGTTACCTTGCTGGGCAAGTACCTCTGTTACGCCCTGCTGGCGGTGGCGGTGGATCTGGTCTGGGGGTACCTCGGCATCCTGAGCCTGGGGCACGGCGCCTTCTTTGCCCTCGGTGGCTATGCCATGGGCATGTATCTGATGCGCCAGATCGGCGATCGTGGTGTCTATGGCGATCCGCTGCTCCCGGACTTCATGGTCTTTCTGGACTGGGACCGTCTGCCGTGGTTTTGGCAGGGCTTCGACATCGCCGGCTTCGCCTTCGTGATGGTGTTGCTGGCCCCGGGCCTGTTGGCGCTGGTGTTCGGCTTTCTGGCGTTTCGCTCGCGTGTCACCGGCGTCTACCTGTCGATCATCACCCAGGCGTTGACCTTCGCCCTGATGCTGGCGTTCTTTCGCAATGAGATGGGCTTCGGCGGCAACAATGGGTTGACGGATTTCAAGGAGTTGCTGGGCTTTGACCTGGCGTCGGACGCCACGCGCCTGGGCCTGTTCATCGCCTCCGGCGTGGCCCTGGCGCTGGGATTCGTGCTGTGTCGCGCCATCGTCGCCAGCAAGCTCGGTCGGGTCTGCGTTGCGGTGCGTGACGCCGAGGCGCGTACCCGCTTTCTCGGTTACCGGGTAGAGCGCTTTCAGCTTTTCGTGTTCGTCGTGTCGGCGATGCTGGCCGGTGTCGCGGGGGCCTTGTACGTCCCCCAGGTCGGGATCATCAATCCCAGCGAGTTCTCGCCCCTGTTTTCCATCGAGGTGGTGGTGTGGGTGGCCCTCGGTGGTCGGGCGACGCTCTATGGCGCCGTGATGGGTGCCATTGCCGTCAACTACGCCAAGAGCGTGTTTACCGGGGTGATGCCGGAGGCGTGGCTGTTCGCCCTCGGGGCGCTCTTTGTTCTGGTCACGGTGCTGCTTCCCCAAGGGGGTGCCGGGCTCTTCGCCAACCGTGTCGGCCGTCGTCGACGCGATGCCAGAGACGACGACGCCGGGGCGAGTTCCTCTCAATTGTCCACGGAGGCCAGCACATGAGCTTCTTTCACAACATGATCGATCGTGACCGTGTCTTCGACTTTCTGGTGCCCGAGGTCTCGCCGGTGGACGTGCGCCACGGCCCGATTCTCTATCTCGAGGATGTCTCGGTCAGTTTCGATGGTTTCAAGGCCATCAATGACCTGAGCCTGACCATCGACGATGGCGAGCTGCGCTGCATCATCGGCCCCAACGGCGCCGGCAAGACCACCATGATGGACATCATCACCGGCAAGACCCGCCCGGACAGCGGCAGCGTCTGGTTCGGCAGTCGCCATGACCTGCTGACCCGTAACGAGCCCGAGATCGCTCGACTCGGCATCGGGCGCAAGTTCCAGAAGCCCACCGTGTTCGAGGCGCTCAGCGTGTTCGAGAACCTGGAGCTGTCGATGGCCTGTGACAAGAGCCTGTGGCCGTCGTTGACGGCGCGTCTGTCCGGCGAGGTCAACGACCGCATCGACGAGGTGCTTTCGACCATTGGCCTGAAGGGCCAGGCGCGGCGCCCGGCGGGGATTTTATCCCACGGCCAGAAGCAGTGGCTCGAGATCGGCATGCTGTTGATGCAGCGCCCACGCCTGCTGCTGGTGGATGAGCCGGTGGCGGGCATGACCGAGCAGGAGATGGCGCGCACCGCGGAGCTTCTGACCGGGCTTGCCGGTAAGCACTCGGTGGTCGTGGTCGAGCATGATATGGGTTTCGTGCGGTCCATCGCTCGCACCGTTACGGTGCTGCACCAGGGTAGTGTGCTGGCCGAGGGCAGCATGGACCAGGTGGCGAGCGACCCTCGAGTGGTCGAGGTCTACCTGGGTGGCGACGAGGAGGCGGCCTGATGCTCAGCATTTCACGACTCAACCAGTCCTACGGCGAGAGCCATACGCTGTGGGATCTCGACCTGGAAGTGCCACGGGCCGCTTGCACCTGCGTGCTCGGACGCAACGGCGTCGGCAAGACGACCCTGATGAAGGCGATCATGGGAGAGGTCGGGGTCAGCGGCGGTGAGATGCGCTATGCCCAAGGCCCGGCCACCCGCGGCGCAAGGGCCAAGGCCCAGGATGGCGGCGTGGAGCTTGGTCGTGTGCGGCTCGAAGATCGCTCGCGGCTGGGCATCGGCTATGTACCTCAGGGGCGCCAGATCTTTCCGCTTTTGACGGTGGAAGAGAACCTGCGCACCGGGCTCGCCGCCCGTGGCGATGGGCTCAAGCGCGTGCCACAGCGGGTCTATGAGCTGTTTCCGGTACTCAAGGAGATGCGCCAGCGTCGCGGGGGCGATCTTTCCGGGGGGCAGCAGCAGCAACTGGCCATTGGGCGCGCCCTGGTGCTTGCGCCGACGCTGCTGATCCTCGACGAACCGGGAGAGGGCATCCAGCCGAATATCGTCACCCAGATCGGCGAGGTCATTCGGCGCTTGATCGCCGATGACGGCCTGACGGTGCTGCTGGTGGAGCAGAAGCTGCCCTTCGCCAGACGCTATGCCGACCATTTTGCGATCGTCGATCGCGGACGGCGCGTGGCCCATGGCGCCATCGCCGGTCTCGACGATGAACTGGTCAAGCGCCACCTCACGGTGTGATGTCGGGCGTGGGTGAATCTGGTGCATCGAGGGCCTCGATGCACCTTTTTTGCGCCTCGCGGACCGCTCGTATACCCGACTGTATCGACTTTTGTCATCATTAATCCATTGAAATTCAACTGTTTATTATCGGTATGCGCCGGTTTGGTACAGGCCTTGCACTGTCAGGGAGCGAATGCTTGATGCGGTGACCGAGCGCCAGGTCGTGGTGCAGATCGAGGCTCACGAACATCTGCGTGACGTGCCCTGCACGGCCTTTGCTATCCAATACTCGCGCCGACCCTGGAGTCCCATGTCCGCCCTAGAACCGCCTTGCACCGTCGTCAATGCGTCGGGCCATCGCTTCGACCGGCTGCGCCGCTGGGAAGCGTCATTGCGACTCGGGTTGGTCGCCGGCCAAGGCGTCACGCGGCTGCGCGATGTCGAGCACCGAGGCCCGCTTCGGGTGCAGCGGCCCTTCTATCCCGAGGGGCGTGATGGCAGTTGCCATGTGTATCTGCTGCACCCACCGGGGGGGCTCGTCAGCGGCGATGCCCTGGCGATCGATGTCGGTGTGCAAGCCGCGGCCCATGCTCTGATCACGACGCCTGCCGCCAATAAGCTCTATCGCGCGGATCGGCATGGCGTGGCCTGGGAGCAGCACACCCGATTGACGGTGGAGGATCAGGGCGTGCTCGAGTGGCTGCCCCAGGAGACGATCGCCTTCGATGGCTCTCGCGGCTGCCAGACCACGGAGATAGCGCTGCAAGGTGGCGCGCGGTGTCTCGGGTGGGAGCTGCTGGCCCTTGGCCGCCCGGCCAGCCAGCTGCCGTTCGTCAGTGGGCATCTGGAGCAACGCTTTCGCCTGACCCGGGATGGACGCCCGCTGTGGATCGAACGCCAGCCGTTGGATCCGGCGCATCCGCGCTTTGCCGGGCGCTGGGGGCAGGGCGGCCAGCCGGTCCAGGCCACGCTCTGGGCCGTTGGGCTCGACGATGGCGCGGGGGCCATCGCACAGCTGCGCGATGCGTTGCCGGCGTCGCCGCGGTGGGCGGCAACGCTGCGCCACCAGGTGCTGCTGCTGCGCTACCTGGGCGCGTCGCGCAGCGAGGCCTGGCAGCTGTGTCAGCAGGCATGGGAGGTACTTCGCCCGAGGCTCAACGGCTGTGCGCCGAGTCCGCCGAGAATCTGGTTCACCTGATGGGCCACCGACGCCAGCGCAGGGCCCATCGAGCGCCGCGCCAGGCGGTCGTGCCCGAGGGACGAGCCCTCGGAGAATCGATCCGGCCCCAGCATCTCATCGCACGACGAACGTTTACATCGACAGGGGAGCGCCGCCATGGAGCTGACGCCGAGAGACAAGGACAAGCTGCTGCTGTTCACCGCCGGACTGCTCGCCGAGCGGCGCCGGGCACGGGGGCTGAAGCTGAACTATCCGGAGGCCGTGGCCTTGATCAGCTGCGAGATCATGGAGGGTGCCCGGGACGGGCGTTCGGTGGCCGACATGATGAGCGAGGGACGGCGGATCCTCGGGCGCGATGACGTCATGGAGGGGGTCGCCGAGATGATCGACGAGGTTCAGGTCGAGGCCACCTTCACCGATGGAACCAAGCTGGTCACCGTGCATGCTCCGATCACATGAGCGCGCTCTGGCGCCGTCGGTCCGCCCCGTGGGGCCGGCTAGCTACCCGCGGCTACGGCGGTGTGCTGGCCCGTTGCCGGCCCCCGACATCCAGCATCACTGTGCCCCAGCACTTGGGTCCACGCTCGAGTCCATGCTCGGGTCCATGCTCGAGACACCAACAGGGAGAGGCCGATGATTCCCGGTGAGTATCAGCTCAAGGCGGGTGAGATCGCGCTGTGCGAAGGGCGCGCCAGAACCACTCTGGAGGTCGCCAACACCGGCGATCGGCCGATCCAGATCGGCTCTCACTACCATTTTGCCGAGGCCAATCCGGCGCTCGTCTTCGACCGAGCGCTGGCGCGTGGGCAGCGCCTGGACGTGGCGGCGGGCACCGCGATTCGCTTCGAGCCCGGCCAGTCGCGCGAGGTGACCCTGATTCCCTTCGTCGGACGTCGCCACGTCTACGGCTTTCGCGGTGAGGTGATGGGGGCCCTTGACGCGGGGGTGTCGTTGCCAGCATCGGCACCGGCCGGGAAATCCCGCGGTCAGCGCAAGGGAGACACGCCATGAAAATTTCGCGTCAGGCCTACGCCGACATGTACGGGCCTACCGTGGGCGATCGCGTGCGCCTGGGGGATACCGAGCTGTGGATAGAGGTCGAGAGCGACGCGACCCACTACGGTGATGAGGTCAAGTTCGGCGGCGGCAAGGTCATCCGTGACGGCATGGGCCAGAGCCAGCGTCTGGACGAGGCGGTGATGGACACGGTGATCACCAATGCGTTGATCCTCGACTGGTGGGGCATCGTCAAGGCCGACGTCGGGCTCAAGGCCGGGCGTATCGCCGCCATCGGCAAGGCCGGTAACCCGGATACCCAGCCTGACGTCGGGATCGTGATCGGGCCGGGCACGGAAGTGATCGCGGGGGAAGGCAAGATCCTGACCGCCGGCGCCCTCGATGCCCATGTGCACTTCATCTGTCCGCAGCTGGTGGACGAGGCCCTGGCGAGCGGCATTACCACCATGCTTGGCGGCGGTACCGGCCCGGCCACCGGGTCGAACGCCACGACCTGCACCCCCGGGCAGTGGCACATTCATCAGATGCTCAAGGCCTGCGACGGCCTGGCGATGAACATCGGTCTGCTCGGCAAGGGCAACGCCAGCCTGCCGGAGGCCCTCGAGGCCCAGCTTGCGGCCGGCGCCATGGGGCTCAAGTTGCACGAGGACTGGGGCACGACCCCGGCGTCCATCGATACCTGCCTGAGCGTGGCCGAGCGCTACGACGTGCAGATCGCGATCCACACCGACACCCTCAACGAGTCCGGCTTCGTCGAGGATACCCTGGCGGCGTTCAAGGAGCGCGGGATCCACACCTATCACACCGAGGGCGCCGGCGGTGGCCACGCACCAGACATCATCACCGCCTGCTCCAAGGACTATGTGCTGCCGTCGTCGACCAATCCGACCCGGCCCTATACCGTCAACACCGTCGATGAGCACCTCGATATGCTGATGGTGTGTCATCACCTCGATCCGAGGATTCCCGAGGACGTGGCCTTCGCCGATTCCCGGATTCGGCGTGAAACCATCGCCGCCGAGGACATCCTGCACGATCTCGGCGTGATCTCGATGATCGCCTCGGATTCCCAGGCCATGGGGCGAGTCGGGGAGGTCATCTGCCGGACCTGGCAGACCGCGCACAAGATGAAGGTCCAGCGTGGCCTGCTGCCAGGCGACCAGGCGCTCGGCGCCGATAACCTGCGCGCCAAACGCTATATCGCCAAGTACACCATCAACCCGGCGATCACCCACGGCATCGCCCATGAGGTGGGTTCGGTGGAAGTCGGCAAGCTCGCTGACCTGGTGCTGTGGGACCCGGCCTTCTTCGGCGTGAAACCGGCCCTGATCCTGAAGGGGGGCATGATCGCGATGGCCCCGATGGGCGATCCCAACGCCTCGATTCCGACGCCTCAGCCGGTGCATTATCGGCCCATGTTCGGCGCCCTGGGCAAGGCCGCTAGCGCCACGCGGGTGAGCTTCGTGTCCCAGGCGGCGATCGACGCCGGGATAGGCGAGCGCCTGGGCCTTTGCAGCGCCCTGGTGGCGTGCAAGAACGTGCGCGGGGTGCGCAAGAAAGACATGAAGCTGAATGCCGCCTGCCCGACACTGACCGTCGACCCGCAGACCTATGAAGTGCATTGCGATGGTGAACTGTTGACCTGTGAGCCATTGGCCGAATTGCCATTGGCTCAGCGCTACCACCTGTTTTAAGGACATCCCATGACCACGCTGCTGCAACTGACCGAACGTCTCGGGATGCTGGCGCCGGACGCCGCCGACGATACCCTGACGCTGATCTATGACGACCGTATCAAGGGGCGACTGCGGGTCACCCTCGACAGCGGTCGCGGTGCCGGGCTCTTTCTCGACCGCGGCCCGGTGCTGCGTGATGGGCAGGGCCTGGCCGCCGCGGACGGCACTCGAGTGCGCGTGATGGCGGCGTCGGAGGCCGTCGTCACGGCCAGGGTCGTGGCGGGGTTGCCCTTGGCACGGCTGGCCTATCACCTGGGCAACCGGCACGTGACGCTCGCCCTCGGCGAGGACGCCCAGGGCGGCTGGGTGCGCTTTGCAGCGGATCATGTGCTGGAGGATCTGGCACTGCGCCTGGGAGCGAGTCTTGAACACCACGAGGCGCCGTTTGATCCGGAGCCCGGCGCCTACGCCATGGCGCCGGGCGGACATAGCCACGGCCACGACCACGGCCACGGCCACGGCCACGGCCACGACCACGCCCATGCCCACTGAGTGCCCCCCCGTCGAGGGGCAGGGCGACGACCTGGCGCTGCTGGGGCTGTTGCAGCTGGTCAGCCCGGCGCTACCGATCGGCGCCTTCGCCTGGTCACAGGGGCTCGAGAGTACCTTTGAGCTGGGCTGGGTCGGCAGTGAAGCCGAGCTTGGTGAGTGGCTCGCCGGGGTGCTCGACGATGGCCTGACCCGCTGTGAGCTGCCGCTGATCAAGCGCCAGATGCTGGCCTGGCGGCGGGGGGACGGCGAGGCGCTGAGCGGCTGGGACGCCTGGCTTGCGGCGACTCGCGAAACCGCGGAACTGGCCGCCGAGGACAGCCAGCTCGGGGCGTCGTTCAAGCGCTTGATGACGAGCCTGGATCTGCTGCCGGACACGCCGGCGATTCCGCCAGGGGCGGGCTATGTCACCGTCTTCGCGGCCTTGGCGGTCGGGCGCGGCGTCGATACCCGGTCGGCCATGCTGGGCTTCGCCTGGTCGTGGCTCGAGAACCAGCTGTCCGCCGCTTGCAAGGCGTTGCCGCTGGGGCACACCGCCGCTCAGCGGCTGATCGAGCGTCTCAGGCCGGCGCTGAGCCGCGCCGTTGAGCGCGCCTGGGCGCTGGAGGATGACGAGTTGGGCCCCGTATTGCCGGGGCTTGCGCTGGCCAGTGCCTTGCACGAAACCCAGTACTCGCGGCTGTTTCGTAGCTAAGGCGTTGCCTTCTATCGCCGCCCGGGGCCGCGGCCATGACGTTTTTATCGCCGTCCGGGGCCGCGGCCATGACGTTTTTATCGCCGCCCGGGGCCGCGGCCATGACGTTGTTACCGCCGCCCGGGGCCGCGGCCATGACGTTGTTATCGCCGCCCGGGGCCGCGGCCATGACGTTGTTATCGCCGCCCGGGGCCGCGGCCATGACGTTGTTATCGCCGCCCGGGGCCGCGGCCATGACGTTTTTACCGCCGCCCGGGGGCGGTGGATGTATGCAAGCGCGAGGGTAGCCACGTCAGTGGACGAGTCCCGAGTCGCGATTTTCCCAGACAACGGCATCAAGGAGATTTCCCATGCCCAGTGTGCAACCCCATTGCCTGCGCGTCGGCGTCGGTGGTCCGGTCGGCTCCGGCAAGACCGCGCTGTTGAAGCAGCTGTGCCTGGCGCTGCGCGATCACTACAACATCGCCGTGGTGACCAACGATATCTATACCCGCGAAGACGCCGACTTCCTGACCCACCATGAGGCGTTGTCACCGGATCGTATCCTCGGGGTCGAAACGGGGGGCTGCCCGCACACCGCCATTCGTGAAGACGCCTCCATGAATCTGGCGGCGATCGATGAGCTGCAGGAGCGTCATCCGGGCCTTGAGTTGGTGCTGGTGGAGTCCGGTGGTGACAACCTGTCGGCGACCTTCAGCCCGGAGCTGTCTGACCTCACGCTCTACGTCATCGATGTGTCGGCAGGCGACAAGATCCCACGCAAGGGCGGACCGGGGATTACCAAGTCGGATCTCTTGATCATCAACAAGATCGATATCGCCGAGCAGGTGCATGCTTGCCTCGACGTCATGGCACGGGACTCGAAGAAGATGCGCGGCGAGCGGCCTTTTGTCTTCACCAATCTCTATGAGGGCGTCGGCCTCGAGGACATTATCGCCTTCATCCTCGACCGTGGCATGCTGTCGGAGCGACGTCCCGCGACAACGGAAATGTCCGTCTGAGGGCGGGGTTTCAGACCTTCGCCCCTTTCATACTTGGCAAGGAGAACGCCATGAAACGTGTCTTATCTGTTCGCTCATCCCTGCGGCGGTTGCCGCTGGCCCTCGTGCTGCTCGGCGCCTCCGGCGTCGCCGTCGCCCACCCAGGCCACGGCGTCGAACACGGCGCCTTCTTCTCGGGCCTGACCCACCCGCTGTTCGGTATCGATCACCTCTTGGCCATGGTCGCCATTGGCCTGTGGAGCCTGCGCCAGTCCACGGCGCTACGGCGCGCTACACCCTGGCTTGCGGCGCTTGGCATGATCGTCGGGGCGGGTCTTGCCGTGGCCGGCGTCGCGTTGCCTGGGGTCGAGAACGCCATCGCGCTGTCGGTGCTGCTGGCGGGCGTCATGCTGGCAACCCTGGTGCGTCTGCCCGGAGCCATCGGGGGGACCCTGGTCTTCGCCTTTCTGCTGGTCCATGGCCACGCTCACGGGACCGAGATGCCGGCCAATGCGTCCTTCCTGTTGTTCCTGGCGGGCTTCACCCTGACCACCCTCGCGATTACGCTGGCAGCCCGCGGTATCGGCCAGTGGCTTGGCCGTCGCGATAGCCGTGTGCTGCGCGTGGCCGGCGGCGCCATCGCTGCCTGTGGAGCGGCTTTCGCTCTGTCCTGACACCTGCTCACCGAGTCCCTCGGTGAGCCCTGGGCTTCCACCGGGTCCAGGCAGCACGACAGGACGGCTCGTCGGTGTCACCGCCATCGTCGCGCGCTTGACGGCCGTGGCGATGCCGGCGCGTAAGCCGCCATGGTGAGGACGCTCACTCGGCGTCGTGGTGGGGTTCCGGTATGCTCATCGCAGGCTCAATGAGGATGACGGCATGCAGGGACGCACAAGAAATCGCCATGGTCGCCGTAGTAGGCGGCGCTGGGTGTGGGTAAAGGGGGCCGTTGCGGCGTTGCTGTGCGCCTGGGGCGCGATGGCGGTGTGGCAGAGCGTCAAGCCGCTGCCGGATACCGTGGGGCAGGCCTGGCCCACGCGGCCCCAGAGCCTGGCAGCCGACAAGCTGCGCTTTCTCAGCGACCGAACCTGGTATGACGAAGACGGCAATCGTCACCTCGACCAGCGCATCTTCGATGAGATGCTGGCGATGATCGGCCAGGCCCAGCGCCTGGTGGTGGTCGACATGTTCCTGTTCAATACCCTCGCGGGCCAGGGTGGCGAAGAGATCGACGATCTGCGGCCCTTGGCGGCGCAGTTGACCGATGCCCTGGTGGCGAGTCGCGAACGCCACCCCGAGCTTACCGCGGTGGTGATCACCGACCCGCTCAATACCTTCTACGGCGGCCTGCGTCTTGACCACCTGGAGCGTTTGCGCCAGGCCGGGGTCGAGGTGGTCACGACCGATCTGTCTCGGCTCAGGGCCTCCAACCCGCTGTGGTCGGGGCTGTGGCACCTCGGGATAGATCGACTCGGCAACGATGCCGACGACGGCTGGCTGCCCAATGCCTTCGGTGGCGACTCGGTGACGCTGCGCAGCTACCTTTCTCTGCTCAACTTCCGTGCCAATCATCGCAAGACGCTGGTGGTGGATCATGGCGACGCCTGGGCGGGGCTGGTCACCTCGGCCAACCCTCACGATGGCAGTAGCCGCCACGGCAATGTGGCGCTGGCGTTCGAGGGCCCGGTGGCGGTGGACCTTCTCGCATCCGAGGCGGCGGTGGCACGCTGGAGCGGCGTCGAGGTGGCGCTCCCGGGGAGTGGCGCAGAGGACGGTGTCGGGGCGAACGAGGACGCCGACAGCGCCCCGGCCAACGCGGCGACGGCGCGCCTGCAACTGGTGACCGAAGGGGCGATTCGCGACGCGATCCTCGAGACGTTGGGCGCGGCGGAAGCGGGCGATACGATCGACATCGCGGCCTTCTATGTTGTCCACCGTGGCATCATCGAGGCGCTCAAGGCCGCGGCGGCGCGGGGCGCCGAGGTGCGCGCCTTGCTCGATCCCAACCGCGAGGCCTTCGGCTTCGCCAAGAGCGGATTGCCCAATCAGCCGGTGGCCGAAGAGTTGGTGCGCGCCGGTGTCTCGGTGCGCTGGTGTGTGGTCGATGGCGAGCAGTGTCACAGCAAGGTCGTGCTCCATCGCCCAGCGTCCGGCGCCGAGGCGACGCTGGTGCTCGGCTCGGCCAACCTGACCCGGCGCAATCTCGACGACTTGAACCTCGAGACGAGCCTGCGCCTTGTGGCGCCACAGGCGAGTGCGGTGGTGGGCCAGGTCAGCCACTGGTTCAATGCGCGCTGGGCGTCGCCGCCAGACCGGCAGACCAGCCGCGCCTGGGCCCAGGATGACGCCTCTGGCGTGCTGGCACGTTGGCGCTATCGCCTGATGGAAGCCACAGGACTGTCGACGTTCTAGCTAGCGGGCTCCGCGGTCTTCGTGCCCCGGGGGGGCGACTCTGGAACCCACGACTGTCGCGTTCGGCGCCCGCGACCGTTGGCGGATGCGACACTGGGAGAATGGCCGTGGCGTGCCCCGCATGATTCAGGTCGCGCCGCGGCGCTCGTCTGGCCTGCCTCGACAAGCCGACTTGACAGCTTCGGGAACGCCGACCATCGTCATAGCGCGGTTCGCAATGCTTGATTCAACACATTTTTTAGCGGCGTATCACGCCACCGATGCCCGCGGCAGAGCCGGCGGGCGAGAAGGAGACTGAGCGATGGAAAAGGTGTGGTTGGCGGTAAAGGTGGTGATCCTGGCGCTGGTGGTCATCCTGGTGGTGCAGAATATCGAGATGGTGCAGGTGCAACTGCTCGGTTGGACCATTGCCATGCCCATGGCGCTGTTGGTGGTCGTGATCTACCTGCTGGGCATGATCAGCGGTCGCGGGCTGATGGGGCTGATTCGTCGCGTGAAGGGAGAGGAATCGCATCGTCGCTAGTGAGGGTGTCGTGGCGCCGGGGGTCCTGGTGCCACGGTAGGCCCAGGCGGCAGTTGTGCTCGAGCTCGGCGATCACCTGGGCGCCGAGCAGCAGGATGACGGCGCCGACCTCAAGACTCAGCAGGATCACGATCAGCGTCGCCAGGGGGCCGTAGACGGCACTGACCAGCGACAGGTTGGCGAAATAGTAGACCAGGGCCAACCGCGCTCCCTCCCATAGCAGAGCCGCGACGAAGCCGCCGGCCAGGGCCCGTCGCAACGAGATGCTTACCACCGGCAGGATCTTGTAGATGGCGCTGAACAGCAAAAAGACGCCGAGGAAGCTCGCCAGGTTGAGCACCGGTTCCGAGAGGACCGCTAGCGGCAGTGGGCGGGCATAGATCGCCATCCACAGTCCATTCAGCGTGTTCGCCAGGCTGACCAGCATGGCCAGGGCAAACAACGCGATGCTAAGCACCAGCATGAAGGCGTAGGGCAACAGGAACGACACCCAGAGGCTACGGTGGCCTGCAACATCGGGCTTGTGGAAGATCAGCGCCAGGGCATCTTCGAGCATGCGGAAGGCGAACGAGCTGAATATCAGCAGCACGGGAATGCCGTAGAGCCCGATGGCGTCGCGGGAGTTGAGCAAGGCCTGGATCGCCTCGACCATGACGTCGGCATGGGCGGGCGCCAGGTGGCGCGCCTGCATGCCGATGACCGAGATCAACTGCTGTTCGTCCACCACCTGGGCCATGGCGACGACCATCATGGCGAACAACGGAATGGTCGACAGCAGGATATTGAAGCCGACGCCCCCCGCGAGCAGCATGCCTCGATTGTGCAGGAAGTTGACCACGACACGGCGCATGAACAGCGCCAGACGCGGCAGCAGGGTGAAGAGAGTGCGGTGGTACCAGCGAGTCGCCGTCATGTGCCGATTCATCCGTGAAGGTTACCGCATGATACGCTGGGTTGACTCACTGGCGTCAAACCCGGCAACCCAGGCGGGCTTGACGCTGCGGTGGCGATGGCGCCTCCGTCGCTCGCGCATTGCGCGAGGCGGGCTCGTTCCCGCCAGCGTCGGCGCCTTGCCGCCTGATAGCCTGGACAGATGTCGGGTGGCAGGCGCGCACGATAACGACGTCAGCCACGGCATCAACCATTCTCTGCCGCCAGATGTGGGAGGACCGTGGTGAACCCCGCTATTGTTGTCTTCGATGGTGAATGTCCGCTGTGTCGAGGCTTCGTGGAGCGCCTCGAGCCCGCGGCGGGGCAATCGTTTGAGTATGTCGATGCCCGTAGCGACGCTCCGATCGTGGACGAGTTGAAGGCTCGTGGTGTCGATCTCGATGGAGGCATGGTGCTTCGCCTCGACGGCAACGACTATCAGGGCGACCGTGCCGTTCAGATGCTGGCGGTGCTGGCCAAGGCCCGTGGCCCGCTTCAGCGCTGGATGCGCTGGTGGTTTCGCTCGCCGCGTCGCGCCGGTGCATCCTATCCACTGCTCAAGGCGGTACGCCGCGCCTTGCTGAGCGCGCGGGGGATCGCGCCTATCGGGTCGCACCGCCCACCCTCCGGGGGCGATCGGGACTGATCCTCGGCACTCCGTGAGAACGTGATTTCCGCCTAACTTTTTTCAGGACAGCGCCATGCAGTTGAGTCGAAACATCAGTGTGCCGAAGGAGGAAATAGCGCTCCACGCTATTCGTGCCCAAGGGGCCGGGGGCCAGAACGTCAACAAGGTCGCGTCCGCCGTCCATCTGCGCTTCGATATTCCGTCGTCGAGCCTTCCCCAGGAGGTCAAGGATCGTTTGTTGGCGTTGAACGATCAGCGCATCACCCAGGATGGGGTGGTGGTCATCAAGGCGCAGGCGGAGCGCACCCAGGAGCGCAACCGGCTCGATGCCCTGGCTCGCCTCAAGGCTCTCTTGAAGCGAGGCCTCGAGGTGCCCAAGAGTCGACGTGCCACCCGGCCGAGCCGAGCGGCCAAGCGTCGGCGGCTTGAGGGCAAGAAGAAGCGGGGGCAGGCCAAGGCGCTGCGCGGCAAGGTCGACGCCTGAGCCTGACGCATCGATGCGCGCCTGAGACTATTTTCTCGACCTGGCACCCACTGACCCGGGCCCTTCCAGCGGGTATGCTGGAGCCACCATGACGGCGGACCCGGCTCGGGCTCCGACCAGTGGACCAAAATGGAGACTGCCCTGATGTCCGAGAACAACACGAAGGAATTCTTCAAGGATAACCGCGCGAAGGGACTGGCCGGCGTGGCCTTGGTGTGTCTGGTGTGGGCGCTGATCGCCCAGTCAGGCGCGAGCTCCAGCGAGGAGGCGCGTGAGGCACTGGCTCAACAGTTGGACAGCAGCCAGTCGCGGGCCGAGAATCTCGATGGCACCGTGGCTAGCCTGCAGGACAATGTCGCCTCCCTCGAGGAGCGCCTCGCCAAGTGGCAAGAGGCCGACACCAGCATCGAGGACATGCAGGCGCAGTTGGCCTCGCTGAAGGAGCAGCGCGAGCAGTCGCAAGCCGCTCAGGCCAGTGCCGAGGAAGAGGCCGCCAAGGCGGAGGCTCACCTGCAGGAAATGCAGGCCGTTCAGGCCGGCCTCGACGCCGAGCTGATCGCTTCTCGCAATCGGCTGGAGGAAGTCGAGAGCCGCCAGCAGGGGCTGGTCGAGCGCCGCGATAACCTGACCGCCGAAGTGGAGGCTCTGCAGGGCAAGATCGATGAGGCGGGTGGACGCGTCGAGGAACTGGCAGCGAGCATCGAGGAAAAGCGGGCTAACCTCGACGGCCTCGAGCAGGACGTGGCGGAGCTGACCAGCCAGCGTGATGAGGCCGAGCAGAAGATGGCCGACGCCCAGGCGGCTCTTGACGAGGCGCTGGCGAACGCCGAAGAACAACGCAGCGAAGCGCAGTCCCGAGCCGAAGAGGCGACGGCGGTGGCCGACCAGGCCGCTAGCCGCCGCGATGAACTTGAGCAGGCCGTGACCGCGCTGGAAGAGGCGGTGACCCAACGCAGCGACCGCCTCACCACGCTGAACTCGGAAGTCGACACCTGGCGCAGCGAGCTCGAAAAGCTCGACCGCGCGACCCTGCCGGCCGCAGCGTTGAGCGCCATGCAGGGCTCGGGGAACCGGGCCGAGCAGCAAAGCGGGGGCGATGCCCAGAGCGAAGGCAATGCCGAGAGCGAGAATGGCGGCGATGCCGGGGCGAGTCAGGCAAGCGTCGAAGTGGTGTCCGACAGTGGCGAGACGACGGTCCTGAAGGGGGCCAGCTCCCAGAGCGAAGCGAACACCGCGAGCGAGTCCGATGGCCAGAGCGCGTCTGATAGCCAGAGCGCGTCCGATAGCCAGGTCTCGGCGGCCGCTGAGGGCTGGGCCAAGAACCACGGCGCTTCCGGGGCAGACGAATCCGCGACCTCCAGTGCATCCGGTACCGACACCAAGGGCAGCACCGACGAAGCCACCTCTGACGAAGCCACCTCTGACGAAGCCACCTCTGACGAAGCCACCTCTGACGAAGCCACCTCTGACGAAGGCACTTCTGACGAAGGCACTTCTGACGAAGGCAGCACCGACGAAGGAGCGGCGTCGGCCGCACAGGGGCAGACAACCAAGGCGGCTCAGGCGGAGGACGAGTCCAGCTCTGGCGGCGCCGGCGGTGATAGCGGTGCGAAGAGCGAGGCCGACAGCGAAGCAGCCCAGTCGCCCGGCGAGGCTTCTGACGAGGCTTCTGACGAGGCATCCGGTGATGCCGGCGAGTGGAGTCAGGAAGTGGCGACCGACACCGCCGAGGCCGCTCGCTCCGCCGCCGACCGGGTGAAGGCCGCTACCGCGAGTGCCGTGGAGAGCCTCAAGGAGACGGCCGCGTCGGTGATGGGCGATGGCGATGACGTCGAGCAGGGCAGCAGTGCTGGCAACACGACTCAGGAGTAGTCCCGCTCATTGAGCCCGGATCGCCGGTGGGGGCTTAGCAAGACGGCCGCGTCGATCCCACGCAGATGAGCCGGGCAGCGCCACCAGGAACCCCGTCGAGCCCCAGGCTCGGCGGGGTTTTTTTCGGGGCAGGGCCGGCGCAGGGTGATCACTGCCTTAACGGCCAGGGGGTGGTCCGCGTATACTCGGCGTCATACAAGGGCGCAGGCCAGGTGTCGCGCCCATCCGCGCTAACAGGAGCGAGTCGTGATCGAAGGGGTGAAGCATATCGTCGCCGTGGCGTCCGGCAAGGGCGGCGTCGGCAAGTCCACCGTGACCGTCAATCTGGCGCTGGCCATGGCGGCGCAAGGGTTTCGTGTCGGGGTGCTGGATGCCGACATTTATGGGCCCAGCCAGGCGCAGATGCTCGGAGTCGGCGAGGGCGTTCGGCCCCAGGCCGCCGGTGAGAACCGTTTCCTTCCCTTGCAGGCCCATGGGCTGCAGGCGATGTCGATGGCGTTCATGGTCGATATCCGCGAGCCCATGGTGTGGCGTGGCCCGATGGTGGCCGGTGCCTTCCAGCAGATGCTCAACCAGACGCAGTGGGACGACCTGGACTATCTGTTCATCGACATGCCCCCGGGTACCGGGGATATTCAGCTGACCCTGGCGCAAAAGGTGCCGGTGGATGGCGCGGTGATCGTCACCACGCCCCAGGATATCGCCTTGCTGGATGCCCGCAAGGGCATCGAAATGTTCCGCAAGGTCAAGGTGCCTGTGCTCGGCGTGGTCGAGAACATGAGCCTGCATACCTGTTCACAGTGTGGCCATAGCGAGCCGGTGTTTGGCGAGGGTGGCGGTGAACGCATCGCGGCGGAGTACGACACTCGCGTGATGGGGCGTCTGCCGCTGTCCATGGGTATTCGCGAGCAGGTCGATGGCGGTAAGCCGAGTGTCGTCGCAGAGCCCGAGGGCGAGGTCGCCGCAATATTTGCCGAGATGGCGCGCCAGGTCGCCGAGCAGATCGAAGGACAGGACCAGGGCGATGGCCCGACGATCAGCTTCAGCGACTAGCCGCGGGCAGTGCCCAGGCACGCGATGCGCCAAGCGCATCGTGACGTGATCCCAAGGGGCCGCTATCATGTGGCCCCGTTTTCGATTCGACCCATGAGGAAGTCCCATGAGCATCAAGTCCGACAAGTGGATTCGCCGCATGGCCAAGAGCGACGGCATGATCGAGCCCTTCGAGCCCGATCAGGTCCGCTACGTCAACGATCGTCGCGTCATCAGCTATGGGACCTCCAGCTACGGCTACGACGTGCGCTGCGCCGACGAGTTCAAGGTCTTCACCAATATTCATTCGGCGGTGGTCGATCCCAAGGCTTTCGACGAGAAGAGCTTCGTCGATATCAAGGGGGATGTCTGTGTCATTCCGCCGAACTCCTTCGCCCTGGCTCGCACCGTGGAGTATTTTCGTATTCCGCGCAGCGTACTGACGATTTGTCTTGGCAAGTCCACCTACGCCCGCTGCGGCATCATCGTCAATGTGACGCCGCTCGAGCCGGAGTGGGAAGGACACGTGACCCTCGAGTTCTCGAACACGACGAACCTGCCCGCCCGCATCTACGCCAATGAAGGCGTGGCCCAGATGCTGTTTCTGGAGTCCGACGAGGTCTGCGATATCTCCTACAAGGACCGCGGTGGCAAGTACATGGGTCAGCGCGGCGTGACCCTGCCGCGGACCTGACCGCCAGAGCTTGAGTGCCGGGCGTCAACGCTTGGCGTCGAAGCAACAAAACACTCTCGCCGGGCCGCCCGTCGAGGGTGTCATGGTGTAGCTTGCCCATGGGGCAAGCCGCGAGAACGTCGCCCCATGTGCCCTCCGGGGCGGGCTCGCGTGTAACGCCTAGCGTTAGCGTCTATGTCCAGATTCCATCCTTTCTTCCAGTAGTCCAAACGGCAGCATCAGGCTCGGTAGCGGTCGGCGCACGGCGCAGCGCAGCACGAAGTATCCGCTGCCGGCGAGCCCTAGCATCAAGCCCAGCGCGTGCCCGTCGCTGACGCCCAGGCCACTGCGCCACTGCCCCGCTTGCCGTTCCACGGCTTGTCTTGCGATGCGCCTTGCAAGCCGTTCCCAGCGTGGCTGCGTTAGCCGGCGTGCGGCGTCGAGCAGCATATCGGCATTGCCGGCCGGTCCGTGGCACAGGGTATAGCTCACGCCCGCTTGGCTGCGCGGACTCCCGAGGTCTCGGGCGACCGTCGAGAAGGCGCTGAGCGCTTGATGTCGATAGTCGCGGTTACCGCTAAGGTGCCACAGGGTTAGGCGCGACAGCGCAATGCCGGGCGCGCCGTGGCACCACGCCATGCCGCAGGCGGTCGGCCGATCATCGAAGCCGGCGGTGTCTTCGGGGAACAGATACGGCCAGTTACCCTGGTCGGGAAGGTACCAAAGGGCCTCGTAGGCCAAGGCGGCTTCGATCGCCTGGCGCCAGACGGGTGACGGGGCTTGACGTTGAAGGGCGGCGAAGGCCAGCGCGATTCCGGCATTGCCGTGTGACAGGCCACACAAGCCAAGTGGCTGTTCGTCGGTGGGCCAGTGCCACCCCTGGCGTGCCGGTTGGGCCAGGGCGATCAGCTCCTCACCGTAGTGCTTGGCCCTGGCAAGGCAGCGGCGAGAAAGCGCTGGCAGCGACCTCGCCATCGCCAGCAGGCCCAGTATCGCACCGCCAAGGCCATGCATCAGGTCGGCATTGGCGGCGCGGTCCGGCAGATTGTCCAATAGGCGATCGGCGGCGTCATGGTAGCCACCGATCAAGGGGATGTCGCCTAGCCATTGGGCCAGGTGTGCGCCCTGGGTCACGACGCCAAGGCGTCCTTCATAGAGGCTGATCGACGCCGAGGGGGACTGGCCAAGAGCATGCCAGAGCGCGCCGGTGGCGGTATCGCGATGTGCGCTATCGCCACTCTGGGACGCCAACTGGGTGAGGTAGGCGGCGACCCCCAGGCTGCCGTCGTACAGGTTGCCGTTCATGCTGCGCGTGTAGGCGGCCAGCTGGCCGTCGTGGTCGTCGGCGTCGTCACTGATCCAGGTGCACGCCGAGCCGTACCAGAGGGCGTCGGCGCACAGCTGATTGCCGATGGCGATGGTTTCCCGCCATAGCCGCTCATCGGCAAGGTCGGGGGCGGTGACGAGGCGGCGTCGGTCGTCGGGCGTAAACGTCAGTCGTCTCAAGCCGAAACGGTCGTCTGCGTCGCGATCCAGATACGGCGCCTCCCAGTCGATACCCGCCGCGGCGAAGCTTGCCTCAACCGCTTCCAGCGCATCGTCCTGGCCGGCCAGGGCGGCATTGAGCATGCCTCGGGCCAGGGCCAGGCAGCGGCTTTCTCCAAAGCTCAGCCCGGTGTCGGGGTCCTGGGCGAAACCGAGCCCCGGTAGCAGAGGCTGAACCCAAAGCCCGTGCACCGCTCGCAGCAGGGGGCGAAGCTCAGGGGCAAGCCTTGACAGCCGGGCGTGCATCTGGGGCGCGTGACGCGCTGCGGCGTAGAGCACGACCGCATCGCGACGCCACAGGGCCTGAGGCATGCGTGGATACTTGAGGCTAAACGGCAGGCCCGCTTGGTCGAGGGTACGCTGAAGGATTGTGATCAGGCCCTCTAGCCGGGCCGGCCGTGGCGCAAAGTAATAGCGCACCATGGCATCATCGCTGCAGGCGTCCGACTCGGCCTCGCCGAACAGGTAGAGGAAAGCGGGATCCAGCTGCTGGCTGGTGCGGGGGCGATGGCGCTGGACGAGGTCGCGCCGGGCGGCACGGGCGGGGGTGCCGTCGAACACATACTCCCCCGCTTCGAGCCATCGCACCAGGATCCCTCGACGGGCCACCACGGCGCCGCGGGAAAGCTGTTCCAATACGCGCCAGGGGCCGGAGACCAGCGCGGGGCTCGCCGGTGGCAGCCACACGCTGCGAGCGCTGGATGCCGAGCGGCGAGCGGTGTCCGGGGGCTCGCTATCATCATCGTCGGTGTCGCCGAGCTCGGCGTCACCGATGCCGGCGTAGTAGTGTCGGTAGAGGTGGTGGTGCAAGGCCTCCACCCGGGGGTCGTCGTCCGGCGATGCGGAGTCGAGCGCCTGGGCTTGCGCATGGGGCGTGAAGCGATGCCCGTCGGCATGCAGGGTGTTCTGCTCGTCGCAGCGCAGGCCACGCAGCAAGGCACGGTGGTGGACCCACCACGGACAAGGGACGTCGCTGCCGGACATCATCTGGCTCCTAGGAGTAGGGCGCCGCCCTGGTCGGGGTGGTGCAGGAGATTTTGGGCTAGCTGCAACAGTACCAACTGCGACGGTGGGGGATCGGCGTCGTCGGCGCTTTCCTCGTAGAGGGTCTGGATCAGGCGAGCTCCGCACAGCGCGATAAAGCGTGTTCGGTCGATCCTGGGGTGGGCGGCGGTGTAGGCCTGCCACAGCGAGCGAAGCGCCGCCTGGGCCGGCGCCAATCTTGCCGCGGCGCTCCTGGATAGCGCCTCGGCCCCAGCGCCGGGGGCCTGCGGCAGCGCATCGGACCAGGCCTTCAGCCAAGACTGAGCGAGCCCTGCAAGATCCCACAGCGGGTCGCCGAGGCCCGCCATCTCCCAGTCGATAAAGACGCAGTCGGCGTCTGCGAGACGCACGCGACGGATCAGGCAGTTCTGCCATTTCATGTCGCCGTGAATCAACTGCTGGTGCGGCCAATCGCGCGCCAGCGCGGCCAGGGCGTCGAGGATGTCGCGGTGTTGGCCGATCATGGCAACAAGCTTCGCCTGGGCCCAACTCTGGTCGTCACCGGCGAGCGGATGAAGTCGGTCGAAGCGCAGCACCCAGGGCGGCTGCCGGGAAAACCGCTGCCCTGAACCGTCGGCATCGTCGAGGGGGGCGAGGTCGCGATGCAGCGCGGCTAGCTCCCGTCCGAGCAGGGCCGCCGCCGCTGGCTCGTCAGGATCATCGAGCGCAACGACGCTGGCGCAAGCCTCGGTGGCATCTTGCCAGTCGATCACCAACGCCTGTCGATGGCGGTCGAACAGGCGCAGCGCCGGCACGCGGCGACGGCAGGAGGCGTCTTGGCTAAGGCGCGTGAGCACGTCTGCCTCGTTGACCACGCTGGAGCGTGGCTCCCAAGGTCCCGCATCGGGCCGGTGTTGTTTGATGAAGTAGCCCTGACCGTTGGGCCAGGTCACGCTGAAGCCCCGGTTGCGCTGGCTGTGTTGACGCACCGCCAGCGGGTGGCGAACCAGGTCCTCCAACGAGAGCAGTCCCTGGCTGACGAGAAACATCAGGGCGTTGTGGCGGGTGAGTATCACGTCATGGCTCACCGGCTAGGACAAGGGAGGTGGCGGTGCAGGTCGAGCGCATTACGTTGTCTGCCGTCACCGGTGCCGACGCCCTGGCGAGATCCACCGTTCTAGTTGTCATCGTCATCGACCTCCGACTCGATGGAGCAGCGGGGTTTTTTGGTCGGCTTGCAGCACGGATTACTAGTGGGCCTGCAGGTCTTTTTTTGGGTCGGCGTGCAGCACGGATTACGAGTGGGCTTGCAGGTCTTGGTTTGGGTGCCCTGGGCGCCGTCGTTGCCGCTGGCACCATCATCGCCGCTGCCGTCGTTGTCGCCCCGGCAGCACGGATTACGAGTGGGTTTGCAGGTCTTGGCCTTGGTGCCGATGACGGCCTCGGTGTCGGAGACGAGCTCATCGCTGGCGCGACAGCACGGATTGCGGGTGGGTTTGCAGGTCTTGGCCATGGTGCCCTGGGCGCCGTCGTTGCCACTGGCACCATCATCGCCGCTGCCGTCGCCCCGGCAGCACGGATTGCGGGTGGGTTTGCAGGTCTTGGCCTTGGTGCCTGCCGGACTACCGGCGTTGCCGCCCGCGCCGTTCGCGCCGTCACCACCGCTGGCCATGACGGGGGGGCGGGTACCGGCGTTAGCAGGGTCAAGATGCTGGTCGAGGATCTGGCCAGACAGCAGCGCCGAGGTGCCAAGTGCTGCACGAGCGCCGAGCGTTGGGGGGGTGAGGGGATTCATGCTAGTTTCCTCCGGCGTTACCAAGGGGGGGATCTCGCGGTGGGACTGGTCCAGTGACGACCTGGCCCCAGCGATTGTGGCCCGCATCCCCGGTTAAGGGGCTCGGGCAGGATTCGGATTGCATGACGATCTTGCGCGCCAAGGGGCAGCCGCATAGGCCGCACACGCCAAGCTCGCCGCGGCTGGACGCTGCCGAGGCTCCCCGAGGCGCCTGTCGATGAGGACAGGCGAGGCAGGCCTCGGTGCGGTCCTGGCGCTCGGCAGGGGCGGTGGTGGCAAACCCGGTCCTTGACCAGGCCAGCAACGCCTGTCCCCCGCGCTGGAGCAACTCCAATGGGCCAAAGGTCGCGCGGCGAATAGCCTGCTGCGGGGGGGAGGCGAGCAGCGTATCGAGCATCTGGGGAGTACGGCGGCTTGCCAGCAGGCTACGGGCATAGCTGTCGCTGGCGAGCGCCGCCCTGAGCACGTCGGCCGCGACGGGGCCCTCAAGGCCGAGTAGTTCGCCGAACTCGCGGCGCAGTTCGTGCTCGCGACTCTGGTTGTTACTCGAGGCGTCGTCCCGGCCTTCGCAAAGAAATGCCTGCTGCGTCGGCAGGCCATTCACATACGGCGATGTCGTCACGGTCTGTTCTCCCAAGAAATTCGCTTACACCACCGTGGTGCTGGTTGCGGCAGGGTCCAGGGTGGAGCCGTTGTCGGCGATGATGCCTCTTACCCGCAGCGTCAGCGCGTCCTTCGGCTTGTCGCCATCGATGACCAGCCAGGTCGTCGTGGGGTCGGTCGTTTCCATCTGCACCACGAACAGCACAGGCGCAGGTTGATGGCTGGCGCTGTCGGTCAGTTGGTAGTGCATGGGGTTAATCGCGCTGTCGCGATCCAGGCGTAGATTGAATGTCACCCGGATGGCGAGTGCTTCTTCAAAAGTCGTCCAGACCGCGTCCTCGAGCTTGAGCGCGGCGGTCACCGGTCCGCCGGCGCAGACCGGCAGGGCGAACCCGGAAATCGCCGCATCGATGGCCTCCAGGCGGCACGGAATGGACGGCGTTGAGCACACTTCGTGACCCGTGCGGTTGGCGGGGTCGATATGGCTGAAAAGCAATGCGATCTGTTGATAACCAGGGACGGCCCAGGCCATGTAGTCGCCGTAGAACAGCGTCTGCAGGACCTGATTGGCGCCACTGTAGTCCGCGGGACCGGTGCACAGCAGCCCCGAGTCTGTGGTGATATCACTTTGCTGAAAACGTGCCGAACCCTGGGCCATCAGCATGGCCAGCCCCTGCTTGAACAGGCCTTCGAGCCGCAGTAGCTGCCCAGACAGGTAGACGGTTTGTTGCCCATACTCGATGAAGGCATACATGTTGGGGTTGAGATCTTCCCAGTTGACGTAGAAGTTCACCTGGGGATAGAAGGACTTGAATAATGATGCAAAGTAGTTGAATTCGTTGACCAGGAAGGTCTCGCTCAGGCCACGGAAGGTGGCGTTGTGGGCGATGTCCTGGGCTTGTTTCTGGGTGACGTAGGGGGTTGCACCGTAGGGGATGGGTGACTGCATCTGTAGCAGTTCATCGAAGGGAGTGAAGTGACGTGAGCTGATTTCAATGGCGTCGGCACTGAGTGCGGCGGAGGCGGAAATCGCGCCTCTGGTGGTGATGGCGTAGTCGTTGGTGCCGAGCTTTGGCAGGTCGTCGTGGCCTTGGGAAAACATGCGGGAAAGGCTGTCGCTATCCTGCATGGCCAGCACCATATGGTCGCCCGCGACGACACCATTGGTCTGCAGGAACCAGCCCGGATCCTCCTGGGTGTCGAAGCGCTGCGCCGACAGCGAGTGGAATCCGACTCGAGCCTTGCCAAGCAGGCTGGCTGTGACCTTGACGGGCTGACCCTGTGGATCCACCAGATGGTCATCGGGGGTGATACGGTCGGCCGTCTTTAGCGTTCCGTCGGCCATCAGCATCGGTTGATCCGGCGTCACGACAAGCTCGCCCTGCTTGCCAAACTGCAACAGCACGGCGGTCTGATTCTCGGTCGGCTCCATGCCGTCGGAGAAGGTAACTGGGCGAGACTTCCAGTCGAGCATAGGCTTGCCGTCGACGACCTTCACTCGGGTGGTGAGCACAGGATCGTCCACGACGATGGACTCGACGACCCGGTAACGATCCGGTGCCACCGTGATGCGTGTGCCCCAGGCAAAGCACGAACAACAGCAGTAGCAAATTTGCCACTCCCAGTCGTGGTCCTGATCGCGTTTTTCCCCACAGGCTTCCAGGGTGATGGTGAGCAGTTCCTTGGTCTGCGTGTTGTAGCATTCCCCGGTCTCCACCGGGAAGGAGCCGCCCTGTGGCGTGCAGTCGGGAATCGGCTTGCCATCCCAGCCCAGGCACTTGCAGTACTTGGCCATCATGGAAGTCTGGCGATAGTCATTGCAGTGGACCTCCTTGCACAGACGAGTGTCGGGTGGAATATTCTTCTTACAGGCATCATAAGCCATGGGGTTCTCCTTCCAAGCTAGTGGCGTGCAACGTTCCTAGGTGAAGGTCGACGCGGTGAATTGCACGGAAAAGAAGACGTTCAACAGGGCGTCTTCGTTGATCCGACCGGTGGGGGTCAGCAGCAGGCTCAGCGCCGGGTCGGCCTGCATCGTCGTGAGATCGAAGGTCAGGCGCCAGCTGCCGGTGATGTTCGCCTGGGCAACCTGGCCATAGTCGAGCGCGCCGGCATTACCCACCGACGTTATCGGTTTCGCTGCCTGGGAGCCGGCGGTGAGGGTCATGAACTGGGCGCTGGCCGGTAACTGGATGGCGTCGTCAACGGCCAGCGCGACGATCACGTCGTTCACGACCAGGTCGCTGGTATGGGGAGGAAACAGGTCACTGGAAAGCGAAAAGGCCAGAGTCTGTTGGTTCTTCGATGGTGTGTCATCGATAAATGTCCGCCAGTCGGCGTCGTATGCCGCCACCATATTGAGCAATAGCGCGGCGACATAGGTCGGGCCAGTCAATGCCTTTTCCACACGAGCCCGATAGGTGGCGCCGCCGTTGAGAGCGGTGTAGCGCAGGGTCAGCTTGAGATCGTCGATCGCCGAGAAATCGAACTGATTGGTGGCCTTGGGCAACTCGTAGCGCCAGCGTGAAACGGCGCCGGTGCCTTCGAAGCGCTGCAGCTTCTCGCCGTCGCCCACGTACTCGATAAAGGCCCCGTCGGCCAGTGCGCGGCGGCTGAGTGAGACGGTTTGGTTGGCCCGCCAATCTTGCCACACCGCATCGCCCGGATCGCCCGATCCGTCGAGCATGTAGGCGAGGCCTTCCTCGGTCGGCAGACGCAGGATCTTGTTGTTGGTCTGGGTGATGAGGGCATGGACTTCTTCGAAGATGCCGTACTCGTCTACCGGCAGCAGGCTCACCTCCAGCGTTTTGATTCGCCGGCAGTACTGGCTCGGAAAATCGAAGTCGAACAGGGCCTCGGAGAGCTGGATATCGGCCACCCCCTCGGCGCGTAGGCGTACCAGTTGGGCCGGGTCGATGTGGGACAGGAAGATCTCCTTGGTGATCTCCTGGCGTAAGGTGTCTTTCTGGGAATAGGCGAATTCCATGCGGTCGAGGACAAGGTTCAGGCTGTTGGCCGCCATCAGGCCACGATGCGCCGAGTCCCAGGGATCGGCGCTGAGGAAGTTCTCGCTGCTGGCCAGGTTCCACTGCAGGCTGCTTTGGGTCGCCTCCACCGAGGCGAGTGCCAGTTGGTAGGCCTGGTAGTAGAGCGCCGACACGCGGCTGACGCGCCAGGCGTAATAGTCCGGGTTGTCAAACTTGCTCTCGAGGAAGGCTAACTGGGCCGAGGCATTGGACAAGGAGACCTGGTGCGCGGTGGCGTCAGCCTTGGCCGATGCAAGCTCTGCTTCTGCCGCGGCGATCTGCTCATCGATCTGAATGAGCTCGTTGGCGGCCTCGGTCTGTTGCTGTTTCCAGTCGCCAGTGACGCGCTGAAACTGTCCGGCGGTGTCGCTGAGCTCCTTGGCCGCGTCCATCACGTCGGCTACCTGGCGCAGGGATCCGGCGGTGCGGTGCGAGGCAAGCTCAAGCTGCTTGCCGCCGTAGGTCATGGCGAAAGGGGAGCCTGCCTGGGGAACTAGGGAGGCGATGGCGGCGCCGGTTTCAAAGCCTATCGCGGCAAAGTTCGAGCCACGTGATGCCAGGCCGAAGGTGATGGACAGCATCTCCGCCGCGTTCATGCCATTGGCGATAAGGTCGGCATAGTGTTGGCGGCGCTGTTCGGTCGCTGCTCGACCGGCCCGTAGTGCCTCGAGCGTGGCCTGTGCACTTTCGCTGCGCAGGGTGAACGATGTCAACTGGGCCTGGTCCAGGCGCTGCTCGTGGGTGGATTGCAGAATCTGCAGCGTCTCGCTGTTGTGCATGGTCAGCGCCTGCTCCAGGTCGCCGCCGAGGATCTGCAGGTCACCGACGGCGGCGCGGGCGTTGCCGACGAGGGTCGTGAACCGAAATGTCTGGCTGCTCGGAGGCTTGGCGGCCAGCGGTGCAAAGCCGCCGTTGGAGCCTGATGCCGCCGCGGCGCGCACCAATGCCATGGGGTCGATCGGGGCGGCAAACAGCGGCAACAGCAGGGGGTTGCCGTCCAGATCGAGGCTGTTGCGGATCTTGAAGAGTCGATCGTCGACCCTGTCCCAGCGTGCCAGCAGCATATCGTTGTGGGGCACACAGAACAGCGCATCCACCTCGTTGACGGCCCCTCCTGTCATCAGAGGAGCCGCGATGGAGCCACCACGGGTGGCCAGCAGGTTCTCCATGTCGATCAGAAACTGCGGAATATCGTCGGGATCGTCGCCGTAGCGTTCGAGAATTTGCTCGAAAGTGACCGGTAACTCGGTGGAGCATGGACCGACGGGCTCGGGGCGCTCGCCCAAGAGGTCCTTGGCCATGGCGTAAAGCAGGTAGGCGGCATTGAGCGATTCGCGGGTCTTGCGCTGAAAATAGCGGTCGCCCCAGCCAATCAACACGTCGATGTAGGTACAGAACGTGGCCTTCTCGAAGGCACCGATGCGCAACTGGGCAATGGCATAGGGGTCGTAGGGATCGCGGTTATAGGTGGCGATCTGGACCGGGTTGGTCAGGGTCTCGAGAAGAGACTGCTGGGTATGGTTGCGAAATGGCTGGAAGCGCCAGAATTGCCCGGTCAGCCCCGCCGTCTGGTGGTTGAACAGCACGTTGCGCACCTCCGTGATCATGCGCAGGCGCAGCAGCGACTCGGTCACCTCGGGGAACAGGTAGTCCAGGGGAGTGTCGCTTGAGTAGTGCCGAGCGACCTGGTCACTGGCGTTGATCACGTCATGATGGCGAAGGGCGTCGAAGGTCGCCTCGGCCTGCTGGTCGTCGATATCGGGGGTGATGAAGTCGTTTGCCGAGAGTCGGGTCAGCGGCTGTGTCGGATTGAAAATGTACTGCAGCCACAGCAGGGCCGAGGCGTAGTCGCCCGCCTGGAGCAGGGCGTCGGCAATCAGTCGCGGGGTGAAGAAGAACAGCTCCCAGAAGTAGATACCGTAGACGCCGTGGAAATCGACCTGGGTGGCATCGCTATGGGGCGGTGGCATGACGCGCTGGCCTGGGTCGTAGCTTGCAAAGGGAGTGAGCGGAACGACAGGGGCCTGCTGGAGCGTCAGGTTGAGCAGGGCGTCGACGCCGCCGATCTCCAGGGCGGCGGTCAGGCGTGGCACGGCGCCCGTGGTCAGCCGGGCAAAGCGGTAATAGAGATCGTGTAGCGTCCGCCGCCAGGTGTTGTCGAAGTAGCCTTGCAGTATCAGCGCGACGTCGGCGGTCATCAGTGCCGCCCGTTGCGCAGGTTCCTCTGGAAACAGGCCGTTAAGGTCGGTATCTGGGTCGTAGGTCGGCGAAATCATGCCCTGGGGGCCGATGACATGACGCTGGGTCAGGGTATCGAACACCTGCTTCGATTGGGCATTGGATATCCCCAGTCGCGCAAAGCTCGTGGCGCTGATGATGACGTCGTTGTTTTCCGCGTAGTAGGACACCGCGGTCATGGACGGCAGATCGATCAGCACCACACGGACTTGGGCGGTCTTGATCTGGCGGCTCTGGGCAGGGTCATTCGGGAACAGAAAGGAAAGGTCTTCATCGCCGTGGAACGGCTGAATCAGGCGCCCCTTAGCGTCGATGATGCTATGGCTTACCAGCGAATCGAAGGCCTGCTCGGATGCTTGAAGGGAGATATCGCGGGTGATGAAGGATTCCTTGATCACCGATTGCAGGGTCGGCAAGGTGAACACCCGCGCCTGATCGTTGAGATCGGGTCCCCGTTTGGCGTTAGGCGTGATGAGGTAGCTCTCGGCACCGACATTGGCAACGAACATAGACGGCTGGTTCTTGACCACGTAGGTGCTGCACGGGCGATTGGCAAGCTCACCAATCAGCGTCGGATCGCCCATGGCGATGAACAGGATCTGGCGTAGGGCAAATTCGATCGATGGGTGATCCGGCAGGTCGACGAGAATCTGGGTAAGATTCGAGGTCGAGTCGAAAGTGGGAGCCACAAAGCCCTTCTCGGTCACCAGGGAGGCGGTTTGGAGGCTGGCCAGCGCCTGGCCGGCGGCGGTGGCATCGATGGCAGTCATTCGAAAGGATGCCTGGGTGACCGGGCTGGCGTCGATGCTGGCCACCAGCAGGCGGTGTTTGGTCCACTGGCGGATGATGGTGTCATCTCGGCCGTCCGACCCGCCAAGCAGGAAGCGAAAGTCGGCGTTGTCGCTGTATCCCGGTGCGACGACGTAGTCGGTATTGTTGCGGGTCGTCAAGTAACCGGTGCCGATCAGGTCGATGACGATCTGTTTGGCGCCGGTCTCGTTCACGCCTGAGAACTGCAGCTTTTCGGCCGTCACTGGGTGGCGCAATGCGGTCGTTTCGGCACTGTTGTTCCAGTCGCCGTAGTAGTTGTTGCGAAAGACGTTCAACGTCGGCCGGGCGTATAGCCGATTCATCGTGTAGTCATAGAGCGGCCGGATCGTCGGTGGAACCCCGAGGGAGTAGTTGTCGAGGAAGTTCAGGAACTCGGTGCGGGTGTAGAGATAGTCACGCTGCAGTTCTCGGTTGAGCACCATCGGTGCACGCAGGTTGATCACGCCTCGGAAGTTGGAGGCGATGGCTTGATTGACAATGCGGCTGCGGCGGAACACCTCGATGTCGAACTGGACCACCGCAGGGTCTCGTTGAGGATCGACGCTTGGAACGGTACCGGTATCGATCTCGGTGCCGTTTGAGCTGTTCTCCAGAAAGGGGCCATACAGCACCACGATCTTCTCATCCAGGCGCACGTCGCTGTTTGGCCCGATGGGCGCCTGCCGGGAAAACACCTGCACGTTGCATTTCTGCCAGAACAGGCTTTGCATGTTGAAGATGTCATAACCGGACTGCGTCGATAGCGTGGTCTGGTTCGGCGTCGCGTAGATGACCTGTTCCGGGCTCAGGGTCTGGTCGGTGACCCAGTTGCCGCTGCTGTCCATGTAGCTGAAGCGGATGGCGGCCTTGAACACCACGCTGTTCTTCGAGCGTGTATCGCCACTCTGGGTCTCGATGGCCGTGCTCGAGACCGCGCTGGTTTCTACCCAGAAGACGAACAGCCGACCGAAGGCGTAGACCGGTGTGACATACGGAGACTTGATGGTGACGTCGATGTGCGACCATTGGCTCCAGCTCGCCCCGAGCTCCTGCTTGGTCCAGTGGTATTCGTACGGCTCGGTGCTGGTGCGGGCGAACTGAAAGTGGGTGTCGATATTGCCGCGTTGACGGTCGACCACCGTGCAGTGGAAGGCATCGATAAACTGCAGTGAGGCGAGTCGATCGAGTTCCTTGATATAGCCACGGTAGGCCGTCGTGACGCGCTCTGGGGTAATGTTGACCTGAGTGAGATCGGATTCGAGCGTTCGGAACAAGGAACTCGCCGACGAGCGTAGCGTCGGTACCAGGTAGTTTTCCGGGTACAGAAACACCTTGCGGTTGGCTTCCCACATGCGATAGGTCGTGAGCCATTCCCACCACACCTCCGGGATCGCGATGTGCTCGATGCCGGGTTCAAGATTCGCTCGCGCGCGGTTGAGATACATCTGTACTGCGCCGGTGGCTTCTACCACCAGCGATGTCTGGTGGCTGCCGCCCATCTGAACATCCAATAGCAGATAGCCCGACAGCCGATCGGCGTTGGTGATCTCTGGGTGAGTGGTCTGGAACAGCCACAGCAGGGTCGCCATCCGTGTGTTGCGCTCTGCGTCAAGCAGTTGCGGCTGCAGGGCGTCTCGGGCAGCGGACCAGGCCTTGCCAAGGTGCGCCGCCGCCGCGCCTTCGCAGGTATCGGCCAGGTGCTGCCAATCCTGCCAGTGAGGGGAATTCCGACCCGCACTCAGCGGCCATTGTCGGCTGGCAAGGAAGGCCTGGTAGGCGCTGGCATCGAAGCCGGCCTTGGCCAAGGCGGCGAAGATGCCGGCCAGGCGTGACAGACCCTGGGTGCTCGAGTAGAGCGCCGGGGTCGCAGCGAGGGCGATGATCACACCGCACAGATCATCCTGCGGCCAGCCGGTGAGCCGACAAAGCGCCTCGGCTTTGGCACCGCCCTGGCAGGTGTCGTCCGCCGGAATGGCCAGGTACGCCAGGTAGCTTGCATCGGTCAGCCCGAGGCGCTGCCGGGTATCGCGATAGCGCTGCAGCCCGCGCAGCGTTGCAAGGCCAAATAGCTCGCTCAAGTCGATGCCGAAGACGCTTGGTTGGGTGGTGATCCCGGCGATGACCTCATGGCCGATCGCAAGCGTCGTGCAGGCCATGTTCAGGCGCACCAAGGCGCCCAAGGTGGCGGTGGCCTGCTGCCACTGGGCGCCTCTGGCTGCACTTGGCGTGAGCAGGCTGGTGATCCAGGGGGCGGCGCCGGGCTGGGCCGCGATCAGTTGGCCCAGCGCCGCGATGCCGGCAGCGCTGGCGTCGAGCGGGCCCGCTAGGCCGCTGTTCAACACCTCGGTCTGGGCCTGGCTCGCGCCATTCAGGGCGCTGACGAGGCCGTCGATTTCTGCGTCTGTCAGTGCCAGGGGGGCGTCGTGAAGCGCCCTTAGCATCTGCGCGACGACGAGCGCCGGAACCAGCGCCGCGGGCCCCGGTGGCGAATTGGGTACTTGGCTCCGATAGGCGTCGCCCACCTCGACCATGGGAGACGGCGTTAGCGCTAGCAGAGCGGCGTAGATCGCCAAGGCGCGCTCAGCGTCGATGCTATCGCCTTGCAGTGCGGCGGGTGTCAGCAGGGTACCGGCCGCTTGACTCCAGAGCACTTGCATATCGCCGTAGGTCACTGTGGCGATATCGTCGACGCGAACGTCGGCGTCGCGGCTGAGAAACCAGGCGATTCGCTGCGTCGTCAGCCCGGTTTGGCGCTGCCAAGTCGAGAACAGCACGACTAGGGCGACGGTGTCTGCCGGCAGCGGCGCGCCAAGATCCAGCGCTAGCCACCCGGCCAGGTGACCCAGCTCGGCGATGCTGAGCCGGCAGGCCGCGGCCAGGGATGCGTCGCGATACAGGGTCGACAGATTGGCAACGCTTAGCGGCAGCGTTTTCTGGTTGGGGAAGGCGAGTCCGGCGAGGGTAACCAGGTCGGCGCCATCAAGCCCTAGCCCCGCACGCAGGCGGGAGACGTTGAAGGCGCTGTCATTGGTCACCGAATCATCGATTCGCCACTCGATCACCTCGTCGTCGTACAAGGGGTTGGCGGGGTTTCTGGGGTGGTAGGTGCGCCCGTCTCCGCGTATCTCCGGGCTGTTCCAGACCGTATCGAAGACGGATAGCGAAGCGCGCTCGTCGTAGCGACCCGTCGTGGGCATGGTCGACCACAGGCTGGAGGCGCGAGCCCAACTCCAGTCGAGAGACTGGACCACGCCTCGAGCGGCCGCCAGCTGGCCTAGCGCCGCGGTGTTTAGCTCGGTAATGGCAAGGCTGTGCAAGGCGTGGCCAAGACTCTCGACGTCGATGCCACTCCACTGGCTCAGGCGGATGTAGCGGTTGATGGCATCCAGGGTGGTGGGGTCGAGGTTGTCGAGGGTGTCGGGCGCCTCGGTACCCAGCGCGATCTGCACCGACGTACCGCTTGGCAGGCTCAGGTTGAACCAGAACTGGTGGGCGAGTCCGGCATCGAGCTCGGCCGCGCTCAGTCCTTGCACGGTCAGCTCGGTGATTTGCTGGCGCGATAGCCCCGATTGGCGTGAAAAGGTGGCGAGCTCATCGAGGGTGTCCAAGGGCGCATCGCGTAGGCCCCATGCCGTCTGTAGCGCCGCCGTGTCGCTCAGCACCGTGGTGGTAAATGCCGCCTGTTCATTGGATAACCCCAGGCTCTCGCGCGAGACCGCGTCGGGGTTCGCCGCGGGGGAGTCGCGGGTGCTGGCATAGAACGTGGCCAGGGTCAGGTCGAGCGCGCCAAGCGTCAGCCGGACTCGCCTGAGCGGCGCACTGTCGGGTGTCGCGAAGGGGTAGGTCGTGGTCGCGAGGTAGTTGGCCACATCCGTGACGGCGGCGCCTTGGGCGATGTGTTCCGACAGGTTGGCGTTGACGATCGACAGGTAGGGCAGCAAATCGTTGGTGCTGGCACAGCTTAACGGCAGCGTAAACAGTGTCGGTCGGCGCTGGCGAAGGCGATAGCCCGAGGGGATGGTCGAGGCGTTGACGGTGCTGACGTAGCGGTCGGTAATCCGCATGATATCGACGTAGTAGGCGGCGGGGCCGAAGATCGACGCGCAGGCCTCGCATTGGCAAAAGTTCTGGTTGCCGAACATATCCTGGTAGCTCGGCAGTGCCCGAATCTCGTCGAGGGTCTCGCCATCCACCGAGCACGCTCGGGACTCGTTAAACCCGTTCCCCGGGCGCGCGACCACCAGGTTGGCCCACAGGTGGGTGATCTTTGCCTTGATATCGCAGGCTCGGGCATGGACCTGCCGGGCGTGATGTGCCTCGACCGATGGCCCTAGGCGGGCGACGAAGGCTGCCGACGGTAGCTTGGCAATTTGCTGCGCGCTGTGAAAGCCACACTGTCGCAGCCGATAGGCCAGATGCTGGCTATCGGTCAGTTTCAGCAGACGCTGATAGCTACGCAGATGAGGCGTGGCCGATGACGTTGAGCCCAAGGTGGTGCCCCCAGGGCCGGCCTGGTCGGCGATGAAGTCGAACGTCGTCAGGTCGAAGTCGGGATGGGACTGATAGAAATCGGCTAGTAGAGGGTCAGCAACTTTCATGGCTCACGACTCCAGATGGGTCGTCGTCGCTCAGGCGAAACGGTTACTCCACTGTAGTCCTGATTTGGGTTAGTAAATTTAGAGGCTAAATTTAATGTGCTGAAAAAGACCGATCCATCGGCGTCTTTTGGCGATGTCAAAGCGTTGCGTCAATGCCGGTCGGCGCCGCCTTGTTCGCATGGTGACGCCCCCCCAGGGTATTTCATCCATGCCGGTAGGATCACTTGCGCGTCTGCTGGCCTACGTCTGGCCACCCGACGCCGTGGTTAGAAGCGGGTCATCGTCGGCAGGAAGGGCGATCATGGCCATGAAGAAATCGACTATATGATTGAAAAAAAGATTTTTTTTGAGCGGGCCATGAAAAAAATGCCGTCATGCTATTGTGTCTTTATCGGCGATCGTTTCGACGAGGTTACGGGAATGTTTCGCCGTGATGGTAGGGCGGAGGCGACGCTTTTCCGATGATAAAGGTGGTAGGAAGATGATGCGGCGATAACGAAATATCCCGTGAGCGGATGGCTCACGGGGTTGCCTGGGGAAAAATGGTATTATTTTTTTTCTTATAATAGTAATGGCAAATAGCTTACGAATGTTTGAGGAAATCGGCGGCTAGAATGGCGCGCTTATCCTACGTAATGGCATTGTCAGATATCGCTTATTCTTCATCAAGCTCGGCGGCGGCGTCTTCATGGGATAGACGCATGCCGCCGGGGGGCAGTGGCTGGCCGTCGATGGTGGCGACGTCACCGGAGAGGCGCAGTCGGCCTTCGAGGAACCAGCGTACCGCGATCGGGAAGATCAGGTGCTCTCGGGTCAGCACCCGGGCCTTGAGGGTGTCCGCATCGTCGCCGGGCTCGACGTGCACCACCGCCTGAATGGCGACCGGGCCGCCATCGAGCTCTTCGGTCACAAAGTGCACGCTGCAGCCGTGGTCGACGATGCCGTCGTCGAGGGCTCGTGCATGGGTGTTGAGCCCCTGATAGGCAGGCAGCAGCGACGGGTGGATGTTGATCATTCGACCCAGGAAGCGCTGTACGAAGCGCGGCGTCAAGATGCGCATGAAGCCGGCCAGCACCACGAGATCCGGCTCGTGGCGTTCAATGACCTTGATCAAGGCACCGTCGAAGGCGTCGCGGCTATCGTACTCGCGATGGGGCAGGGCGACCGCGTCGATCCCGGCATCCTTGGCACGCTTCAGGCCGTAGGCATCGGCGACATTGGAGACGACCGCGACGATCTCGCCGCCCAGTTCATCGTGGGTCTGGGCGTCGATCAGCGTCTGCAGGTTCGTGCCTCCCCCCGAAATCAACACCACGACCCTGGGCACGCGGCTATCTTCGGGGGTGAAGCCGTTGACGGTATCGGTGATGGTATCGACGTCGCTCATGGGGCCGACGGCTCCATCTGTACCTGCTCCTCGTCACCCTGGCGGGCGGCGATCTGGCCGATGCGGTAGACGGTTTCGCCCTGGGCCTGGAGGTGGGCGCGGGTCTTGTCGGCGAACTCTTCGGGGACCACGAGGACCATGCCGATGCCGCAGTTGAGCACGCGGTACATTTCCTGTTCGGCGACGTTGCCCTGCTGCTGGAGCCAGTCGAAGACCGCCGGGCGTGTCCAGCTGGCGGTGTCGATATGGGCGGTCAAGGTCTCGGGCAGCACCCTGGGCAGGTTCTCGAGCAGGCCGCCGCCGGTGATGTGCGACAAGGCATGGACCGGCAGGTCGGTGGCACGCAGCAGATCGAGCAGCGGCTTGACGTAGATTCGAGTCGGCGCCATCAGCGCATCGGCCAGAGGCTGACCATCGATGTCGGTGGCAAGGTCGGCGCCGGAGACCTCAAGAATCTTGCGGATCAGGGAATAGCCGTTGGAGTGAGGGCCGGAGGAGGCGAGTCCCAGTAGCACGTCGCCTGCGCCCACCTTGCTGCCGTCGAGAATCGCGTCTTTCTCAACCACGCCGACGCAAAAGCCTGCCAGGTCGTAGTCGCTGCCCTCGTACATGCCGGGCATCTCGGCGGTCTCTCCACCGACCAGGGCGCAGCCGGCGCGTTCGCAGCCTTCGCCGATGCCGGTGACGACGTCCGCGGCGATGTCGACGTCGAGCTTGCCGGTGGCGTAGTAATCGAGGAACTGCAGCGGCTCGGCACCGGCGACGATCAGGTCGTTGACGCACATGGCGACCAGGTCGATGCCGATGGTGTCATGGCGGTTCAAGTCCATGGCCAGGCGCAGCTTGGTACCGACCCCATCGGTGCCGGACACCAGCACCGGCTCGCGGTAGCCGCTCGGCAGCTGGCACAGGGCGCCGAAGCCGCCCAGACCGCCCATGACCTCGGGGCGGGTGGTGCGCTTGGCGACGCCTTTGATGCGATCGACCAGGGCGTTGCCCGCATCGATATCGACACCGGCGTCTTTGTAGCTGAGCGAGGCCCGTTCGGGGCGAGAGGAAGAGTCGGTCATGACGGATCCTGTGGAATCTGTCGTCCTGCGGCGTGTAAGGTGCGCGGCACCTTGTGGCCGTGAGACAATGGGCACGTTGGGGGCGCGATTGTAGCATCACGGCGCCCGTCTCGCATCGCCGTCGGGCCATCCGGCCACGTCACGGGCCGGGGCCTCTATTAGGGAGAGATCGATGGGTAGGCAGGGATGGATTGCGGCGCTGGTGGTGGCCGTGACGTTATGGTTCTTTGTCAGCATCGAGCCGGTGCTTGCTCCGTTCTTTATCAGCATGGTGCTGGCGTACCTCGGGGACCCCCTGGCCGATCGGCTGGAGGCGCGCGGCCTGTCGCGTCGCCTCGCCGTGACGGTGGTGTTTCTGTTGTTGACCCTGGTGCTGTCGCTGACGCTCTTGCTGGTCCTGCCGGTGGCGGGGCGTCAGATCGGTCAGCTGATCGAGTCGTTGCCGGCCATCTTCAACTGGGTCCAGATGACCGTGTTACCGAAGGTGCAGGAGTTTACCGGCCTCGACCTGTCGACCGACTTCGACCAGTTGCGCCAGGCCGTGGTGGCGAACTGGAAGGAGACCAGTACCTTCGCCGCGTCGCTGCTGGCCCAGGTATCGCGCTCCGGACTCGCGCTGGTGGCCTGGCTTGGCAACCTGGCGCTGATTCCCGTGGTGACGTTTTATCTGCTGCTGGACTGGGACGTGATGGTGGCGAAGCTGCGCGGGTCCTTGCCGCGTCAGTGGGAGCCTTCCGTCTCGCGCCTGGCCGCGGAGTGCGATGAGGTTCTGGCGGCCTTCCTGCGGGGTCAGCTGATGGTGATGCTGTGCCTTGGCGTGATCTACGCGGTTGGCCTCACGCTGCTCGGGGTGCGCTTTGGGCTGTTGATTGGGCTGCTCTCAGGCTTGGCCAGTATCGTGCCCTATCTTGGCGTGATCGTGGGTATCTCGGTGGCTGGGCTGGTGGCATTCTTCCAGTTCGATGATTGGTTGATGTTGCTGGCGGTCTTGAGCGTCTTCGGTTTCGGCCAGTTGGTGGAGAGCACCGTCCTGCAGCCGAAGCTGCTCGGCGACAAGATCGGCCTGCATCCGGTGGCGGTCATCTTCGCGGTGCTCGCAGGCGGCCAGCTGTTTGGTTTTACCGGCGTGCTCTTGGCGTTGCCGGTGGCGTCCATGGTCATGGTAGTGTTGCGTTATCTCCACGAAAAATATAAAGATTCAACTCTCTATGATGCCAAGCGCGGGGGTGGGTCGGGCCACGAGCCTGCCGATCAACGCCCCCGGGAGACACCCGACGAGGAGTCACCATGAGTCGAGCACCCGCGCAGCTGCCGCTGGGCCTGGGGCTGCGCGATGATGCCACCTTCGATAATTTTCATCCCGGCCCCAATGCGGCGCTGGTCGATCGCCTGGTGCATCAGTTCGATGCACAAGGGGAGCCCTTTCTCTATCTGTGGGGGCCGCCGGGGGCGGGGCGCAGTCACCTGTTGCAGGCGGCGTGTCATCGGGCCTCGGCGGAGGATCGCAGGGCGCTCTACTTGCCCCTGGAGGAACTCGGTCACTTTCCGCCGCTAATGCTGGAGGACGTCGAGCGTCTGGATCTGCTGGCGATCGATGATCTCGACAAGGTGGTGGGGCGCAAGCGCTGGGAGGAGGGGCTGTTTCATGCCTTCAACCGGCTGCGTGACAGCGGTCGACGGCTGATCATCGCCGCGTCGATGCCCCCGCGGCAACTCGGTGTGACGCTGCCCGACCTGGCGTCACGCCTGACCTGGGGGGTGACCTTTCATCTCGATGGCCTCGACGATGATCATCGCCTGGCGGCGCTGCAGCTACGGGCCCGGATCCGCGGCATGCAACTGCCGGATGAAGTCGCCCGCTACATTCTGCACCGGGGGCCCCGGGCGCTCGGTGATCTGTTTCGGGCGCTCGAAGTGCTGGACCTGGCTTCGCTTTCTGCCCAGCGCAAGCTGACCATCCCTTTCGTCAAGAAGGCGCTCGACTGGTAGCGGCACGCTCGACGGCGGTGGCGCGCACGCTATCTGCCGTTTATCTGCCTCACGACGCTCGCCCCGGGCCGCCTGTCCTGCGCTCCTGGCCCTTCTTGGTCGAGTCGCTCCTTCTTGGTCGAGTCGCTTCTTCTTCGGTCTCGTCGCCCCTTCGGCGGCATACCGGCCGCGGGCAGCGCAACGAACGTCGGCGGCCTCGCCCGGTGACGAATCGCCCGGTGACGAATCGCCCGGCGACTCGTCCCGCGGGCTAGCGTTCGAGCTGGATCTCACCGCGCTGGCCGCTTGCCAGCGAGGTTTCCTTGATGATGATCTGGCGTTTCCCGGTGCTGGGGTCGACCACGGTGCCGGAGACGTAGAAGTCGCCGCTGGGCAGGCCGGTGAACTGGAAGTAGCCTTGGCTATCGGTCTTGGTGGTATGGGTGTAGCGCCGCGCCCTGGGGTCGGCGCGCTCCACCGCCCGGCCCGCCAGCGCTTGGGCGGCGGCCTCGGCGGAATAGCGTGTGATAGGGGCCACTGAGACGGTCTCGCCGGCGCCGATGACGGTGCCGCTGGCGGTGTCGATGGTCAGGCGCCCGCTGAGGGCGGCACTGCCCGAGGTCGCGAGTCTGGCGTACTCTTCCTCGGGGAAGGCGATTTCCCGCGGCACCCGGGCCTGGTCGGCGGTGGGGGCGTCGTCGCGCGGCCCCGGACGTTCGATGTCGGGGCTCGGCTCGCCGATATCGATGACGTCCGGAGCCCGCGTGGTGGTGCCGGTGCCGATGCTCTGGCAGCCGGCAAGCACCGCCGCCGCCGCGAAAACGGCGAGTCGCCATCCTCCTGATCGAATCATGTCATGCTCTCCCTGTCTCGAGAAAATGCTGGAGGGACGAGGTCGCCCGGTCCGGTGGCCTGGTGTTCTGGCACGGGGGCTGAGACACCGTGATCAGGCGTGCGCCGAGCGTCGACGAGAACTCGTCCCATTGGGCACGTCCCTGGCTGGCTATAGCCTAACGCAAAAAAGGCCCCCGATCGCATCGATCGAGGGCCTTCGGCGTCGTCCTGCCCCCTCGTCAAGGGGGAAGAGAGGAGGCAGGCGAGCGGGTCAGCCGCTGTGGCGGCTGCCCTGGCACCGCATCACTTGGCGTTGGCAGCCTTGGTGGCGGTGTCGGTCGCCTGCTTGACGTTCTCTTCGGTCAGCTTCTGGCTCTTGGACACGAAGTCCTGCTGCAGGGCCACGACTTTCTCGGCGTCGCCCTTCAGGCGCTCGGTCAGGTCCTTGGCGACTTTCTGCTGGCCTTCCATGTAGCTGCGCAGGCCTTCCGCGTCCTTGACGGTAGCGAAGGCGCGAGCCTGGGCCAGGCCAGTGTCGGTGTAGGCCTTGGCGGCGTCGAGCTGGGCATTGGCCAGCTTCTCGGCGAAGTCCATGGACAGGTTGGCGTAGGCGCGAGCCGGGCCGAAGAAGGTGTTTTCGAACTGCTCGGTGTTGAACATGTTGGCGTTGAACATTTGCTTGGCGTCGAAGGTGCGCATCGGTGAATCTCCTAGGGTAGTCATAGTAATGAAGGCCTTGACCCCATGGGTCGATGCCTTCTCCGTCTCTGTTGCATTGCACAATAGCAGAGCAGTTTGTGCAGTGCAACAAGGTGTCGGAGTGCCGGCGTGAATCGGGGGGCGCTTTGCGCGACACGGATAAGAATGAAGGACAAGTGTGACGGTTTCGCGGCAGGCCTGAGCCGCACGATGCCGAGGGGAGCGCCATTGCGCGCGGAGGCTTGCAAGCTGGCGGAGCCGTCGCCATCTTGTGTAGGAGAAGAGCGGTGGCAGCTAACGTGGACACAAGGAGGCGCCGTCTCGTCGGGCGCCTCGTCGCCGTTGTCACGCCAACCCTTCGTGACTACCCCAAGGAGCCGAGCATGAGCGAGTACCGTACCGAACGTGACAGCATGGGCGAACTGAAGGTCCCCCGGGATGCGCTCTATGGCGCGCAGACTCAGCGTGCCGTGGACAACTTTCCGGTCTCCGGTCAGCAGATGCCGCCGGCTTTCATTCATGCCATCGCCCGCATCAAGCGTGCGGCCGCTCAGGTCAACGGTGACCTGGGGCTGCTCGACACGGCCCGCGTCGATGCCATCGTGGCGGCGGCCGATGCGATCGTCGAAGGGCGCCATCCGGACCAGTTTCCGATCGATGTGTTCCAGACGGGCTCTGGTACCTCGAGCAACATGAACGTCAATGAAGTGATCGCCCATCTGGCCAGTCGCGACGATCTCGAGGTGGGGCCGAATGATCACGTCAACATGGGGCAGTCGAGTAACGACGTCATTCCGACGGCGCTTCACCTGTCGGCGGCACTCGAGGTAACACGCTCGCTGAGGCCAGCCCTGGTCGACCTGCGCGAGACGATCGACGCCCGCGCCGCGGAACTCGACGGGGTCATCAAGACGGGACGCACCCACCTGATGGACGCCATGCCGCTGCGCATGAGCCAGGAACTCGGTGCCTGGTCGAGCCAGATTGGCCAGGCCATCGAGCGTTTCGACAGTGCACTGCTGCGGGTCTGCCGACTGGCCCAGGGCGGCACGGCGGTGGGCACCGGCATCAATGCCCACCCTGAGTTCGCCGAGCGTATGGCGGCGAAGCTCTCCGAGCAGACCGGACTGAGCTTGAGCCCCAACGACTCCTTCTTCGCCAGTCTCGGTTCTCAGGACGCGGCGGTAGAGTTATCGGGTCAGCTGCGCGGGCTGGCGGTGGTGGTGATGAAGGTCGCCAACGACCTGCGCTGGATGAACTCGGGGCCGCTGGCCGGGCTCGGCGAGATCGAGCTGGAGGCGCTGCAGCCTGGCAGCTCGATCATGCCGGGCAAGGTCAACCCGGTGATCCCGGAGTCCGCCGCCCAGGCGGCCGCTCAGGTCATCGGTCTGGACGCCGCCGTCACCGTGGCGGGCCAGAGCGGCAACTTCCAGCTCAACGTGATGCTGCCGCTGGTGGCCAGCAACCTGTTGACCTCGATCACCTTGATGACCAATACGTCGCGCCTTCTGGGCGACAAGGCCATCGCGACCTTCACGGTGCGCGAGGATCATCTGCAAGAGCCGCTGGCCCGCAACCCCATTCTGGTCACGGCGTTGAACTCGGTCATCGGCTATAACGCCGCGGCGGCAATCGCCAAGAAGGCCTATCAGGCCGGTCGGCCGATCATCGACGTGGCAGAAGAAGAGACCACGCTTTCGCGCTCGGAGCTCGAAGGCCTGCTGGATCCCGCGGCGCTGACTCGCGGCGGTATACCCGGATAAGTCGCCGCGCCTGCGCTAGGGGCGGGTGGCGCGCCACCGGGTCCTGCGGTGCCGACTGTGCGGGCAAGACTGTGCGGGTAAGGCTGTATGCATAAATAGCGCAAAGGCGGGACAGGCGCCTTGGCGTATCGTCAACGGCGGGCCCCGGGTCCGTCGTTGACGTTCTTGCCCGCCCAAGCAACGGCGGCTTCCTGGGCCAGGTTTAGTCGCCTTGTTCGCGTTGCCGGGCTTCCGCGACGGTTTCCTGTGCGTCGCTACGTTCTTCGGCGTTGGCCTCAGGGGCGTCGTGTTCGTCCCTGCGCGACGGGCGAAAGCACAAGGAGGCCAGGATCGGAAAGTGATCGGAACCGAACGCCGGCAGGCGAGCCATGCCGGCGAGGGTGAAGTGCTCGCTGGAGAAGACGTGGTCCAGGGGCCAGCGCAGCAGCGGGTAGCCGGCATGGAAACTTGAGAACATGCCGCGCCCCCGGCGCGGGTCGAGCATGCCGCTGACGCGGCAAAACAGGCGCGTGCTGCGTGACCAGGCGACGTCATTGAGATCGCCTGCCACCAGCGTCGGGATCTGAGTCCGATGAATCTCTTCGGCCACGAGCGAGAGTTCGGCATCTCGCCACAGCGACTCCGTGCTCTCGCCCGGTGCCGGCGGGCGCGGATGCAGGGCGTGGAGTCGCGCGCGGTCACCGCAGCGCAACTCGACATCGCAATGGATCGAGGGGATGTCATCCTGGATCAGCCATTTGACCTCGGGCTCGATCAGCGGCAGGCGCGAATAGAGGTGCATGCCATAGAGGTTGTCGAGGGGCACGCGCACGGCGTTGGGCCAATCCGCGTTCAGCGCCGCGTCGAGCCGCTGCCCCCACCAGTCGTCGGACTCCAGCGTCAGCACGATGTCGGGGTCATGCTCGCGGATCATCTCGATGAGCGCATCGCTGCGCCGGTTGGGGGTCAGGACATTGGCGATCAACAGGGTGATGCAGCGATCCTTCTGGTCAGACTCGAGCTGGCCTGGTTCGGCGGCCTGAACCTCGATCGGCCACAGCGGCGTCCAGGGGAGTACATAGGCAAGCTGGATGATGAAGACCAGGGTGCCTGCCGTCGCGATCCACGGGGTCAGGCCAGCCTCGGCCAATGGCGATAGCAACGCCACGATGGCGCCAAGGATGCCGATCTGCAGGCGCGGAAATTCGCAGGCTCGCAGCCACCACCAGTGGGTCGGAATGCGGGCGAGCAGAGTGGCGGCCACCAGGATGGCGACCACGACGACGAGGACAACGTCGAGGGCAGTGGCGAGCATGGTGCAGGGTTCCGGGCAGGGGGAGGAAGCGTTCGCTGAGCACGCCTACAAGGGTACCGCTGTCGCGCGTTGAGTGACACCATGCACCCGCCTTGACGATCCGGCACCACGCCGTCGTCCGCGCGACCCGGTGGTCAACCGGAGGCGTTGGACGGCGTGGTGGTGTGTGGCGTGGCGGTCTCGGGTGTGGCGTCGAAGTACTCATCGAGGCGTGCCTTGGCCTGGTCACCGAACAGGATGTCACAGGCCTCTCGCAGGCCTGGGGACTGGCGAATCTCGTCGCGCCCGACCACCAGGGCGATCTTCGAGCGTCGCCGCAGGAAGTCCTCGAGGCGAGTGATCATCTCGCGCTTGCGGGCCTGGCGCAGTTCGCAGCGCAGGTACTCGGTGCCCTCGATCAGCAGCTCTCCCTGGCGAGGGTCTTCCTGGATCTCGCGAAGCATGTCCAGGGCCTGAACACCGTAGCGCCGCCACAGCCTGACCGTCAGCGGCTCCGTGGAGGAGGCCGGCGTCAGGTCGTCGAGGCCCATCAGGCTGGCCTGATGCAGGAATTCCCGCTTTACCGAGTCGTCGGGTTCGCCGTACCAGCGTTCGGCCGGGTGGGGGACCTGGATGCCCAGGCGCTGAACCTCGGCAACGATTTCTTCCCCGACATTCAGGCAATCGGTGAGCTTGCCGCCGAAGACACTGATATGGCCGCTGGCCGCATCGGTATCGATGGCGTGCTTGCGCGAGAGCTGCAGGAAGTCTCTGCCGTTGTTGGCGTTGGCCTTGACGGCCAGCGGCCGCACGCCACAGCGGGTCGCGATGATGTCCTCGGCCGCCAGTGGTCTGGCCAGCGACAGGCGCTTGTTGATGTTGTCCAGCACGAAGCGGATGTCCTCGTCGGTGACCTCGACCTGTGCGCTGTCGACCCGGGTGTCGGTGGTGCCAATGCAGGTGCGCGGCCCCATGGGAATGACGAAGAACAATCGCCCATCGTCGGCGAAGAAGGCCAGCACACGCTGGCTGTCCGTGAGCCTGGGCACGATCAGATGAATGCCCTTGGACAAGGCGTGGTGGTGTTCGGTGGCCTGGCCCGAGGCCGCATTGTGGGCGTCGACCCAGGGGCCCGCGGCATTGATCAGTACTCGTGCACGAATCTCGAACTCGCGATCGCGGGTGACGTCTCTCGCCTCACAGACCCAGAGGTTGTCGACGCGCCTGGCGCCCTGGGACTCGACGTAGTTGGCCGTGCAGGCGCCGTAGTCGAGGGCGCCGCGGACGAAGTTGAAGACGAAGCGCGCGTCGTTATCGTGCAGGTAGGCGTCGGAGTACTCGAAGCCGCCCAGGACGCCGTCGGTGTCGATGATGGTTTCCTCCTGACGAATGGCGCTGGGAGTAAGGAATCGGGGGCGGCGGGTGAAGCCGTTGCCCATCAGCCAGTAGAGCCAGGAGCCGGCCCACAGGGTGCGGGGGCGGTAGCGAAAGCCCTTGGTGATGGTGGTCAGGAAGCGAATCTCCTGCACCGTCGAGGGGAAGCTCTCGATCAGGTGGTTGCGGCTCCGGCATAGCTTGCGTACCAGAGAAAAGTCATAGCTCTCCATGTACTTGATGCCACCCCAGACCAGGTTCGACGACTGCTGGCTGGTGCTGCCAGCGAAGTCGCCGCGGTCGATCAATGCCACCTTGACGCCCTTGCCGGCAAGGGCCGCCGCTGCCGAGGCACCATTGATACCACCGCCCACGATCAGTACATCGAAGGTCTCCTGGGCGAGCCGCTGGAGATTGCTGTCGCGAAGCTGCATGAAAAGGCTCCTTGTGGCCGGCGTCGTATGAGGGACGCTAATGCAAATAACACTAATGCAAAGGCCGTCGTGGTCGGGATGCTCGGGCCAAGGCCGTCATGGGCGCCCTGGCGTCTGGGCTTGGTGGTGCTTTCGCATCAAGTGTTACTCGGCGTCTTCGCGTTCCCAGTTCATGGTCCGGCGCACGGCCTTCTTCCAGCCCTTGTAGCGCCGCTCGCGTTCCTCGGGCGTCATGGCGGGCTCGAAATGACGTTCAATGCGTCCCTTGTTGGCCAGCTCGTCCTGGGTCCACAGGCCGACTGCGATGCCGGCCAGATACGCCGCACCGAGGGCCGTGGTTTCGGTCACTTCGGGTCGGTCCACGCTGACGCCGAGCATGTCGGACTGGAACTGCATCATGACGTTGTTGGCCACCGCGCCGCCGTCTACCCGCAGTGATTTCAGGGTGATGCCGGAGTCCGCGGCCATGGCATCGATGATGTCGCGGGTCTGGTAGGCCAGCGCATCCAGGGTGGCGCGGGTGATGTGTTCCTTGCTCGAGCCGCGAGTCAGGCCGAAGATCGCGCCGCGGGCGTACATGTCCCAATAGGGCGCGCCGAGACCGGCGAAGGCGGGGACCACGTAAACACCACCGGCGTCGTCGACCTTGCCGGCGTAGTACTCGGAATCCTCGGCGGAGTCGAGCATCTTGAGCTCGTCTCGCAGCCATTGAATGGCGGCGCCGGCGATGAAGATCGAGCCCTCCAGCGCGTAGGTGACCTTGCCGTCGAGTCCCCAGGCGATAGTGGTCAGGAGCCCGGATGTCGACGGCACCGGCGTGTCGCCGGTATTCATCAACAGAAAGCAGCCGGTGCCGTAGGTGTTCTTGACCATGCCCTTGTCGAAACAGGCCTGTCCGAACAGTGCCGCCTGTTGATCGCCGGCGATGCCGGCGATGGGGATCTCGGCGCCGCCGAACATTTCGCTGCCGGTGGTGCCGTAGACCTCGCTGGAGGGACGCACCTCGGGCAGCAGGGCCGGCGGAATATTCAGCGCTTCAAGCATGCGCTGGTCCCATGTTAAGCGGTGGATGTCGAACAGCATGGTGCGCGAGGCATTGCTGACGTCGGTGACGTGGCGCTGTCCCCGGGTCAGGTTCCACACCAGCCAGCTGTCCATGGTGCCAAACAGCAGGTCGCCATCCTCGGCACGCTGCTGTGCGCCTTCTACCTGATCGAGGATCCAGCGGATCTTGGTGCCTGAGAAGTAGGCATCGACCACCAGACCCGTGGTGTCCCGAATGTGCTGTTCTAGCCCCTGGGCCTTGAGCTCGTCACACAGCGGTGCGGTGCGACGGTCTTGCCAGACGATGGCGTGGTGGATGGGCTTGCCGGTATGGCGATCCCATATCACCGTCGTCTCGCGCTGGTTGGTGATGCCGATGGCAGCGACCTCGGACGGCTTGATGCCGTTGGTCTCCAGGACCTCCCGTGCGACGCCCATCTGGCTGCCCCAGATTTCCATGGCGTCATGTTCGACCAGGCCGGGGCTGGGGTAGTGCTGGGTAAATTCCTTCTGGGCGATGCCGACGATACGGGCCTCGGCGTCGAACAGGATCGCGCGTGAACTCGTGGTGCCCTGGTCGAAGGACATGATGTAGCGCTGGGTCATGGTGGCGGCTCCGCAGGAGGTTGTGGTTGTCTGATGCAATGAGCGTAGCAAGCAAGCGCTGGCGATGGGCGTGGTCAGCTGCGTTGACTGGCGTCACTGCGGCAGCCCCGGCGCTCGACCACGATATCCAGCACCAGGCAGGCGATCACCACGGCGAGCCCAAGACTCAGGGCCCTGGCGCTGCCCTCGATGAACACGTAGCGGTAGAAAAGGCCGCCAGCGACGCCGCCCACCAGCGGCCCGACGACGGGGATCCAGGCATAGCGCCAGTGGGAGGGCCCCTTGCCGGCGATGGGAAGCAGCGCATGGGCCAGTCGCGGCGCGAGGTCTCGCGCCGGGTTGATCGCGTAGCCGGTGGTACCGCCCAGCGACAGGCCGATGGCCAGTACCAGCAGGCCGACAATCAGCGGGTTGAGGCCTTCGGTAAAGTCGTTGGCGCCGATCGCCAGCACGCCGAGCACGAGCACGAAGGTGCCGATGATCTCGCTCATCAGGTTGGAAGGCGTGTGTTCGATGGCGGGATCGGTGCAGAAGACGGCGCGCTTGGCATCCTGGTCGGTGGTGGCTCGCCAGTGGGGATAGTAGTGCAGCCACACCACCATGGCGCCGATGAAGGCTCCGATCATCTGGCCGAGAAGATACAGCGGGACCTGGGACCAGGGAAACTCGCCGATGGTGGCCAGCGCTACCGTGATGGCAGGGTTCAGGTGTGCGCCGCTGAACTGACCCACAGCGTAGATCGCCATGGCGACGCCGAGCCCCCAGCCGAAGGTGATGACGATCCAGCCACCGTCCTTGGCTTTGGACCCCTTGAGGACGACGCCGGCAACCACTCCGCCTCCGAAGATGATCAGGATCATGGTGCCAAGCAGCTCACCGAGAAATGGGGTCATGACGACTAGCCTCCGGAGGGTGGGATGATCGTTGTGGTGAGAGAAGTGGCGCTCGATGTTCGAGCGTGTTCGAAATATTATTGAAAATGTTCGTTAACGAAAATAATACTAGTGTCGCCCGTCGAGCGGTTCAATAGAGGCTCTCGGCTTTTTCTGTTGTTCTTTGGTCGAAGATGCGACCTCGATGGCCGTGGTTGTCGCCGCGTCGATGGACACTGGAATGGCAAGGGAAGAGCCAAGGGAGGGGCGAAGAGGAAGAGAGAGGGCAAGTAGAGAGGGCAAGTAGAGAGGGTGGGGAAAGGGAACAGCGAAAAGCGACGGGCGCAGAAATGGTGAGGACAGGCCATTCGTGGCCTCAGGCCTGGGGGGCGACGCGAGTAGGGCAGGGCCGGGCAGCGTCAGGGAATAGCCGGGTGTGGCGCTGGCCCGACAAATGTTCGTTTGTTTTCGTTATATGATGAAATCGGAACTTTAAAGGGGTGGTTGGCGCCCGGCTAGCGTGAGATAGACTTCGATGGACGCCACCGGCCACTGGCGCCAGACGACGCGCTTCGGGGCAGGAGGGTGGAAAATCAGCCGCGTGGCTCTGGGGGTGGGCTAGGCGATATGCAGTTGAACACCGTGCTCTTGCAATAGCCCCAGAATGGGGTCCGGGGGCGCGCGGTCGGTGAACAGCGCGTCCAGCTGGCCGATGTTGCCCTGGCGGACGACGGGATTGCGATGGAACTTCGAATAGTCGGCGGCCAGAAAAACCTGGCGCGAATTCTGGATGATGGCCTGGGCCACGCGCACTTCCTGATAGTCGAACTCCAGCAGCGAGCCGTCGTCGTCGATGCCGCTGATACCGATCAGGCCGATGTCGACCTTGAACTGGTGAATAAAGTCGATGGTGGCCTCGCCGATGATGCCGCCATCCCGTGGCCGCACCTGGCCGCCGGCGACGATGACGTTGAAGTCTTCCTTGTGGTGCAGGATTGCTGCCACGTTCAGGTTGTTGGTAATCACCTCCAGCCCCTGGTGATCGAGCAACGCCTCGGCAATCAGCTCGTTGCTGGTGCCGATATTGATGAACAGCGACGCGTGGTCAGGCACCTGGCCGGCCACCGCTTCGGCGATGCGCCGTTTGGCGTCCAGGTTGAGGGTCTTGCGGGTGGCGTAGGCCGTGTTGACGGTGCTCGATTCGAGTCCCGCCCCGCCGTGGACACGGCGCAGGCGGCCTTCGCTTGCCAGGGCATTGAGGTCGCGGCGGATTGTCTGTGGCGTTACCGCAAAGTGGTCGGTGAGCTGCTCGATGCTGGCGTATCCCTGGCGCCCCACCAGTTCGATGATGGCGTCCTGACGCTGTTGCTGGTTCATGCCGGTGTCCCGATGCTGGCCGTTGAGATGATCGTAAACGAACACCCGGGCCCTTGGCGATGGTAAATACCGACCGGCGCGGTGTGACGGCGTGCTGGGTATCTTGTTGGGTGGTTGACCGGGGGGCGCTTGATGCACTCGATGCGCTCGAGGCGCGAAGGCGATGACCGCCCAGACCCTGGAGCAGTCCTTGGAGCAGTCCTTGGAGCAGCCATTGGAGCAGCCCGGGGACGGATGAAGAAAGGGCTCGGCGTCATGCCCTGTGAGGTGTGGCGAAAGAGAAAATCATTCGGTGAACTCAAGGGGTTGCATTTGTCCGGCGATTGCGTAGAATGCGTCTCCGTTGCCAGGGCAAGACGAAGCCTAGAAGGTGCCTGGTGGCAGTCGTAGGACCATAGCTCAGTTGGTTAGAGCGCCACGTTGACATCGTGGAGGTCGGCGGTTCAAATCCGCCTGGTCCTACCAGCTTCGCACACCGAGTGCCCGAAGAGGGCGCGGCTGGCAACGCCTGCTGGTGAGTGGTGCAAAGCAACCCCGATTTCTAGGACCATAGCTCAGTTGGTTAGAGCGCCACGTTGACATCGTGGAGGTCGGCGGTTCAAATCCGCCTGGTCCTACCAAGACATCGCCCCGCAGCCCTGCTGCGGGGCGTTTTCCGTATGCGCGAGAAGCCGGTGGTTGCTCGCGGTCGTCGGCGCTGTTGGCTCGCATCCTTGGTTCACCCTCTGTTCGGCCTCTGTTCGGCCTCTGTTCGCCTCGGGGGGGCGGGCGGGGAGGGTCGCCATCGGTGGCCTTCGAGGTATCGCATCGTCTGCGACCCGACCCGACCCTCGCTGCTGGCGGCCGGGTTCCGGGCCGGGTTGTCGCGCTCAGATTCCCGTCCTTTCGCGTTAGACCCCGTTGAGATCGCTGTTGGCACGGAAGGTCGCGACGAGCGACTCGATGCCGGCCTGGTCGGCTTCGCTGAAGCGCCCTGGCCGGGGGCTGTCAAGATCGAGCACGCCCCACAGGCTGCCGTCCGGGGCATGAATCGGCACCACCAGCTCCGAGCGCGACTCGCTGTCGCAGGCGATGTGATCGGCCACGGCGTGGACATCGTCGACCCGCTGGGTCTCGCCATCTCGCGCCGCCGCACCGCACACGCCCTTGTCGAAGGGGATGGGGTGGCAGGCAGGCTTGCCCTGGAAGGGGCCGAGGGAGAGCACCCGAGGCGTACGCTGGAGGTAGAACCCGGCCCAGTTGAGGTCGGGGATCTGCTGCATGAGAAAGGCGCTGGTCTGGGCCGTGTTGGTCAGCCAGTCCCGGGTGTCGAGCAGGGCATCGAGTTGGCGGTTGAGCAGGGGGTAGTCGCTCATGGGGGATCCTTGGGGCTGCCTGGGGGTGTGCTGTGATCGATACGGGGGGCGGGGCGATCGGGCGTAGGCCCGGGTGGACGGCGCCCTTGCCGTCGAGGCCGCGCCTTGCGAGGCCTGAACGCGGCGAGGCCTGAACATGGCGAGGACTGAACGTGGCGAGGCCGGCAAGCTGCCGGCCTCGCTCGGGTGCTGCGCGTGAGGTGGTGTCGGTGCCCGGGGGCTAGACCCGCTGCGCGATAGCGTGGGGTCCGGCGCTTGAGACAGGCCTCGACACGAGCCTCACTCCCAGCCGGGAACGGCAGCGCCCTTGAACAGCTCCTCGGCCTTGGCGGCGACTTCGTCGCTCTGGTAGGCGTCGACTAGCTGCTTGATGGCCTCGCGCTCTTCGTCGCCGCCGCGCACGGCGATGATGTTGACGTAGGGCGACTCGGGGCCTTCCTTGACCAGGGCGTCGGCCAGTGTCAGGCCGGCGGGCTGGGCGAAGGTGTTGTTGATGAAGGCCATGTCGACGTCCGGCAGCACGCGGGGCAACTGGGCGGCCTCGATCTCGCGGAAGTCGAAGTCCTTGGGGTTTTCGACGATGTCGAGCGGCGTCGCCTCGAGGTTGGTCGGGTCGTCCAGGGTGATCAGGCCCTCATTGTGCAGCAGGATCAGCGAGCGGCCTTCGTTGGACGGGTCGTTGGGCAGCGCAATGGTGGCACCCTCGGGCAGGTCCTCGATGGCGTCGTACTTCTCCGAGTAGGCGCCGATCGGGTAGACGAAGGTGCGGCCGGCGATGGCGAAATCGTAGCCACGATCGTTGACCATGGCCTTCATGTACGGCTCGTGCTGGTAGGCATTGGCGTCGAGGCTGCCGTCGGCGAGCGCGGCGTTGGGCGTCACGTAGTCGGTGAACTCGATGATCTCGACGTCCAGGCCGTAGCGCTCTTCGGCGAGGTCGACGGCGACCTGCATGACGTCTGTCTCGGGGCCTGCCACTGTGCCGACCTTGATGCTGTGCTCGTCGGCGTTGGCCTGGCTGATGGCCAGAGACAGGGTGGAGAGCGCCAGGGCGCCAATCAGGGTCTTGCGCATGTCGAAGTCTCCCGTTGCGTTGTGTTGTGCGCGATGTTCGCGACGTCGCTGCCAATCATAATGGAATAAATAATCTTTGTGTAATACTTTTAGGTTATTAGAGTGATCGCCATCACTTGTGATTGCTTCTGCGTACCAGGGTGTCACCGAGGCTCTGAAAGGCCTGCACCATGACCACCAGAATGGCTACCGTGATCAACATGATCGTCGGGTTGAAGCGGTTGTAGCCGTAACGGATGCCGAGGTCACCGAGTCCGCCACCGCCGACGGCGCCGGCCATGGCCGAGTAGCTGACCAGGGTGACGGCGGTGACGGTCAAGGCGGTGAAGATGCCGCCGCGGGCCTCCGGCAACAGGACCTTGGTAATGATCTGCCAGGGCGTGGCACCCATGGACTGCGCGGCCTCTACCAGGCCTGGGGACAGCTCGTTGAGCGCGCCTTCGACCAGGCGGGCGATAAAGGGGATGGCGGCGATGGTCAGGGGGACGGCGGCGGCATTGGTGCCGATGGACGAGCCAACGAGCATCCGCGTGAACGGGATGATCGCGACCATCAGGATGATGAAGGGGATCGACCGGCCGACGTTGGTGATCAGGCTCAAGGCGCCATTGAGGACTGGCTGGGCCAGAATCTGGCGCGGCCGAGTGACGTAGAGCAGCACGCCGAGGGGAATGCCGAGGGCTGCCGAGATGACCCCGGAGAGGGCGACCATATAAAGGGTATCGAGGGTAGCCTCGAGGATCAGGTTAAGCATCGCGCTGGACATGGCCAAGCACCTCCACGTTCAGGTCATGGGATTCGAGATAGTCGATGGCGCGACGCGTGTCGTCGGCGTCCCCCATCAGTTCGGCGATCATAAGGCCCAGGGTGCGCTCCTGAATCGACTCGACCTTGGCCTGCAGGATGCTGACGTCGACGCCGCATTCTCGGGCCAGTCGCGAAATCAGCGGTGTCGATACGGCGTCACCGGAGAAGGCCAGGCGTACCACCGGATGGGTCTGCTCACCGGCGGCGGTCTCGAGACGTTCGACCAGGGCGCGAGGAGGATCCAACTCCAGAAAGTCGTTGAGGAAGTGGCGGCCAAGGCGGGTCCTCGGGGCGGTGAAGAAATCGCCGACATCGGCCTGTTCGACCAGCTCACCGTCGGAAATCAGGCTGACTCGGTGGCAGATGGTCTTGACCACTTCCATCTCGTGGGTGATCAGCAGGATGGTCAGGCCGAGCTTGTGGTTGATGTCCTGCAAGAGTTCCAGGATCGAGCCGGTGGTCTGGGGATCGAGGGCCGAGGTGGCTTCATCGCAGAGCAGGACCCGAGGGCGGCTGGCGAGCGCCCGGGCAATGGCAACGCGCTGTTTCTGACCGCCCGATAGCTGGGCCGGGTGCTGATGCGCCTTGTCGGAAAGGCCGACCAGGTCGAGCAGTGGCGTCACGCGTTCGGTGATGGCATCGCGCTTCATGCCCATGAGCTCGAGAGGCAGGGCGACGTTATTGAAGACCGTGCGCGAGGTCAGCAGGTTGAAGTGCTGGAAGATCATGCCGATGCGATGGCGGGCCTGATTCAGCTCGGCGCCGGAGAGGCCGGTCAGCTCACGATCATCGACGAACACGCTGCCGGTGGAGGGGCGTTCGAGGAGATTGACGCAGCGGATCAGGGTCGATTTGCCGGCGCCGGAGAGGCCGATCACGCCGTGGATCTGGCCCTTGGGAACATGCAGGTCGATGTTCTTCAGCGCCGTGACGGCCCTTGGGCCCGTGCCGAAGGTCTTGGAAACGTTATGCAGTCGTATCATCTCAGCCACCGAGTGGCGCCGATGGGACGGGAGAGGCGGGCAATGGCAGTGGAGTGGCAAAAAAAAGGCCACCCTGACGGGTGGCCATCAACGCTGGACACACCCTTTTAGCTGCACTTCACCCGACAACGCCTTGTGAGCGTCATCGTGCGGGCGCCCGCAATCCGGGTACAAATCGGCGCCTTCAAAATGTAGCGGGCAAGAATAGGGATCACGGGCAGGGGTGTCAAACGTTTTGGCATACCCCTTGAGAAGTACCACCGCTTGCGTCCGGCATGCGCAACGTAAATGACTATAAAATGACAGTACGGCGGTGATCTGGCCTGCAAGTGGCCCGACAGCCGAGGGCGCCTGGCGGGCCAGGATGGCGAGCGCATGGACGCGTTCCATCGACGTGCTTAGACTGGCCGACCGGCATCCGGTCGACGCCGGGTCGCGGTGCGGCATGAGGCCGTGCAGCAGATTGTTCAGGAGACGTCATGTTTACGGGTATCGTTCAGGGCACCGCGGAAGTGGTTGCCATTGAAGAGGCACAAGCCTTCCGCACGCATACCATCGAGTTGCCCGATGCGTTGCTCACCGGGCTGGAACTGGGGGCCTCCGTGGCGCATAACGGCGTTTGCCTCACCGTCACCGCCGTGACGGGGCGGCGTGTCAGCTTCGATCTGATGCGCGAGACACTGAGGGTCACCAACCTGGGGCAACTCGCGGTGGGCAGTCGTCTGAATGTCGAGCGGGCCGCGCGGTTTGGCGACGAGATCGGGGGGCACGCCATGTCGGGCCATGTCATGGGCATGGCCGAGTTGATCGAGGTGGACGAGGCGCCCAATAATCGTCGGTTGTGGTTTCGGCTGCCGGCTGGGCTTGAGCGCTTCGTCTTCGCCAAGGGCTACATCGGCGTCGACGGGATCAGCCTGACCATCGGCGCCGTCCGCGACGAGGGCCGGGCCTTTTGCGTCGATCTGATTCCGGAAACCCTGCAGCGAACCGTCCTCGCTGAGCGCCAGCCTGGCGACAACGTGAATATCGAGGTGGATCCTCAGACCCAGGCCATCGTTGAAACGGTGGAGCGGGTGATGGCTGCCCGAGGGTAAGGGCGCGCCCGGGAGGCACCGTCGTGGTCGGGCGGCGTGGTCCCCGGTGACGTCTTGGTATGGCGTGGCGCCGTTGAGAGTGTGCAGTAGCGGTCGGCTTGCTCCGTGTCTCCTTCGGTGGGTGCTAACGTAACAGGAAGTCAGATACCGGTTACTTGAACGCACCGTGAAGCACGAGGATGGCACAATGAGAAACATGGCTAGATGGGGCTTGCCGACAGGGCTGGTCGGGATGCTGCTGGTGAGTGGCGCGTTGGCACAGGAATCGCCATCCGGGGCGGCATCCGAAAGCGGGGCCCCGGCACCGCTGTCGCCATGGGTCGACGATGCCGGCGCGATTTCGTTTCCCGAGAACTTTCGCACCAACATGATCCACTTGGGGTCGTGGTTTGTGCCGGAGGGTGATGCCAGTGGGTTTCACGGCGTCTACACGCAGCCAGGCACCATCGAGGCGTTTCGTGAGAGCGGCGCCTTCCCCGATGGGGCGGTGCTGGTCAAGGAGTTGAGGGCTCATGCCTCCGGCAATTACACCACCGGGGCAGGGGTCAGCTATGAAACGCCGCAGCTCAAGCAGTGGTTCGTGATGATCAAGGATTCCACCGATCGGTTCGCCGACAGCAACCCGGTCTGGGGCGATGGCTGGGGCTGGGCGCTGTTCACCACCGACGATACGTCGACCAACGCGGCGACCGACTATGAAGCGGACTGCTTGGGTTGCCACATTCCGGCCAAGGACAACGACTGGATCTATACCGAAGGGTACCCGATTCTGGTAGAGTGACGCGCTTTCGAGAGAAGCCGATTCGGGCGCTGGTCACCACCGCGCCCGTTGTCGTTTTGGCGGCTTCCGAGGCGCTACACCACGCCGGCCGACGGCTGTAGGAAGGGTTTAGCGTTAGCGGACGTGTGCCATACCGCGGTGATTCCTGAAGTGACCTGCTATATGGTGACAGTAGCCGGTGTCAGGAGTCCCACGGTGCCTTCCTCGTCCTGGACACCACCCCCGACCTCCAGTGCAGGACCAAGCGCATGCCCATGCAAGACAAGAGCACACAGCCCAAGAGCTGGCTCGATCGCTATTTCAAGCTCAGCGACCATCAGACCAATATCAAGACGGAGGTCATTGCCGGGGTCACGACCTTCCTGACCATGGCCTACATCATCTTCGTCAATCCGAGCATCCTCTCGGAAGCGGGGATGGACTATGGCGCGGTGTTTGTCGCGACCTGCCTGGCCGCGGCGGTGGGCTGCCTGATCATGGGGTTGTGGGCCAATTATCCCATCGCGCTGGCGCCAGGCATGGGGCTGAATGCCTTCTTTACCTATGGCGTCGTGCTCGGCATGGGCTACACCTGGGAGGCCGCGCTGGGCGCCGTGTTTCTCTCCGGTGTGACCTTTTTCCTGTTGAGCATCTTCCGCATCCGTGAGTGGATCATCAATTCGATTCCGATGACGTTGCGGTTAGGTATCGCGGCGGGCATCGGTTTATTTCTGGCGATGGTGGCGCTGAAGAATGCCGGCATCATCGTCGATAATCCCGCCACCCTGGTGGGCGTAGGGGATCTTTCGCAGCCCTCTGCCCTTTATGCGCTGGGCGGGTTCTTCGTGATCACGGCGCTGTCCCATCTGCGCGTTACCGGGGCGGTCATGATCGGCATTCTCGGGGTGACCGTGTTGGCCATGATTCTCGGCCACAATGAGTTCGGTGGCGTCGTCTCGATGCCGCCCTCGATTGCCCCCACGCTGATGCAGATGGATGTGGCCGGGGCCTTCGACCTCGCCATGGTCAGCGTCATCTTTGCCTTCCTGTTCGTGGATCTGTTCGATACTTCCGGCACCCTGGTCGGTGTCGCCCACCGCGGCAAGCTGCTCGACGAAGATGGCAAGCTGCCGCGCCTGGGGCGGGCGTTGATGGCCGATTCCAGTGCCTCGATGGCCGGTGCGGCGCTGGGGACCTCGACGACTACCAGCTATGTCGAGAGCACCGCCGGCATCGCCGCTGGCGGCCGTACCGGTCTCACCGCGGTGGTGGTCGCACTGCTGTTCCTGGCCAGCCTGTTCTTCGCACCACTGGCAGGCTCGATTCCGGCCTATGCCACCGCGGGTGCCTTGCTGTACGTCGCCTCGCTGATGGCGGGGAGCCTGTCCCACGCCGACTGGGATGACGCTACCGAGGCTGCCCCGGTGCTGATCGCCGCGTTGGCGATGCCGCTGACGTTCTCGATTGCCGAAGGCATCGCGCTTGGCTTCGTCAGCTATGTCGCCATCAAGGCGCTATCCGGCCGCTTCAAGGACCTGAACGCCGCCGTGGTCATTCTCGGCGTACTGTTCGCCGTCAAACTCGTGTTTATCGACTGATCCCGGGACACAGGCGCGGCCAGGGCCGCGCCTGTGTCCCCGGCCAACCATCCTCGCTTCATTCCTTCTTCGATCGAGAACCGCCATGAGCATCTACGGCGACTACATCAAGTCCGTCATTCGTACCGTTCCCGACTGGCCGCAGTCGGGTGTCAATTTTCGCGACATCACGCCGCTTCTGCAAAACAGCGCGGCCTTTCGCAAGCTGATCGACAGCTTCGTGCACCGCTATCAGGAGATGGAACTCGACGCCATCGCCGCCATCGATGCCCGGGGCTTCATCATCGGTGCGCCGCTGGCCTACGAGCTGGGCTGCAGCTTCGTGCCGGTGCGCAAGAAGGGGAAATTGCCGTTCAAGACCATCAGCCAGACCTATACCCTCGAGTACGGCACGGCCGAGGTCGAGCTGCACGCCGATGCCTTCCGCGAGGGCGATCGCATCCTGATCATGGATGACCTGATCGCCACCGGCGGCACCATGCTGGCGGCGGCCGAACTGATCTCGCGCAGCGGCGGCCAGGTCGTCGAGACCGCGGCGATCATCGATCTCCCGGACCTTGGTGGTTCCCAGAAAGTGCGTGACGCCGGCCATAGCGTCTTCGCCGTATGCTCCTTTACCGAGGACGAATGACCCATGAGCACCCATCGTTATCACCAGCATTTCACCGTGTCCTGGGATCAGTTGCAGCGTGACGTGCGCGAGCTCTGCCACCGCCTGATGGAGCGAGACCTGAAGGGCATCATCGCGGTCACTCGGGGTGGCCTGATCCCGGCGGCGCTGATCGCCCGCGAGCTCAATGTCAGGGTGATCGATACCGTCTGCGTCAAGAGCTATGACCACATGGACCAGGACCGCCTGGAGGTACTCAAGGGCGTCGATCACGACGGTGACGGTTGGTTGCTGGTAGACGACCTGGTCGACACCGGCAAGACCGCGCGGGCCGTGCGCGAGATGCTGCCCAAGGCGCACTTCGTGACTATCTATGCCAAGCCCGAGGGACGCCCGCTGGTCGATCAGTACCTCACCGAGGTGGCTCAGGACTGCTGGATCCAGTTCCCCTGGGACATGGGCGTGGCGTACGTGGAACCGCTGATCGATCAGAATCGCCTCGACGGGTCCGCAAGCGGTTAGGCGGTGGGGCGCACGCGGAGCCGGGTGCCCCGGATCGCGAACGAGAGTCGAACAAGGAGAGTCCAATGACGGACCCGGTTCTTCCCGAGGGCTGGCATCGCTTCCTCGGTCAGGAATTCGGCGCGGCGTACATGAACGCGCTGCGCGACTTCCTGGCCACCGAGAAAGCCGCACACAAGGTGATCTATCCGCCTTCGGCCGACTGGTTTCGGGCTTTTGAGCTGGCGCCACTTGCGCAGGTGAGGGTCGTCATCCTGGGGCAGGACCCTTACCACGGGCCGGGGCAAGCCCATGGGTTGTGCTTCTCGGTGCGCCCCGGCGTCAAGACACCGCCATCATTGGTCAATATCTACAAGGAGCTGGCCGATGACGTGGGCTTTCGGCACGTGGAGCATGGCCACCTGGAGGCCTGGGCGCGTCAGGGGGTGCTGCTGCTGAACACCTGCCTGACCGTGGAACAGGGCAACGCCGGCTCCCACCGCGGCCAGGGCTGGGAGGTCTTCACCGACAAGGCCATCGCCACCGTCAGCGCCGAGGCGCCGCCGTCGGTCTTTCTGCTGTGGGGCAGCCATGCCCGGCACAAGAAATCGCTGGTGGATGGCCGGCGCCATCTGGTGCTCGAGTCGCCCCATCCATCACCGTTGTCGGCCTATCGAGGCTTCTTCGGCAATCACCACTTCTCCCGGGCCAATGCCTTCCTCGAACAGCAAGGACGCCAGGCGGTTGACTGGCAGTTGCCGGCGACGCCATAGGCGGAGCCGCGGCGGGCGCGGCCCATAGGGCGGCGTGCCGCGGCGAAGCGGCGCTCCCGCCGGGTGCCCCGGTCGGCCCAGGCCAACACGTCGTCCCCTGGGTGCTTAACGTTGGCGTTGGTTGCGCGTAGAATGGCGCGCAATTTGTCGTCGTCGTCCATGCGGCGAACGTCTTTCATGCCCCCAATGCCTGCCAAGAGGTTCCCCATGAGCGTCCATGCCATCGATCATCCGCTGGTCCAACACAAGATTGGACTGATGCGCGAGGCCGGTATCAGCACCAAGAGTTTTCGTGAGTTGGCGGGGGAGGTGGCCAAGCTGCTCACCTACGAAGCCACCCAGGATCTGGAGCTGATCGACTATGACCTGGACGGCTGGAGCGGCGAGACCATCAAGGTCAAGCAGCTCAAGGGCAAGAAGGTCACGATTGTGCCAATCCTGCGCGCGGGACTCGGGATGCTCGATGGCGTGACGGATCTGATCCCCAGTGCACGGATCAGTGTCGTGGGGCTGTATCGCGACGAAGAGACCCTGGAGCCGGTACCGTACTTTTCCAAGTTCGCCGGCGATCTCGATGAGCGCATGGCGATCGTGATCGATCCTATGCTGGCCACCGGTGGTTCGATGGTCGCGACCCTGGACATGCTGCGCGATCGTGGCTGCACGCTGATGAAGGTCATCGTGCTGGTAGCGGCCCCCGAGGGCATCAAGCGGGTGCAGGACGCCTACCCCGACATCGAGATCTATACCGCCTCGGTCGACGAACGCCTGGACGAGAACGGCTACATCGTGCCGGGCCTTGGTGATGCCGGCGACAAGATTTTCGGTACCCGTTAAGGGCCGGCCAGCGCCGATAGGCTCGACTCACGACGCCCAATGTTCGACTTCGAACATTGGGCGTTTTTTTTGTCGGGCCCTTGCCGTTTCGCTGGAATTTAACCTCCCACCGGTCGGCCTTAGACAAAAGTTTATTTAACGAAACAAATATATTTAAAACAATAATTTAATTGATATGGCATGCAGTGCGACAGGCGTTTCCGCGAGTTTCGTTTGCCCACATTCGTGGGAGCAAAGCGAATCTCTACTACCGTTCATGACATAGCCCCGTGCCGCGTCGAAATGGCGCTACCGGGAGTATTTCGTGTTCGGTCGTCGCGAGAGCCTGAATGTCCCTGACCCTTGAAGACATCTCCCGCCGGGTGGCTGGAGAGACCCATGTCGATCGCGTTTCGCTGACCCTGGAGCCGGGCTCGTTCAACGTCCTGCTGGGCCGGACCCTGGCCGGCAAGACGTCGTTGATGCGACTCATGGCTGGGCTCGATCAGCCGAGCGCCGGGCGGATCCTGATGCACGGTGAGGATGTCACCGGTCGCCAGGTGCGCCAGCGCAACGTGTCCATGGTCTATCAGCAGTTCATCAACTATCCGAGCCACAGCGTCTACGCCAACATCGCCTCGCCGTTGAAGATCGCCGGGGTGGGGCGCCAGGACGTCGATCGGCGGGTGCGCGAGGTCGCCGAGATGCTGCATATCGAGCACTTGCTGGAGCGCACGCCGCTGGAGCTTTCCGGGGGGCAGCAGCAGCGCACGGCGATGGCGCGAGCGCTGGTCAAGGATGCCGACCTGATTCTGTTCGACGAGCCGCTGGTCAACCTCGACTACAAGCTACGCGAGGAGTTTCGCGAGGAGCTTCGTACCCTGTTCGAAAGGCGTGACTGCATCGCCGTCTACGCCACGACGGAGCCCTCCGAGGCCTTGGCCCTTGGTGGCTATACCGCGGTTCTCCATCAAGGGCGCCTGCTGCAGTACGGTCCTACCGCCGAGGTCTATCACCGGCCGGCGACGCTCACCGCCGCAGAGATGTTTTCCGAGCCGCCGATCAATGTCCTCGAAGGGCGGGTCAGAGAGGGTGAGGTGAGCTTCGACAGCGAAGTCCATTTCGCCCTCGACGACGACCTGGCGGGCCTCGCCGACGGCAACTATCGCTTCGGGGTACGCCCCTCGCACCTCACCATGACGCCGCGCGCCGACGACGACTTGGCGCTGGATGTCGCGGTGGAACTCGCCGAGATCAGCGGGTCGGAGACCTTCCTTCACGTGCGTAATGAACATGTTGCGTTGGTTGCCCACCTGCCAGGGGTGCATGCCTTCGGCGTCGATGAGGCCATTCGCCTCTACTTTCCGGTGCACCGGTTGTACGTCTTCGATGGCGAAGGCGCGACCGTTCACGTACCGCGATCTGCAGGAGCGTGCTGAATGGCCGAAATCACCCTGTCGGGGCTCGCCCACAGCTACCAGGCTAGCCCTGCCGGCGCCGCCGATTACGCGATCCGGCACCTCGATCATGTGTGGGAGCAGGGCGGCGCCTACGCCTTGCTTGGGCCGTCGGGCTGCGGCAAGTCGACGCTGCTCAACATCATCTCGGGCCTCTTGGCGCCCTCCGAGGGGGAGGTCCGCTTCGACGGGGTGGCGGTCAATGACCTTCCCCCCGAGGCACGCAACATCGCTCAGGTGTTCCAGTTCCCGGTGGTCTACGACACCATGACGGTGTTCGACAATCTGGCGTTTCCGTTGCGCAACGTGAAGACCCCGGAGGCCAAGGTGCGCGAGCGTGTCGCCGAAGTCGCCGAGATCCTCGAATTGACCGACCGCCTGGAACGCAAGGCCCGCAATCTGTCTGCCGACGATAAACAGAAGGTGTCGATGGGCCGAGGCCTGGTGCGTGACAACGTCTCGGCGATCCTGTTCGACGAGCCGCTGACCGTGATCGACCCGCAGCTGAAATGGAAACTGCGGCGCAAGCTCAAGGAGATCCACCGACGCTTCGCGGTCACCATGATCTACGTGACCCATGATCAGCTCGAGGCGTCGACGTTTGCCGACAAGATCGCGGTGATGTACGACGGTCAGATCGTGCAGTTCGGCACGCCGCGAGAGCTGTTCGAACGGCCCAATCACACCTTCGTCGGCTATTTCATCGGTAGCCCGGGGATGAATTTTATCGAGGTGCACGCGCGGGACGGCGAGGTGGTCAGTGGCGCGTTTCCGCTGGTGCTGGACGCCGCAACGGCTCGTCGGGTGGCGCAGGTGTGCCGGGACTCCAGCAACGTCAAGTTGGGGATTCGCCCGGAGTTCGTCGAGGTCTGCACCGAGGCCGGCGCTGACACCATGACGGCGCGGGTGCTCCAGGTTCAGGACCTGGGCACCTATGCGATTGTCCATCTCGGCCTCGGCGAGATCTCGCTCAAGGCGCGGATCGACGAAGGCCAGCCGATGCCCGGCCACGAAGCCCATGTGCACTTCCCGGCCCAGCACCTGGGTCTTTACGTCGATGAATTTCGGCGGGAGGATCGGCGATGAACAAGGTACGTAACAACCGGGCCTGGTGGCTGGTGCTGCCGATGCTGGCGCTGGTGGCGTTTTCGGCCATCGTGCCGCTGATGACGGTGGTGAACTACTCCGTGCAGGACGTCTTCGACGCCAATACGCGCTTCTTCACCGGCACCGAATGGTTCGTCAAGATGCTCAATGATCCGGCGTTGCAAGCGGCGTTGGCGCGCCAGTTCGCCTTCTCGATGACGATCCTGGCCATCGAGGTGCCGCTGGGCGTCGGCATCGCGCTGTTGATGCCCAAACGCGGGATTCGTGCCTCCCTGGTGTTGATACTGGTGACCCTGCCACTGCTGATTCCGTGGAATGTGGTCGGCAGCATCTGGCAGATATTTACCCGGGGCGACATCGGCCTGATGGGCTGGAGCCTGCGTGAGCTCGGGTATCCGTACAACCTCACCTCGAGTCCCGTCGATGCCTGGGTGACCATCGTGATCATGGACGTCTGGCACTGGACGCCACTGGTGGCGCTGTTGTGCTATAGCGGCCTGCAGGCCATTCCCGAGGCCTATTACCAGGCGGCGCGGATCGACCGGGCGTCGCGCTGGGCGGTGTTTCGCTACATTCAGCTGCCCAAGTTGACCAACGTGCTGGTGATCGGAGTGCTGCTGCGCTTCATGCACTCCTTCATGATCTACGCCGAACCGTTCGTGCTGACGGGGGGCGGTCCGGGGAGCTCGACCACCTTCCTCAGTCAGTCGCTGGCGATCATGGCGACGGCGCAGTTCGATGTCGGCCCGTCGGCGGCCTTCTCACTGATCTATTTCCTGATCATCCTGCTGGTGTGCTGGGTGTTCTATACCGCGATCATGCAGATGCAGAAGGATCGCCAGGCGGGAGGCCCGCATGAGTGAGTCACGCCACCAGCAGGCCGCCGCGACCGAGGCGGATCATGCCCAGGCCGAGGGGCCAACGATGACACCACAGCAGGCGCATGCGCTGGCCGCACGGGAGGCGGCGCACCGGCGTCGGCGAGCACGACCGAAGGGGCGCCGGCTCCGTTCCGGGCTGCTCCTCGGAGCCTACCTGGTGTTCGTCTTGTTGCCGATCTACTGGCTGGTCAACATGTCGCTGCAGACCAATGCCGAGATTCTCGGCGAGCTAACGCTCTGGCCCCAGGCGCTGACGCTGGACAATTACACCAAGATCTTCACCGACGCCAACTGGTACATGGGCTACGTGAACTCGATGACCTACGTGCTGATGAACATGGCGATCAGCATGGCAGTGGCGTTGCCCGCCGCCTATGCCTTCAGTCGATACTCCTTCATCGGCGACAAGCACCTGTTCTTCTGGCTGCTGACCAACATGATGGCGCCCCCGGCGGTGTTTCTGCTGCCGTATTTTCAGCTCTATTACACCGTCGGGCTTTTCGATACGCATATCGCCGTGGCGCTGGCGCACTGTTTGTTCAACATCCCTCTGGCGGTGTGGATTCTCGAGGGCTTCATGAGCAGCGTGCCCAAGGAGATCGATGAAACCGCCTTCATCGATGGCTATCGGTTCCCGCGCTTTTTCCTGACCATCTTCCTGCCACTGATTCGCTCAGGCATCGGCGTGACGCTGTTCTTCCTGTTCATGTTTTCCTGGGTCGAACTGCTGCTGGCTCGCACCCTGACCTCCACCGCGGCCCAGCCCATCGCATCGGTCATGACCAGAACCTCGACCGCTTCCGGCATCGACTGGGGCACCCTCGCCGCCGCCGGTGTATTGACCATCGTCCCCGGGGTGGTGGTGGTGTTCTTCGTGCGTCATCACATCGCCAAGGGCTTCGCCCTGGGCCGTACCTGAGGAGCTTGGCCATGTCCTGGATGGTGTGGACGCTGCCCACGGCAATCTTCTTCGCCGCCATCGCGGTGCTGCTGGTCGCCATGACGACGTGGGAGCTGGTGTCGCCCACGGTTGAGCGGCGAGGCTTTCTGCCCATGACCACGACCCGTGGTGATCGGTTTTTCATTGGCATGCTGTCGGCGGGTTATATCCACCTGGCAGTAGTCGGTTTCACATCGCTGAGCCTGTGGATGGCGCTTGGCGTGTCAGTGATCTGGATGCTGGTGCTATTGCGCTGGGGGTAACCGGCATCGCACAAGGCAGTCCTTCCCCCACACTCCCTCACCACAACAACGACGACCAATGAGGTGATCATGAAAGCGAAACCCATGAGTCGAGCAACGCTGGCCACCGCCATCATGCTCGCCGCGTTTGGAGCCCACGCCCAGGATGATGTCGATGCCACCATCGAGCGACTGGTCGATGAGGTGTTCCCGGATTCGACCCTGTCTCGTGAGGAGAAGATTGCCGAGCTGCAATGGTTCGCCAAGGCCGCCGAGCCCTTCCGTGGCATGCAGATCAATACGGTGGCCGAGGGGTTGACCACCCACACCTGGGAGCGAGATGTCCTGGTGCCCGCCTTCAACGAGTTGACCGGCATCGAACTGACCCACAACATCATCGGCGAAGGGGATGTGGTGCAGAACATGCAGACCCAGATGCAGTCGGGGCGCAACATCTACGATGCCTACGTCAACGATTCTGATGCCATCGGTACCCACATTCGCTACGGCTCGACGATCAACCTCACCGAGGCCATGGCCAATGAGTGGCAGGATCTGACGCTGCCAACCCTGGATCTGGATGACTTCATCGGCCTCCAGTACACCACCGGCCCCGACGGCAACCTTTACCAGTTGCCCGATCAGCAGTTCGCCAACCTTTACTGGTTCCGCTACGACTGGTTCAACCGCGACGACTTCAAGAGCCAGTTTCGTGACATCTATGGCTACGATCTTGGTGTGCCGACCAACTGGACGGCCTATCAGGACATCGCCGAATTTTTCAGTGAGCACGTCGGCGAGATCGATGGTGAAACGGTCTATGGGCACATGGATTACGGGCGGCGCGACCCGTCGCTGGGCTGGCGCTTCCATGACTCCTGGCTGTCCATGGCAGGGATGGGCAGCCCCGGGGTGCCATTCGGCAATCCTGTCGATGACTGGGGCATTCGTGTCGATGACCAGAGTCGGCCCGTGGGCGCGAGCGTGAGCCGCGGTGGTGCCACCAACTCGCCGGCCTCGGTGTTTGCCGTGACCAAGATGGTCGATTGGCTGCGGGATTATGCCCCGCCCGAGGCTCAAGGGATGACCTTCGGAGAGGCGGGGCCGGTCCCCGCGCAGGGCAACGTGGCCCAGCAGATCTTCTGGTACACCGCCTTCACCGCGGACATGGTCAGCCCTGAGGTGGCGGTGACCGACGACGAGGGCAATCCGAAGTGGCGAATGGCGCCGTCGCCGGTGGGCCCGTACTGGGAGGAGGGCATGAAGGTCGGCTATCAGGACGTGGGAGCCTGGACCTTCTTCGACTCGACCCCGCAGGATCGGCGCAGTGCCGCCTGGCTGTTCGCCCAGTTCAGCGTGTCCAAGACGGTATCCTTGGAGAAGCTGATGGCGGGCCTGACGCCGATACGTCGTTCCGATGTGTTCTCCGACCAGATGACCGACATGGCGCCGAAGCTCGGTGGTCTGGTGGAGTTCTATCGTAGCCCCAATGAATCCCAGTGGACGCCGACCGGGACCAACGTGCCGGATTATCCGCGCATGGCGCCGCTGTGGTGGCAGAACCTGGCGCCGGCAGTTAACGGCGATATCTCCGCGCAGGAAGCGCTGGACAACCTCGCCAACGATCTCGACAACATCATGGCGCGTCTGGCCAGGGCGAAGGTGTTCGCGACCTACGAGCCGGTGCTCAACGAACCCAAGGACCCCGAGGAGTGGCTGTCGCAGCCGGGCTCGCCGAAGGCCAAGCTCGACGATGAGATGCCCCAGGGAACCACGGTCCCTTACGAAGAGATGATGGCGGACTGGATGGCCGCCGGCACCAAGGAGTAAGGCGGTAGGCGGTGACATGGATCCCCCGCTCGAGGTGCCGTCGGCACCTCGAGCGGGGGTTCCGGGTGTTCGGAGAAGGCAAATCGGCAAAAAAGACGAGAGCCAACGCTGGGTCTTGATACCATGGCGGCCGATTTTCCCGCTCGACACCGGAGTCTTCCATGACCGATTCTTCGTCCAGCCAGGCGCCTTCCTCCCGGGCACCAACGGCTGCCCCTACCGATTCCCTGCCGCGCTTGCTGCTCACCGGCGCGCAGATGCTTTTCGTGGCCTTCGGTGCCCTGGTGCTGGTGCCATTGCTCACCGGGCTCGATCCGAACGTGGCCATGTTCACCGCCGGTATCGGGACCCTGGTCTTTCATGCCACCACGCGCATGACCGTCCCGGTGTTCCTGGCGTCGTCATTCGCCTTCATTGCGCCGATCCAGGGCTCCATCGCCAACTTTGGCGTCTCGGCCACCCTCGGCGGCCTGATGGCGGCAGGCCTCGTCTATGTCGTCATCTCCCAAGTCGTGCGCCTCAAGGGCACGGGTTGGCTGCATCGCCTGCTGCCGCCGGTGGTGGTCGGGCCGGTGATCATGGTCATCGGCCTGGCGCTGGCGCCGGTGGCGGTCAGCATGGCGACCGGGGAGACCAGCGAGACCATCGGCTATGGGCAGGCCATGGTGTTGTCCATGTCGAGCCTTCTGGTGACGCTGGTTCTGGCCGTATTCGGCCGTGGCCTGCTGCGCCTGGTGCCGATCATGGGGGGAATCGTGGCCGGCTACCTGCTGGCGTTGGTGATGGGAGTGGTCGACTTCACGCCGGTGAGCGAGGCCGCGTGGCTGGCGCTGCCGTCATTCACTGCGCCGAGTTTTCACTGGGCCGCGATCCTGTTCATGATTCCGGTGGCCATCGCGCCGGCGGTGGAGCATATCGGCGACATGGTGGCGATTGGCTCGGTCACCCGGCATAACTATCTGGAACGACCGGGTCTGCACCGTACCCTGCTCGGTGACGGCCTGGCGACCATGTCGGCCGGGGTGTTCGGCGGGCCGCCCAACACGACCTACTCGGAGGTGACCGGGGCGGTGACGCTGACCCGTGCCTTCGATCCGCGAATCATGGTGGCGGCGGCGGTGACGGCGATCCTGCTGGCGTTCTTCGCCAAGCTTGGCGCGGTGCTGCAGACCATTCCGGGGCCGGTCATGGGGGGCATCATGACGCTGCTGTTTGGCTCCATCGCGGTGGTCGGCATGAACACCCTGGTGCGTGCCGGCCAGGCGCTCACCGCGGCGCGCAACCTGGTGGTGGTATCGCTGATTCTGGTATTTGGCATAGGCGGGATGCACGTCGGCGGTGGGCAGTTCAGTCTCCAGGGCGTGAGCCTTGCGGCCCTGGTCGGCATCGCGTTGAACCTGGTGTTGCCGCGCGCCAGCGAAGACTGAGCGGTAAGCAGGGGAAGGCCGACCACGGCGCCGGCATCGCGGCTCGATGCCGGCGCCGTGACATGAAGAGGCGTCTCGTGGATGTGGGCGTGGCCGGCCGCGCCTGGTTCAGGCGTGGTGCAGTTCCTGGCCGCCATCGGAGAAGGTCGGCGGGGTGTTGGCGCTGACGATCACGCACTCGTCGTCGCCGGTATTGCGAAACCGGTGGGGCAACCGTGAGTCGAAGTAGTAGGCGTCTCCCGCGGCGAGGTGGCCGACCTCGCCATCGACGGTCAGCTCGATTTCGCCGGCGATGACCACGCCGCCTTCCTCTCCGTCGTGTTCAAGCATGTCGGCGCCGGTGTCTGCTCCGGGGGGGTAGCGTTCATGCAGTACCGACATGCGCCGGTCGGGGCGCCTTGCCGCCACCAGGCGCCAGGATAGCTGGCCATCGCCGATGTCGGTGAGTTCCGAGGCGCGGTAGAACGGGCTCGGATGGTTGGGTTCGTCGCCGGCGAAGAACGCGCTGATGGAGACGGGGAGTGCGTCAAGTATCTTCTTCAGTGAGCTGACCGACGGGCTGACGTTGTTGAGTTCGATCAGCGAGATGGTGCTGTTGGTCACGCCGGCGCGTTTGGCAAGCTCGCGTTGAGAAAGTTGCTTTTCCTGGCGTAGCTGCCGGAGGCGAGCGCCGACGTCAAAGGCGTCTTGCATGAAAATTCCCGTTTCGGTCTGGCCTTGGGTGCGACAAAGCGATCATCAAGGGCGGTGCTGAGCGGTGTGCCGACACATGTGTGAAATGATCGACAGATGATACTCGCTTGGCGCCACGAGGAACATCTTATCGGGGGCATTACCTCCTATGTTCATGGCGACTCCGCGCTCGGTAAGGCATGATGGAAGATGATGATTTTCTCACTCGGACCGGAGGGCGGACGTGTCCAGGCTAGCGGCCAGAGAAGTGACCGGAGTGGTATTGGCAGGTGGGCAGGGACGTCGCATGGGCGGTGTCGACAAGGGCTTGGTTCCCTTCGCTGGGCGGCCGCTTGTGGCGCATGCCGCAGCGTGTCTGCGCCCCCACGTTGGCGAACTGGTGATCAACGCCAACCGCCACCGCGATGCCTATGCCGAACATGCCGATCGTGTAATCACCGATGTGGAAGACGGGTTTCAGGGACCCTTGATGGGCATCTACAGCGGCCTGCGTGCCGCGCGGACGCCGTGGGTCGTATTCATCCCTTGTGATTCACCGGCCTTGCCCGGAGATCTGGTGGTGCGACTCGTGGCGGGGCTTGCCGAGCGCGGCGAGGGGACCGATATCCTGGTCGCCCACGACGGTGAGCGACTGCATCCGGTGGTCGCCTTGATGCGGCGGTCCCTGGCGGATGACCTCCACCAGGCTCTGCTGGCCGGAGAGCGCAAGATAGATCGTTGGTACGCCCGTCATGCCTGGGCCCCGCACGACCTGTCGGACTGCGCGGCGGCGTTCGCCAACCTCAACACCGAAGAGGAGCGTGTGCGGCTCGAGGCGCAGTTGTCGGAGGCGCGCCCGTGAGCGGAGACGACGTGAGCGTGCCGGATGTGTTGCGCCCTGAGCGCGCTCTGCTTGGCATCGCGGCCTGGAGTGGTACCGGCAAGACGACACTGCTGGAAGCGCTCCTGCCGAGGCTCGATGGGATGGGGCTGCGCTGCGCCGTGATCAAGCATGCCCACCATAGCTTCGAGGTCGACCAGCCGGGGAAAGATAGCCACCGGCTGCGCCAGGCGGGAGCCTCGCCGATGCTCGTCGCTTCTCGGTCCCGGGTGGCGCTGATGATGGAAACACCGGATCGCCAGGAGGCCGACCTGAGTCTGCTGTTGGCCATGGTCGAGCCGCTCTCGCCAGATCTTATCCTGGTCGAGGGATTCAAGCGCTGGCCGCTGCCGAAGCTTGAGCTGCACCGCGCGACGCTCGGCGAGCCGCTGTTGGCGACACAGGATCCTTGGGTGCAGGCCGTCGCCGTGGATAGCGACCTGAGGCTTCCCGAGCGGGTAGAGCGCCTCGATCTCAACGACACCGCGGCCATCGCGGAGTGGGTTCGAGGGTGGACGCAGCAGTGGCCAAGTCACTGCGAGCGCCTGCTCGGGAGGAAGGAGCGCTCATGACGACGCTGTCGTGTTTCGAGCTGGGCGAGCGAATGCTCTCCGTGGCAGAGGCGCATGAGGCCTTGTTGACCCTGGTGCCGCGACCGCTGGCATCAGAACGTGTGGCGCTGGTCGAGGCCCACGGGCGTGTGCTGGCTCAAGATGTCACGGCCGGCTTCGATGTCCCACGGCATACCAACTCGGCGATGGATGGCATCGCCTTGCGCTGGCCCCAGGACGCGGCACGCCAAGGCGGCGCCTGGCGCCGGGTCGGCGAGGCACTCGCCGGACATCCCTACACGGGTCGACTGGGCGTTGGGGAATGCATCGCCATCACGACCGGCGCGGCGCTGCCCGAGGGCGCCGATACCGTTATCATGATCGAGCAGACCTCGTCGGTGGGTGATGCGGTGTCGGTGCACGCCGTCGAGCGCGTGAAGCCTGGTCAGCATGTGCGTCAGGCGGGCGAGGATCTTGCCCGGGGCCAGGTGGCACTGGCCGCCGGGCACCGACTCGAGGCTGCGGCACTGGGACTGCTGGCGTCGCTCGGCATCGCCACCGTTGCGGTGCGTCGACGACCTCGGGTCGCGGTGTTCTCCACCGGTGATGAAGTCACGGCTCCCGGCGACGCGGTGGGACACGCGGGCATCTATGACGCCAACCGCTTTTCGCTGATCGGCCTGCTTCGGGAGCAGGGCGCCGAGGTCGTCGACCTGGGTATCGTCGTCGATGACCCCGCCGCGCTGGAGGAGTGCCTCGGCGAGGCGGCGCGCGTCGCCGACCTGGTGGTGTCCAGCGGCGGGGTGTCGGTCGGGCAGGCCGACCATACCAAGGCGGCGGTGGAGCGCCTGGGGCGGCTGACCCTCTGGCGCATTGCGCTGCGGCCGGGGCGACCTCTGGCCTGCGGCGTGCTCGGCGAGCGCCGGGTGCCGTTTCTTGGATTGCCGGGCAATCCGGTGGCTTGCCTGGTCACCGCGCTGAGGTTCATGGTGCCGATGGTGGCGGCCTTGGAAGGGCGTGCCCCCCTGGTGCCGGGCCTGTCGGCGGTGGCCGACGGGACCTTCCGCTCGCGGCTTGGGCGCACGGACTTCAATCGCGGCCACTATCATAGCGACGCGCAGGGGACATTGCGCGTGGTCAATACCGGTGCCCAGGGATCCGGTATCCTGTCCTCGATGGTTTCGGCCAATTGTCTGGTCGAGATTGCCGACGACAGGGAAGCGGCGGCCCCGGGCGATATCGTGACGATTCACCCTCTTTTTCGTTTTCCTTGAGGCAGAAACATGACGCTTTCCCATCTCAATGCGCGCGGCGAGGCCAGCATGGTCGATGTCGGCGACAAGGCTGAAACCCGCCGCGAGGCCACCGCCACCGGGGCGATCTTCATGGCGCCGGCGACACTGTCACTGCTCGTGGACGGCCGTCTGCCCAAGGGCGACGTGCTGGCCACGGCGCGGATCGCCGGGATCCAGGCGGCCAAGCGCACCCACGAACTGATTCCGCTTTGCCACCAGTTGGCGCTGTCGAAGGTCGCGGTCGACTTCGAGATCGATGGACCGGCGGGGTGCGTGCGTGTCTCGGCGACCTGTCGGCTCACCGGTCGCACAGGCGTAGAGATGGAGGCACTGACTGCCGTATCGGTCGCGTGCCTGACGCTTTATGACATGTGCAAGGCGGTAGACAAGGACATGACGATCGCCGAGGTGTGTCTTGCTGCCAAGACCGGCGGCAAGTCCGGCGATTATCGACGTCAGTCGTGGGGGGACGCAGGGCCGATCGTCACCGCATCGGCCGGTGAGACACCGATCGTCACAAGCCCAGGGGTGGCGGGGGAGTTGACGCTGGGGCTGTGTTCCCAGGGCGCGCCTAGCGTTCGCGTGAAGTGCTTGGCCGAACTGCGTGAGCGGTTGGGCATCGGCGAGACCACGGTAGCGCTGGACCGTCTGCCGAGCGCCGATGTCGCGGGGCTCAAGACGGCGCTGAAGGCCATTGATGAGCGCTTCCAAGGGCTGGACCAGGGGCGAGTGTTGTGTGCAGTGAACCAGGTCATGGCCGGTGACTCGACCCGCCTGACCAGTGAAGACGAGGTGGCCTTCTTTCCGCCGGTCACGGGAGGTTAGCGATGATTCGGGTGCAAGAGGAACCCTTCGATGCGGGTCTGGAGCAGCAAGCGCTGCTGGGCGGACGCACCGATATCGGGGCGGTTGTCGCCTTCACGGGCCTGGTCCGCGATTTCAATGAGCGTCCCGAGGTGACGGCGCTGACGCTGGAGCACTATCCCGGCATGACCCAGGCTTCACTCCGGCAGATTGTCGATGAAGCCTCGGCCCGCTGGTCGCTGGATGACGTTACCCTGATTCACCGGGTTGGACGTCTGTGCCCCGGAGATCCTATCGTATTGGTGGTGGTCGCCAGTGCGCATCGGCGGGCGGCGTTCGAGGCTTGCGATTTTCTGATGGATCATCTCAAGACCCGGGCGCCTTTCTGGAAGAAGGAGCATACCGCGAGTGGCGACTATTGGGTGTCGGAGAGGCATCAGGACCAGCAGGACGCTCGACGTTGGGAGGCAAGCGAGTCATGACCCACACATTGATTGACGATTTCGGCAGGCGTGTCTCCTACGTGCGCCTGTCGGTCACGGATCGCTGCGACTTTCGCTGCGTGTACTGCATGAGCGAGGAGATGACCTTTCTGCCTCGGGCGCAGGTGCTGACCCTCGAAGAGATCGGGCAGGTCGCCAGGGCCTTCACCGAACTCGGCGTGGAAAAGATCCGACTCACCGGCGGTGAGCCTCTCGTGCGGCGTAACATCGGTGAGCTGGTGTCGGCCATCGGGGCGCTGCCCGGTCTCAAGGATTTCGCCATGACGACCAACGGTGCGGGGTTGAGGCGCCATGCCGAGGCACTCAAGAGCGGAGGGCTACGACGGTTGAACGTGAGTCTCGACTCGCTTGACGCCGAACGGTTTCGGCGTCTTACGCGGACCGGTGATCTCGCCAAGGTGATCGATGGCATCCATGCGGCGCAAGATGCCGGCTTTCATCGTATCAAGCTCAACGCTGTTGTGCTCAAGGGCCGCAATGACGATGAGGTGATCGATTTGGTGGAGTTTGCGCGTCGAGAGCGACTCGATATCAGCTTCATCGAGGAGATGCCCCTCGGCGATGTGTCTGACCACTCCCGGGCGGAAACCTATTGCTCGAGCGATGAGGTACGGGAGCTGATCGAAAGCCGGCACCCATTGACGGCGACCACCGAGGCCACGGCTGGCCCTTCACGCTACTTCCGCATGGCGGATAGCGACACTCGCGTCGGGTTTATTTCCCCCCACAGCCATAACTTCTGCGCTAGCTGCAATCGGGTCAGGGTGACGGTGGAAGGCCGGCTTCTGCTGTGCCTGGGTAACGAACATTCGGTGGATCTGCGTGCGGTCATACGCCGTTATCCGGGCGATGGCGAACGCCTGAAGGCGGCCATCGTCGACGCCATGCCGTTGAAGCCCGAACGCCACACTTTTACCACCGACGGCGATGTGCAGGTGGTCAGATTCATGAACATGACGGGTGGCTAGTCGCCTCGTAGTTGCTCGTCTAAAGGGCGCCGTTGGCGCCCTTCTTGTTGGTAGTGCGCCGCGTAAATCCCCGGGACTCGACGCACATCGAAAGACGGTCGGGCGACGCATCATCCTGGCAACAGTCGCTAGCCGGGTGACACTGTGCGAAGAGGATGCTGGCGTAGGCTCTTGGGGTATTTGGCCTGCATAGTCGTCGGTATTCAGGACGTGTGCTTTAGAATCTCAACAGGCGGCGTTTGGAGTGAATGAGCGGTTTTTTTTCGCGATAGCGAAGAAAAATGTCGGGTTAATTCTTGCCAAGTGAAGGGGAGAGCATATACTTTTCCTCAAGTGAAACGCGGTTATACCCGTCAAATTGGTTAAAGGCATGGAGGGGCTTATGTCCAGTGAATCCCTGGAGCGCATCGCTCGGAACAAAAATGTTGCTCGCGCCGCCGCTCGCCAGCTGAGCATGGAACAGCTCCAGAAGCTCGCTGAGGTCGTCGAAGAAGTCATCGAGCAGAAGAAGGGCGAGGATCGTCAGCGTCAGGAAGACGAGGTGCAGAAGGCGCGTAAACTGGCGGAGATCCGCGAGCAGATCAATGAAGCCGGTCTGTCGTTGGATGACCTGGTAGCAGAACAGCCCAAGCGCAAGCGCGGTCGTCCACCGAAGAACGCCAGCAAGACCTGAGTGGCGACGAGCCGCGAGATGCGAGGCGTCGAGTGGTTCGTTTTTTCGCTCGACATCGGATGATGTCGAGCGATAGCTGTTCCGGGCAGGGATGGCGCTGATGCTTGGCCCGGGGCGCCATCGGTGGTCGCTAGACCCATGATCGCCCCCGATGGAGCCCCTGCTAGCGCATTGCAGGCCCGGCACGATGACGTACCGCTAGTGTCAGCACAGGCGCCCTCCGGGCGCTTTTTTTCTGCCGAGAGATGGCTGCCAGGAGAACGGGTTGGCCCTCGCGCGGGTGCGGGTGGCTGGAGCTCAGCTCAGGTCGCTGGCGAGGTTTTCGGTGTCAGTCGCCATCAGTTGCAGATGGACTTCGGGCACGCGGTGCAGGTGATCGGCGAGCCAGTGCAGCAGGCGTGGCTGCAGGGCTTGGCGCAGTGCTGCGAGGGTCGGCAAGCGCAAATCGTCGAGCTGGTCGTCCAGCCAATCGGTGAAGCTGGCTTCGTCCATGGCGCTGCATTGACTGGCGTCGACCATGAGTCGTCCTATTCGCGTCCAGCCACCCTCTGCGGCGGCCACCGACAGGGCCAGGAAGAGCGTGCCTTGACGACCACCGGCGGAAGCCGCTCCCATGCCCGCCAGTGGCGCGACGGTATTGCGCTGCACGATGCAGGGGGAAAGCGGTAGTCGTTGCTCGAGGCGCAGGCCCTGCGCATCGAAACGAACCAGGTCGCCGTTGCTGGGTGCCATTGGCGCACTGATGCCGAGGTCTTCGGCCAGCTCGATGTGTGCCTGCTGGTGCTCCGGTTCGCCGTGGGCAGGGAGCAGGTGAAGCGGTTGGAGCCACTCATAGAGTGTCTTGAGCTCTTCCTGAGCGGGGTGGCCGGATGCGTGCAATTCGGGATGGTTGAACTCATCGAACAGGATGACCTCGAAACGCTCCAAGGCACGTTTGAGGCGTGCGATCAGGTACTCGTTACCGGGGATCGCCTTGGCCGAGAAAATCACACTGTCGCCGGCCGTCAGTTCGAAGTGCGGGTGGCGACCCTGGGCCAGGCGCGATAATGCCGCGCGAGGCTCTCCCTGACTTCCGGTGGCGATCACCAGGACCTCTTCCGGGGGCAGGTACCCGAGGTCGCGAACCGGTACCAGTGCCGGGAAGTCGTCCAGGTAACCTAGGCCCCGAGCGGTGGCCACCAGGCGTTCCATGGAGCGCCCCATCAGGCTGACGCGACGCCCACAGCGAGCGGCCGCCCGGCCGATGGCCAGCACCCGGGCCAGGTTGCTGGCGAAACAGCTGACGACGACGCGCCCCTCGCAGCCGGCGATGGCTGTCGCCAGGGCTCGTGCGACGTCGCCTTCGCTGCGCGAATGTCCAGGCACAGGGGCGTTGGTCGAATCGCCCACCACCAGGTCAACCGGCGCCAGCGAGCGGAAAAGGGCTTCGTCTACCGGTGTGCCGATGAGCGGCTCCGGGTCCAGCTTCCAGTCTCCGGTGTGCAAGACGCGGTGGTCCCCGGCTTGGATCAGCAGCGCACAGCTCTCTGGAATGGAGTGTGTCAGCGGCAGAAACCGCACGGAGAACGGGGCCAGGTCGCGGGCTTCACCGGGATCGATGACTTCGATGGCGGCGGTCGCCAAGCCCCGTTCGGTGAACTTGTTGCGCAGCAGAGCCGCGGCCAGCGGCGTGGCCAGGATAGGGCAGCCCCATTTCGGCCATAGCCAAGCGGCGGCGCCGATATGGTCTTCATGGCCGTGGGTGATCACGAGTGCCCGAGGCTGGATGCCCAGGGTATCCAAGGCAGAAAGGTCGGGGACCTGAAGGGGGTTATCCGGCAGGTCCTGGCGAATCATCATGCCGCAATCCACCGCTATCCAATGGTCCTCATGCCCATAAAGGCTTAGGTTCATTCCGATCTCGCCACAGCCGCCGAGCGGCAGAAAGTACAGCGGCGGGCGTCGGCGTGGGCGGATTTCGGCGCGTGGCTTGAGCATCGCTTTGCGGCATCCTGGAGTGAGTGCTTGTCACTATACGGGAAGGCATCCGCCTGGCTCAACGCGATGCCCTGCCTCGTGTCAGGGTGTCGTGCTGGGCGCCAGGGTTTTCGCTACAATGCGCTCCCCTTGCCCGAACAGTTGTGAGAGTCCGAGATGTCGCATTTCTATCGCCTGGTAGTGTCCTGCCCCGATCGGGTGGGCATCGTTGCTCGCGTGTCCAATTTTATTGCCGGTCACGGCGGGTCGATTACCGAGGCCAGTCAGCATTCGGATCTGGCGGCGGATCGCTTCTTCATGCGCTACGAGATCCTGGCGGACTCCATCGGCATGTCGCTGGAGGCCCTCGGTGAGGCCTTTGCGCCGGTGGCACGGGAGTTCGAGATGGAGTGGACCTTGCGCGATACACGGCATAAGCGTCGCGTCGTCCTGATGGTATCCAAGGAGTCCCATTGCCTGGTGGACCTGCTTTATCGCTGGACCGCGGGTGAGCTCGACTGCGACATCGTTGGCGTCATTTCCAACCATGATGATATGCGCGGTATGGTGGAGTGGCACGGCATTGCCTATCATCACGTGCCGGTCACTGCAGACGGCAAGCGCGAGGCCTTCGCCACGGTGGAGCGATTGGTCGAGGAGGCTCAGGCTGACAGCATCGTCCTGGCGCGCTACATGCAGATCCTGCCCCCGGCCCTGTGTCAGCGCTACGCCGGCCGCGTGATCAATATCCATCACAGCTTTCTGCCGTCGTTCGCCGGTGCAAAGCCTTACCATCAGGCCTATGAGCGTGGCGTCAAGCTGATCGGCGCGACATGTCATTACGTCACCGATGAGCTCGATGCCGGGCCGATCATCGAGCAGGACATCCATCGCGTCAGTCACTGCCACACGCCGACCGCTCTGGTTCGCTTTGGCCGTGATGTCGAGAAGACCGTGCTCGCCCGCGGTCTGGGCTGGCACCTGGAGGACCGCGTCCTGATCCACGGCAACAAGACGGTCGTTTTCGCCTAGGGCGGTGGGCGCGGCGATGTCGGGCATGAACTGGCGTTGGCGTTGGCGTAGCGCCGCTGCTACCGGAGGTCGGAATGTCCTTTTCGCGTATGGTGCTGGCGCCCTGGATCGTCTGGGTGGCGACGGGAGTGGCCTTGGTGGCACTGGCCATGGCGGTGAGCCGGCGTCCGTGGCAAGCGCTGCTGCAGGATCATGCCATGCAGCATCGGTGGCTCGCGGCCACCGTGGCGGTCACGGTGCTGTGGCAGCTGCGCGCACAGGCCGTGGACTGGCTGACGCTGCACCTCATGTTCACCACCTTGATGACCCTGTTGTTCCGCGCCCCCCTGGCGTTGCTCAGCCTGGCGCTGGTCAACCTGGCGTTGGTGCTCGTCGGCCGGGTGGAGTGGCCGATGCTCGGCGTCAATCTGGTGGTGACCGGTGTGGTGCCCGTGCTCGTCACGGTGGCCATGTGGCGTTGGGTGGACAGGTGCTTGCCCAAGCATCCCATGGTGTTTCTGTTTGTCGGCGGCTTCTGGTGTGCAGCGCTGTCGAGCCTGGCCGCGGGGCTTGCGGTGCTGGGCTTGATGGCGTTGGGCTCGAGTGATCCGCAAGCGATGTTTCAGGCCCAGGAGTACGCCCGCTTCCTGCCGTTGCTGATGCCCTCGGAGGCGTTTATCAGTGGCATGTTGCTGAGCATTCTGATGTTCCATCATCCGCACTGGGTCGCGACCTTCAACGATCAGCGCTACCTGGATGATCAATAAAGGCCTGGCTTGCGCCGCGGTGAAGGCCCCGGCGGGTCCCCGAGGCCAAGCCTTCCTGGGCCGGTTGGGCATGCCTGCGCCTCGCGCGCAAGCGTCGCTGAGCGCTATTCGAGCGCTATTCGAGCGCTCGGGCAGCCGGCCTGGTGCCGCGTCGGGCTGGTCTCAGGCGTTCGCGTTGCGCACGTAGCGTGAGGGCTGCGGTTCGCTGTCGCCGTGCACGGCACAGTCGGGATTGAAATGCAGTCCGCGGGACTCTCGCCGCGACTGGGCGCTGGCGACGGTAAGCCGAGCCAGCGCCAAGGATTGGCGGCAGCCGATCAGATCGGCGTCCAGCGCGGCATCCGCCGCGGCGAGATCGATGTCGTTGGCCAGCGCGGCCAGTGTCTGCGCCGCCCTGGCCAGTCCTTCATCGCCTCTGACGATGGCGACCCGGGCGCTCATTTCTTCTCGCATGCGCTCGCGCCATGCGTGGATCTGTGCGCTTTCCAGGCGGACCGTGCCCCCTGCGCTAGCAGTCGTGGTGTCTGAGGTGGGCCTTGCTAGCGTGGCGTGCCTCAGGTGATCGGCGGCAGAACGCGCGAATACCAGGCACTCGAGCAGCGAATTGCTGGCCATGCGGTTGGCCCCGTGCAACCCGGTGCAGGCGACCTCGCCGATGGCGAACAAGCCGCGCACGCTGGTCGCGCCAGCCAGGTCCGTCGCGACGCCACCGCAGCTGTAGTGAGCGGCGGGGACCACCGGGATCGGGGTGGTGGCGATATCGAGCCCGCGGCTCAGGCAGTGAGCATGGATGGTGGGAAAGTGATGGCGGATGGCCTCATCGCCGAGGTGGCGAATATCGAGCAGGACGTGATGACTGGCGGTGCGTTGCATTTCGGCATCGATGGCCCGGGCCACCACGTCTCTGGGGGCGAGTTCGGCGCGCTCGTCGATGGCCGGCATGAAGCGCTCGCCGCGGACATTGAGCAGCAAGCCCCCTTCGCCGCGAACCGCTTCGCTGACCAAGAAGGGAGGACCCTCGGGATCGTAGAGACAGGTCGGGTGGAACTGCTGAAACTCGAGGTTCATCAACTCTGCGCCGAGGTCGTAGGCCATCGCCATGCCTTCGCCGCTGGCGGGGCTGGGGCTTGTGGTGTGACGATACAGACCGCTGGCGCCGCCCGTCGCCAGCACCGTGTCACGGGCTTGCAGGGTCACCATGTCACCCTCTGGCGTGAGGCAAAGGGCGCCGCGGCAGGCGCCCGTGGCATCAGGCAGTAACGTGACCGCGGTCAGGTCCGAGCGCAGGGTGATGTTGGGGTGGGCCGCGGCCTTGGCCAGCAGTGTGTCCGTTACCGCTCGGCCGGTGGCGTCGTCGGCGTGGATGATCCGGCGGGCGTTGTGCCCGCCTTCTCGGGTCAGGTGATAGGGATAGCCGGCAGCCGGGTCGGGATCGGGGGTGAACGGCACGCCCAGACCCAGCAGCCATTCGATGGCGGCAGGACCCTGTTCGACCGTGAACCGCACCGCCTCCTCGTCGCACAGACCGTCGCCGGCCACCAGCGTATCGTGAATATGCGCCTCGACGTCGTCCTGAGGCGACAGCACCGCGGCGATGCCACCTTGAGCCCAGCGGCTCGCGCCCTGGGCTTCATTGCCCGGGCGCAACAGGGTCACCGGGCGATGGTCGGCGATCTCCAGCGCCATGGCGAGGCCGGCGACGCCGCCGCCGATGATCAGGACGTCAAGAGTGGCGTTGGCCATGTGGGCTTCCTTCCTTACTGTCGAGGGACGGCGCATCATGCAGTCCGTGTCGCGGAGCGCGGCGGCGCAGGCGTTTGCTGGGCAGTCGCGTCAGGCTGCCGAGTCGCAGGGCCATGTCTTCGGCGAGTCTTGCGAGCTCGCGGTTGAGCCACAGATAGCCACTCGGGCTGAACAGCATTCTGCCATCTTTGCCGCGGGCGTGGGTCGCCTGCCCGGCGAAGGACTCCAGCGCGAACGGGGTGATATGCACCTCGATGGATTGCCCGGTTCTGACCTTGAAGGCGAGGGTGCCCAGATCCCGCGCCAGGCCGTGCTGACGTTCTCTGAGCCCGTCCATGGCGTCGATCCGCTCGTGGCCTTCGCGGGTGTTCCAGTGGGTTTCCAGCAGCAGCTCGATGGTCGAGAGCATGCGGCGCTGGAGCGAGATGAGATCGTCCACTTCCTCGCGGCTCAGGCGTCCTTCCCGGTGGACGGCCTCGACCAGGCCGCGCTGCTTGATCAGCAGACCGCTGGTCGATTTGAGCAGGGTGCGCGTGTCGACGCCGGGTGCCGCGGTCGCCGAGGTGTGGGCATGGTAGAGGCGTGCCATGCGGTCCAGGTTGTCGGCCATCATGAAGCGCAGCATGTCGGTGGCCTTCTGGGGCAGAAAGATGACCGTGGCGCCTATCCCGACGAGGGTCCCCACCAGCACGTCCAGGCTGCGCCAGAGCGCGACGGTGATTTCCTGGGTGCCGCCGCCGATGACCAGCAACAGGCTGATGGCAAACATCAGTCCGCTATAGGCGTGGCGATTGGAAAACACCACCCAGGTCGCTATCGAGATGCCGGTCAGTGCGCCGAGCTGGACGCCCCACAAAGGCAGCGGCAGGGTGATCAGCGTCAAGCCGAGCCCTGCGCCGAGCAGCGTACCGAGCAAGCGTTGGCGCCCCTTGTCGAGCACGCCGCCCACGTGGGGCAGGTTGCCCATCACCATGACGGTGCTGACCAGCGCCCAACCGCTGTGTTGGAACGGGAAGACATGAATGATGGCGAAGGTCAGCGTCAGTGCCAGTGCGACTCGAGCGACGTGGAACTTGCGCCGGTGGCGATGATTGGTGAACGGATCTCGTAGCCGCGAAAGCATCACCGGCCCCCTCTGTCCGAGTGGTCCGGGGGGGCGGCGAAAGGCGCCAGCGGGGCGCCGCCTGCCGCTGGCGACGACCGCCGTCCGGCGCCGCCGTTGAAGAGTCGTCTGGGGGGCTTGGCGTTATCGGTCAAGGTGGTGTCGGTTGTCTCGATGTGGCGAAAAGAACGGTCATGTGGCGCGCTGTTCGGGGGCTTACGTGACGAGTCGGTGCGAGCGCGCTACGGCACGTGTCGGTGCCTGGAGCCCGCCGAAACGGCGATGAAGGGAATCCCGAGAGGCGTGATTTTAGCACAGCGAGCGGCCGATCGTGAGCCTGGCCAGGTGGCTCCGACGCGATCGTGTGGAGACATGATCGATGAGGAAACATCCCGCGTAGCGCCCCGGGTGACGGATCCGCCGGGCAGGGTCGCCGGGTCAGGCCGCAGCCTCTTGCGGTGGCTGGGTTCCGGGAATGGTGCTGGATGTCGCCGCGCGGCGGCGTGGCGAGCCAATGGCAGTAGTGCCGCCCAGCGCCACCGGCCCGGCAATGCCCGTGACGAGCCGATAGCGGTGACCTGCGCGCCAGAGGGGGCTGGCGCGGCCCCGGATCCAGCGCCCTGGCATGTGCGGTCGTTATGCTCGGATGTCGCTTCCGCGGGTGCGGCTTTTCGCGAATCTTCCCCTTCGCCATGGTGGGCGGGCGATAGGATGCTGCCCCGGGGGCAGGAGCAGGGGAAGGGACAGGGCGTTAGTCTGCTGAATTAGGCATTATGCGGGCGAATCGTCGGCATTTTACGGCTCTCATGGGCATGATGATGACATGACCGCCAATTTCTTGCTGCGATGCAGCAAGATTGCGGTTATGGTAGTGGCCTATCCCTTAGGAGGGCTTCCCATGACTACCTTGACGTCGCTTTCATTGGATTCCATTGCGCTTGAATTCTGGTATCAGCAGGCTTGCTGGCAAGCCGCCGCCGCGCGTGCCATCGCTGATTACTGCGCGGAGTTATAGAGGCGCTACCCCCGGGGGGCTGGTGCCCCTCGGCGGTTTGGCCGGCAGGGTGTGGCGGGTAAAGGCCTGGGGGCTACCGGGATCGGCCCGAGCGCTTTTCAGGCTGCAGGTTGTTGCAGGAGGCGAAGATGTGCCAACTCATCCAGCGCGCGTCGTTGTTCAGCCGCGCGGCCCATCAGGCTATCGGCCAGCGCAGAAAATACACCGGGGAGCCATACTGGCACCACCCGGCGGTGGTGGCGGCGCTGGTGCAAGCGGCGCCGTCCGCTACCGAGGAGATGGTGGCTGCTGCCCATCTTCATGACGTCGTCGAGGACACCGAGGTGACCCATGATGACATCGCTCGTGAGTTCGGCGCGGTGGTGGCTGCCCACGTCGTCGATCTGACGGATCAGTTCACCGATCCAGGCCTGGGTAACCGTGCCCACCGCAAGGCCCTGGAGCGAGGGCGCCTGGCGTCGATTGCCGCGGGTAGCCAGACCATCAAATACGCTGACCTGATCGACAATACCAGCTCGATTACGCGACATGATCCCGGCTTCGCTCGGGTTTACATGGCGGAGAAGGCCGAGCTGCTGGCGGTGATGCGAGATGGGGATGCGGCGCTTCTGGAGCGGGCCTCGGGGCTTGTCGAGCGCTATCTTCGTTGCGAGCGAGGGTGAGTGGGCCTCATGCCACCGCCGGCTTGGTGGGCGTCGGCGTGGCGCTGGGTGGCTCGAGCCGGCGGGGCGTGGGGCGTCATCTTCGCGTGGAGTACCTTGCTGGCCCTGTCCGCCTTAATGCTCGTGGCCGCCATGCTCGTCGTCTCGATTGGGACCGCGCCCGCAGGGGGCAGATCCTCGACGTTGAGTGTGTCGAGACGTCGGAGATAGGCAGCGCACGAACAAGGTTGCCGCCTTGCTCAGGCCACGCCAGGCGGTGCGGAACAGCGTGGCAAATAGCGCGGCACGGGCCTCGGCGTTGCGCTGTTCGATCGCCCGCATCTTCGGGTCTGGGGTATGAAAGGCCATAAGCGATTCCTTTTCTCGTCGATGGAGGCTAGCACTTCCATCGGCGCTGCGCGTCGGTCGGCGTCGCCGAAGGCTGGGGGGAAACTCTCTGGCCTCGGCTTGGGCTTGGGCTCTGGGACGTAGCGTTCAAGCGGCTCCACCAGGGCAGGCGTGCGCATGACAGTCGCCCTGGGGGCGGTGAGTTCAGGCGGGCGGATCGAGAGCAAGGGAGGGAGTGATGGGCGAGTGCGCGAGGCCAGGTAATTCTCCAGGGCGGTCGCATTGTGTAGTGATCAGGCCAGGCGAATAGCGCAAAGGGCGAAGTGGTGCCGCTGCCAGAGGATGGCGCGCTGTTGTGGCGCAGCAGTCTGGTGGTCACCCGTCGCCATGCGCACACGTTGTTTTCGACATTGGATCGAATCGCCAGCAGGCTGCCGAGCCCGTGCGACCAAAATGCAACCATGGCAGCGGGCCGTCAGGGGTTAGTTCGAAGGGCTAGTTTGAAGGGCTAGTTTGAAGGGCTAGGTGGCATAAAGCATGCGATAGCTGGTGCCCGGAGCCGGGCTCGAACCGGCACGGTGTTGCCACCGAGGGATTTTAAGTCCCTTGCGTCTACCAATTTCGCCATCCGGGCAGGTGTTCGAGCAGTTGCAGCGACGTGTCGTCGAAGAGGGCACATCGGGAGGGGAAAAATGGAGGCTGGAGTCGGAATCGAACCGGCGTGCACGGAGTTGCAGTCCGCTGCATAACCACTCTGCCATCCAGCCTCATGAGTCGTGCCATTTGATGCAATGGAGCGGGAAACGAGATTCGAACTCGCGACCCCAACCTTGGCAAGGTTGTGCTCTACCACTGAGCTATTCCCGCCTGACTCGAGGACGCATTATACGGATAAGTCGGTGACTGTCAAACGCTTTTCTTCCAGGGCTACATCGAACGGCTGAGGTGGGGCCAGGCGGCACGCAGGTACTCGATCATCGACCAGAGCGTCAGAAGGGCGGCGGCGTAGAGCGTGATGACACCCAGTTCGGCGATCGGCGTGCCGGGGTTGAACGCGAGCAGCAGCAGCAGGGCGACCATCTGCAGCGTCGTCTTGACCTTGCCGATCCACGACACCGCCACCGAGCCTCGTTTGCCCATCTCCGCCATCCACTCACGGAGCGCCGAAATCACGATTTCGCGACCGATGATGACCAGCGCCGGCAGCGTCAACCAGATGGCGTCGTAACGCTCGATGAGCAGTGCCAAGGCCACCGCCACCATGAGCTTGTCCGCGACCGGGTCGAGGAAGGCGCCGAAGGGGGTCGATTGATTCCAGCGCCGGGCCAGATAGCCGTCGAGCCAGTCGGTGAGCGAAGCCAGACCGAAGAGCCCGGCCGCGACCATCAGGCTCCAGTCGAAGGGCAGGTAGAACAGCACCACCAGCAGCGGAATGAAAACGATACGTGCCAGGGTGAGAAGGTTCGGAATATTCATGGAATGCCGCTGTCCTTGCCTAGTGGGGCCTTGGAAGATCAAAGCTGTCGTGGGAGTGCACCATTCTATCCGTGAAGCCATGCCTCATCCATTGAGTGCACGATGAATTGTATCGGCCATGGTGGCGCTGATGCCGGGAACCCGGGCCAATTCGTCGCGGCTGGCCTGTTTGATGCCCTGCAATCCGCCGAAGAAGCGTAATAGCTCGCGCCGTCGTTTGGGCCCGACGCCGGGAATATCCTGAAGGGTGGACGTGCGGCGTGCCTTGTCGCGCTTGGCGCGGTGTCCGGCGATGGCGAAGCGGTGAGACTCGTCGCGGATGTGCTGGATGAGGTGAAGCCCCGGGGAGGTGGGGGCGAGTTGCAGGGTTCGATCGACGGTCTCGATGAACAGCGTCTCGAGCCCGGCCTTGCGGGTGGTGCCTTTGGCCACGCCGAGCAGGATCACGTCCTGGATCTCGAGGCTTGCGAGCACGTCCCGGGCCATGTTGAGCTGGCCCTTGCCGCCATCGACCACCAGGACGTCGGGCAATACACCCTCGCCCTTGGTCAGTCGCTTGAAGCGCCGCGTCAGCGCCTGTTCCATGGCCGCATAGTCGTCTCCCGCCGCCACACCAGAGATATTGAAGCGCCGATAGTCGCCCTTGCGCGGGCCATCCTGGTCGAACACGACACAGGAGGCGACGGTGGCCTCGCCGTGACTATGGCTGATATCGAAACATTCGAGACGGGCCGGTGGCTGGTCGAGGCCGAGCGCCTCGCGCAGTGCCTCGAAGCGTTTCTTGAGTTGGGTCTGGTTGGCGAGCTGTCCGCCTAATTGCTGTTCAGCGTTGGTGCGTGCCAGTTCTCGCCACTGGGCACGGTGGCCCCTGACCTTTTCTGTCAGGCGCACCCGGCGTCCCGCCTGTTCGGTCAGCGCCATGCCGATGAGCACCGCGTCCGGAACCGGATGCGTGGTCAGAACCTCGGCGGGAATTTCCTTGGCCTGCCCCAGATAGTACTGGCTGATGAATTCGCCCAGAAGTTCGCCCTCGCCGAGATCGAGGCCGTTGTTGGGGGAGTGGTGGCGGGCACCAAGGAGGCGGCCCTGGCGGAAGGCCAGCACCGAGATGACCAGCGCGCCCGGCTGGGCCGCCAGGGCGAAGACGTCGGCGTCGCCGCTGCCGGTGTCGACGATCTGACGCTGCTGCAACCGCCGCAGGTCCTGAAGCTGGTCTCGTAGGCGGGCGGCTTCCTCGAAGTCGAGGGCGGCACTGGCCGCCTCCATGTCCTGGCTCAGTTCGTTGCTGACCGCCTCGCTGCGACCCTCGAGGCATTGAATGGCATGCTCGATATCGCGTCGGTACTCCTCCTCGCTGATGTAACCCACACAGGGCGCGCTGCAGCGCTGGATCTGATACTGCAGACAGGGACGGGTGCGGTTGGCGAAGACGCCGTCCTCACAGTTGCGAATACGAAACACCTTCTGCATCAACGACAGACTTTCTCGTACTGCGCCGCTGCTTGGGTAGGGGCCAAAGTAGCGACCGTCCTGATGGCGCGTGCGCGCGCGCTTGTGCTCGAGGGCGGGGAAAGGGTGACGGTCGCTGACGAAGACGAAAGGGTACGACTTGTCGTCCCGGAGCAGGATGTTGTACGGCGGTCGTAGCTGCTTGATCAGCGTCTGCTCGAGCAACAGCGCCTCGGTCTCACTATTGGTGATAGTGACCTGTATGTCCGCGATCCGGCCTACCAGCGCCTGGGTCTTGGCGTTGAGGGTGCCGCGGAAATAGCTTGCCAGGCGCGCCTTGAGGCGCCTGGCCTTGCCGATGTATAGCGTATCGCCCTTGTCATCGAACATGCGGTAGACGCCGGGCGATTCGCTGACGGTGTCGAGAAAGCGGCGTGAGTCGAAGGTCATGGAGACGTCTTGTGGAAGGTCAATGGCGGGTGGCGTGCGGCGTTAGCGTGACACAAATCAAGGTTCTTGCGTGACGATGGCGAGGGCAAAGCCGCTTTCGGCGCGTCTTCGCACGTCACCTTCGTCTTGCGGCCGCATCTTATGCTACCAGAGCCAGTCCAACAGGCCAGCCGTGGGTGGCTTGGTGAACCCGCCAGGGCTGGCGGTGGTGCGGGGCTGGGAGATTCGCCTCCAGCCGACGTCGGCAAGGCGCGGACTCCGCAGGGCTGGCCTTTTTTGGGGGCGTGGGGACCGGGAAGCGCGCCGGGCTCCGGTGCAGGATGCACCGGAGCCCGGGGGCTAGCGTGGTCGTGCCTTCGGTGAACCTTGCGCCAACGAACCCGCAGTGGCAGAGCGCTGGACGTGGGGTCAGTCTTCCTTGAAACCCTCGACCAACCCATGGCGCAGCCCCATATGGGTAAGCGCCACGTCGGAGTTGACCCCGAGCTTCTCGAAGATTCGATAGCGGTAGGTATTTACCGTCTTGGGGCTGAGAAACATGCGATCGGCGATGTCGGCGACGCGCTGGGCATTGACGATCATCATGGCGACTTGCAGCTCGCGCTGGGACAGCTGGTCGAAGGGGTTGTCCTCATGATCGATGCGGGACAGGACCAGCCGCTGGGCGATTTCCGGACTGACGAAGCGCTGTCCGGCGAAGACGCTGCGGATCGCCTTGACCATTTCATCGTGCTGAGAGCCTTTGCTGATGAAGCCATGGGCGCCGGCCTCCAGCAGGCGCTGGGCGAAGGCTTCTTCGATAAATGCCGTGAGGACCAGAATGCGAATATCCGAGGTCAACCGGCGTATCTTGCGGGTTGCTTCCAGCCCGCCGATGCCGGGCATGCGAATGTCCATCATCACCACATCAGGACTGAGGCGACGTGTCTGGGCGATGGCCTCTTCACCGTCGGCCGCTTCGCCCACGACGCTAATGTCCTTCTCTGCATTGAGCAGATGGGCGATGCTGGTTCTTACCAGGTGGTGGTCATCGGCAACGAGAACCCTGATCAAAGCCGGCGCTCCTGAACGAGAGGTGATGGATAGGGTCATGGATTCGGCCCAGCCCGGACAATGCCCGAGGATCAGGCGAATTCATGAACTCTGGGTAGACTGTCACAGAATGATCCTAAGGGGAATTGGGGGGAGGTGGGGGGAAGGCGTTTTTGGCACATAGGTATTGACCACAGTATGCCAACCTCATAACATATTGCTCGTTTTCGCGCTGTCACAAGCGCGATGGGGCCTTAGCTCAGCTGGGAGAGCGCAACACTGGCAGTGTTGAGGTCAGCGGTTCGATCCCGCTAGGCTCCACCAACAAGTTTTAGCGATCTCGCCGCCTAGTGCAATGCACTAGGCGGCTTTTCGTGTGACCGGCACCGGGAACGTGGCGGTCGGGATGGCGTCGCGAGGGCGCCCCAGCGATCGGCCGTCGTGCCGTGTCAGCCGGCGCCAGGGACGAGTGTCGGGCGTTGCGCCAGCAGGCCCGAGGCCTGCTCGTAGGCATGGGCAATGTTCAGTACCTTGAGGTCCTGGTGCATACGGCCGATCAACTGAATGCCCATCGGACGCCCACGCGGGTCGAAGCCTGCCGGCACATTGATCACCGGGCATCCCGACAGGGTGCCCGCGATGACCACTTCCATCCAGCGGTGATAGGTGTCCATGGGGCGACCGTCGATCTCTTTTGGCCAGTGAATATCGGCGTCGAAGGGGAATACCTGGGCGCTGGGCAGTGCGACCACGTCGAAGGTGTCGAACAAGCGATCCAGCGTCTGATACCAGCGGCTGCGAGCATTCGAGGCAGCATAGACCTGCATGGCGTTCAAGGTCAGTCCGCCCTCGATTTCCCAGATCACCTCTGGCTTCATCTGTGGCCGGTTTTCCGCCACGTCATAGAGTCTCCCGAGGCCTCCGGCAATCAGGAAGTGGCGCAGGGTGAGCCAAGTTTGCCAGAGTTCATCCATGGAAAAGTCGACGGCGACTGCCTCGACGCTTGCCCCGATATCGACAAGATGCTTCAGCCCTTCCTGACACACCTCGAGAACCCCGGGTTCGGTGGCCAGATAGCCACCGAAATCGCCGAGCCAGGCGACGCGAAGGCCGCGGGTCTCCATCTTCAGGCTCTCCACGTAGCGCGAGGTATCCGTCTCTAGCGATAGCGGCACCCGGGAGTCGAAGCCTGCCATGGTGGCCAGCAGGCGGGTCGTGTCGGCGACGTTGCGCCCCATGGGACCCTCATAGCCGAGTTGCTGATAGAACATCTCTCCCGATGGGCCATGGGGGACGCGCCCCTGGCTCGGCCGAAAGCCGATGACGTTGTTGAAGGCAGCGGGGTTTCTCAACGATCCCATCATGTCGCTGCCGTCGGCGACCGGTAGCATCTGGGTGGCAAGCCCCACGGCGGCGCCACCGCTGCTGCCGCCGGCGCAGAGGCTGTGGTCATAGGCATTGCGAGTGGTGCCGTAGACGCCGTTGTAGGACTGCGAGCCAAGGCCGAACTCGGGAACATTGGTCTTGCCGATCAGGATGGCGCCGGCCCGGCGCAGACGCTCGACGAAGATCGCATCGACGTCGGGGATCCAGTCCTTGCTCAGCGCAGACCCTCGCGTCGTGACGATGCCGCGGGTGGCTGACAGATCCTTCACCGCATGGGGAAACCCGTGCATCCAGCCTCGGTAGTTACCCTTGGCCAGGTCATCATCGGCCTGGGTTGCCTGGTCCAACAGCCGGTCGCGGGGCTGAATCGCGACGATGGCGTTGTAGGTCGGGTTGTAGCGCTCGATATGATCGAGGTAAGCGGTCATGACCTCGCGACAGCTGACGTCACCGGTGCGGATGGCGCGGGATAGGTCGAGGGCGCTGAGGGCGACGATGTCGTCAAGGGACGTGACGGTCGCGGCCACGGCGTGGGAAAGGCCCAGAGTGCCGGCCAGGGCGCTAGCGCCGGCGCTGAGCTTGAGAAAGTGGCGACGATCCAATGCGGAGAAGGGCGTCATGGTGGAACCTCGGTGGCGATGGGGGCGGCCGTTGAGCTCGGTCGTACCGGGAGGGCGCAGGAGGGTCTCGTGAAGATCTCGGCAGGACTCGCATGGCAGGCTGGCGGCGGGAGAGTGATGCCAGGAGGAGGAACGTCACCTTGGCCATTGGAGGTGACGTTCATGTCTACCCAGGCACGCGACTGGTTCTTTTACGACCCGGAGCCTTAGGACGGTACGTCCTCGAACGCGTAGCGCTTGATGTCATGGTAGCCAGCGGCGGGGTGAGCGACAGCGTAGTGCGCGCCCCAGCGCATTCGTCGACTAACCTTGGGCGGATGCCGGGCTTGGTCATGGCGATCGGCAAAAACCGTCCTTCGTCATCATCTTCTTCGCTATCTGCTTCGCTATCTGCTTCGTTATCTGCTTCGTTATCTGCTTCGTTATCGGCTTCGTTATCTTCGGAGGCGCTGAGCGCCGGGTACGTCGAAACCGATATCGTGGCCGTTTTGCTGCGCCCAAGGGCCGATGTTGTGCGACTCACGCCGCCATTGTTGTGTTCTGACGGTGATCGTCGCTGGCCCCGCCGTTCGTGGCATGGTGCCGGTTGTTGGCGCCGCTCGGCCTGGCCCAAGGCATGCAGTTTTCGGCGTTGAGGTGACGGCAAGGCCAGGCGCTGGCCGAGGCCGGAGACGCTTGATGCAGCCTAGATATTGTCGTCGTCCTGTCCGGGTGACGGGTCGGCGCCGCGACCTGAGCGATAGACCAAAGTCGTTGTGCCTCATGCTTGCGGGTTGCCGGCCCGGCAACTAGATTCCGATGTGGTGGTATGACACGTATACAGGCCGATATGTCGGCCGGATCGGTCGTGCGGCCGATCAACACTGCGCTATTCCGTTCGTGATGACCGAAGGAGAACAACAATATGGGTACGCCCCGCCTACCGTTTCGTCCATCCCTGCTCGCACTAGGCATCGCCGGCGCCGTCGGTCTCTCTCTTGCCTCTGCCGCCCAGGCCGAGAGCCTGACCTTCGCCCACGTCTATGAGACCTCAGAGCCTTATCATCAGTGGGCGCTGTGGGCGGCCGATGAGATCGAGAAGCGCACCGATGGGCGCTATACGATCGACGTGCATCCGGCCTCGTCGTTGGGCAAGGAAGCCGATATCAACGAGGGGCTGAGCCTCGGCACCGTGGACTTGATCTATACCGGCAACCAGTTCGCTGGGCGCTCCTACGGCCCCATCGGTATCGCAGGCGCACCTTACATGTTCCGAGATTTCGACCATTGGCAGGCCTATGCCGACAGCGACCTGTTCAAGGAAATAGCGCAGGGCTACGAAGAAGCCACCGGTAATGTGCCCTTGGCAATGAACTACTACGGTCAGCGTCACGTGACCTCCAATACGCCGATCAACACGCCGGCCGACATGGAAGACCTCAAGATCCGTGTTCCCAACGCGCCCATGTACATGATGTTCCCGGAGGCCGTAGGCGCCAACCCGACGCCGATTGCCTTTGCCGAGGTGTATCTGGCGCTGCAGCAGGGGGTGGTGGATGCCCAGGAAAATCCGCTGCCGACGATCAAGGCCAAGGCCTTCTATGAGGTTCAGGACTACATCGACCTGACCGGACACATCACCGACTCTCTGATCACCATCGCCGGTGGCCCACTGTGGAACCGCCTGAGCGAGGATGACCGCTCGATCTTCCGCGACGTCTATGAGGAGGCCGGCGAGAAGATCACCGCCGATATCGCTCAGCAGGAGCAGGATCTGGTGGCCTGGTTCGAGGAGCAGGGGGTCACCGTCAATCGCGTCGATACCGAGCCGTTTCGTGAGGCGGTCATGCCGTTTCACAACGGCGAGGCGGCGACCTGGGACCAGGCAACCTATGACCGCCTCCAGGCGCTGGGCGAATAGAGCGAGCCGAACATTGCCCGGCGCTATCTCGGGGCGGCCGTTGGCCGCCCTTCGGGTGACGACACGGCGTCCTGGTCCGGTCGAGGCCCGTGGGCTTCGACGCAGTGCGGACATGGTCGGCTCATGAGCATGCGGTTGCCTGGTGTGGCTTGGCACCGACGCCATGGCCGCGGGAGGTCGTTGAACCTCAGGGCGTCAGTCCGCGGGACGACCATCGCAGGTGACCTGCAGGCCCTGGCACGAGGAGAGCAGAATGAACGATGAGCCGGCCACGACCGAATCGCCCGGATTCGCCATCGGCGAAGACGATGACAGTATCCACCCCGGGGACTATGCCGTGGAAGACTACGTGACGCTGGTGGTCTTCTGGCTGTTGGCCCTCGATGTGTTCGTGCAGTTCTTCAGCCGCTATGTACTCGGCAACTCCATCGCCTGGACCGAGGAAATCGCCCGCTACCTGTTGGTATCGGTCGGGTTTCTGGGCAGCGCCATGGCGGCTCGCAAGGGCTCCCACATCGCCGTGGAATTCTTCTATCGCTATCTGTCCGACGGCGTGGCCCGGGCCATGTCGACTCTGGTCGATGTGGTGAGGATTCTGTTCATGGGTGTCATGACCTGGATTACCTGGCAATTGGCCGAGCGTACCAACTCGATGATGGTCTCGGTGGATCTGCCGAAGAGCCTGCTCTACTACGTGGTGATGCTGGGCTTTGCGCTGATGCTGGTGCGCTCCATCCAGAGCGCCATCGGCCACTGGCGGACCAAGACCAGCGAATTGATGTTTACCGATGACGACGCCTGACCGGCGTCCGTGGAGTCTCTGAGATGACCGAAGCCATGATCACAGCGCGCCGTGGGTCTCTGGTTCCCCCCGTCATCGCCTTGTTGGCCGTGATCGGTTGCGTGGTGCTGGCCGTGACGGGCCAATATCTTTCCTTACTTTTCGCGGCGCTGTTCACCTTGCTGGTGTGTGGCCTGCCGATTGCGATAAGCCTGGCGGGGTCCTGCCTGCTGTATGTGATGTTGACCGGGCGGGTGCCCGATGTGGTGGTCGTGCATCGCATGGTGAACGGCATCGACAGCTTTCCGTTGCTGGCGATTCCGTTCTTTATCCTGGCCGGCAACCTGATGAACAACGGCGGTATCACCAATCGTATCTTCGACTTCGCCAAGGCGTTGATGGGCTGGATGCGTGGTGGGCTGGGTCATGTCAATGTCGGTGCCAGTATCGTCTTTTCTGGCATGTCCGGGGCGGCGGTCGCCGATGCCGGAGGCCTGGGAACCATCGAGATCAAGGCCATGCGTGATGCCGGCTATGATCAGGAGTTTGCGGTCGGCATCACGGCGGCATCGTCCACCATCGGACCGATCATTCCTCCGAGCCTGCCCATGGTCATCTACGGCGTGATGGCCTCGGTATCGGTGGGACAACTGTTCGCTGCCGGCCTGGTGCCGGGGTTATTGATGGGGCTGACCCTGATGGCGATGATCACCTGGCTGTCCTGGCGTCGCGGCTACAAGCGCGATGCGCGTTTCTCCATGAGCGTCCTGGGCAGGACCTTCTGCCGGGCCTTTCTGTCGCTGTTGACGCCGGTGATCATCGTCGGTGGGATCGTGACCGGTGCCTTTACGCCCACCGAGGCGGCGATTGCCGCCGTGGTCTATGCCCTGGTCCTGGGGGGGCTGGTCTACCGCACCCTGACCTGGCGCCGGTTGCTCAAGGTCAGCATGGAAACCATCGAGACCACGGCGGTCATCCTGTTCATCGTCGCGGGCGCCTCGATCTTTGCCTGGATCCTGACCTCGAACCAGGTCACCCAGCACGTCATGGGCCTGCTCGGGCCCTTCCAGGACAACCCTGTTGCCGTCCTGTTGATCGTGAACCTGGTGCTTATCGTGGTGGGTTGCTTCATGGAGACCATCGCCGCCATCACGATTCTAGTGCCGGTGCTGTTGCCCGTCGCGGTGGCCGCTGGGATCGACCCGGTCCACTTCGGGGTGATCATGGTGCTGAACCTGATGATCGGGCTTTTGACGCCGCCGGTAGGGATGGTGCTCTACGTGCTGTCCCGGGTGTCGCATATCTCCTTCGAGAAGTGCATGCGCGGTACGCTGCCGTTCCTGATCCCATTGGTGATCGCGTTGGGCCTGGTGACCTTCGTCCCGGCCATCTCGCTGTGGCTGCCGACCCTGGTCTATCGCTGAGTGGCGATACCGAAGCCCTGTCATCGACCTGGCCGGCAATGGGCTGACCGATGACAGGACCCCGGCGGCGGTGTCAGCGCCTCGAACCTCGACCTCAAGGAACCCCCCATGTCCGATTCCCGCTATGTGAGCTGTCGCGTCGACGCAGATGACCTGAGTCGCTTCATTCGACAGGCTCTGGGGGCCGTCGGTGCCGACGAGGCTTCGCGGCAGGCGGTGGCCAGAGCCTTGGTCACCGCGTCGCTGATGGGGACCGACAGTCACGGTCTGCGTCTCTTGCCGCATTACCTGAACGCCCTCGAAGGCGGTCGAATCGCGCCATCACCGCGACTCGCCTTCACCCGTCGACTCGCGGGGACAGGGGTGCTGGACGCCGGCAATGCACTCGGTCATCTGGCGGGATACCGGGCCATCGACCACGCCGTCGAAATGGCAGCGGAGGTGGGCTTGGGTGCGGTGGCGGTGGCCAACTCGTCGCACTTTGGCGCCGCTGGTTGCTATGCCCTGGCGGCGGCGGAGCGGGGCATGATCGGGATGGCATTCTGCAACTCCGACCCCTTCGTGCTGCTGCATGGCAGTCGCGCGCCCTTCCACGGCACCAATCCCATCGCCTTCGCCGCGCCAGTCGAAGGCGCTGATCCCTACCTGTTGGACATGGCGACAAGCGCGGTACCTTGGAACCGTGTTCAGCAGTATGCCGCTATCGACAGGACGCTGCCGCCGGACGTGGCGGCCGGCGCCGACGGTGCCATGACCCGTGAGGCCGCCGATGTCACGGCGCTGCTGCCGCTGGGGGGGGAGTCCTTTGGCTTCAAGGGCGCCGGGCTTGGCGGTGTCGTGGAGATCCTGAGCTCGACATTGGCTAACATGGTGCATGGTTTTCACCTGCTGCCCATGGGCGGGGAAGACCTGGCCACACCGCGAGGGGTGGGTCACTTCTTTCTGGTCATGAACCCCGACGCGTTCAGCGACCGCGCTAGCTTTCAGCGGCGCCTGGCGAGCTACCTGGCGGACCTGCGCGGACAGGCCGCGGTAGAGGGCAAGGCGGTGCTGGCGCCGGGGGATCGCGAGTGGCGCTGTCGCGATGAGCGACGCCGGATGGGGATTCCGCTGGATGTCGCGCAGCGGGATGCCTATCGAGGGGTTGCCGCTGGGTATTCGGTCGAGTCGCTGCGCGAAAGGCAGTGACATCGCCCAGGCCACGTCCAGGGGGCGAGGGCGCCGTCAGAGACGACGCGCTCGATGCGCGGCATGGCAGACGGTGTCGGGCTCCGCGCACAGCGCACAGCGCGCTCGGGTGTCCCATGGCAGACGGTGTCGGGCTCCGCGCACAGCGCACAGCGCACAGCGCGCCCGGGTGCAGTACCATGGCAGGGAGATGCGTTGGGTGAGCCAATTCACCCCTCGTCATGCACTGAAGGAGACCGGTGTCGATGAGCAAATATCGGGTGGAGCGCAAGACGCTCTCCGAACAGGTGGCCGAGCAACTGGAGGCCGAGATTCTGGAAGGGCGGCTCGGTGAGAACGCGCAGCTACCCTCCGAGCGTGAGCTGATGGAGCAGTTTGGCGTCGGGCGTCCGGCGGTACGAGAAGCCTTGTTTTACCTGCAGCAACTCGGGCTGATCGCGATCAATAGCGGGACCCGTGCGCGGGTGATACGCCCCACCGCGGAAGCCGTCATGGCGCGCCTTTCCGGCGTCACCAAGCAGCTGTTGTCCAAGCCTGCCGGGCAGCAGTACTTTCAGGAAGCCCGGGCGATGTTCGAGATTTCGCTGGCGCGTCACGCGGCGCAGCATGCCAGCGACGAGGACGTCGAGGCGCTGCGGGAGGCCCTCGCTCACCAGCGTTCCGTGCTCGGCGATGAAGCCGCCGTCAAGCGGGCCGACAACGACTTTCATGGCGTGCTGGCGGCGATCGGTCGCAATCCGATCTATGACGCCATCCACCAGGCCTTGTCGGAATGGCTGGACGATCGGCGTGCGCAGGCGCTGCAGCGCCCGGGGGAAGATCTCGCGGCGCTGGAGGCGCACACCGCGATCGTTGAAGCGATCGCTGCGCGTGATGTAGAGGCCGCCGAGGCCGCCATGCGCCGCCACCTCGATCGTCACTATGGCACCTACATGGAGCTCAAGCGGCGGTTGAATTCCTGACGCCCGAGGAGAACTTGCAGGGCGCCCGAGCGACGATGGAAGCGGCGATGAAAGCGGCGATTGAGCCCCTGTAACCGGAGGAAAACTACGGCCGGTGAAGAGACGGGCCAGCTGCAGCGTCCAGCGTCCATCGTCGTAGCCTATTCCAGTGTGGTCAGGGACGGGTGCAGTAGATCGACGAGGCTCTCGCCAGCGCCCGAGACACCCGTGGTGAACGCTACGGGAGGCGCCGATGCAACAATGGGGCTGGTGGACGGGGCGCCGGCGCTCGATGGCCACTGAACGCCATCCGCGGCATCGTCGCCCCATCCAGGCAGGCGCGACTCGCGAGCATCGAAGAGGTCCTCCTCGGTCAAGTGGCGCCTGTTGCCGCGACCCGCGCTATCGTCCTTGATGTCGGCGTTAACGGTGGTGCTTGCCTCGAATTCGGTGTCGGTAGTCGCGGCAGGCGTCACGCTGCCGTGAACGTCTGCACCCGCCGCCCGTGTAGCGCTGATGGAAGCCGGGCCTTTCGACGCCGCGAGGTACGAGCTGGGGCTATCGTCGTTGACGATGATGCCCAGCGAGCCATTGGCGGAATCGCCGTCAGCATCGGTCACGCGGTAGCCGATGTTGAACGCGATTGCGTCCTCGGTGCCTTGGGCAGGATGATCGAGTGGCCGGGCCAAGGCGACCTTGTAGCTACCGGTGGCCACATCGGTCAGTTGGATGGACAGCACTCTGTCGCCATTCTGACTGCATCCGATCAGCGAACGCTGGTTGCCATTCAGTTCAAAGTCGATGGGGGCGCCGTGGGAGGTGAGGCTAGGCAAGTCATCCATTTGCCATGCGAAGCCACCGATACCATCGTCGCCAAAATCGTACCCCAGCAGGCCAGTGGCGATCGTGCTGGGGCCCGCAAGGCCGTCGTGGCTCGCCGTGCCTCCGGGAAGGCCTTTCTCGTCGACCACTGCGGTCGCCGGCGCGGTGGGGGGGCCGGCAGACTCGGGGGTGGTTGGGGTGTCGTTGACGCGCTCGATGACGAATTTCCCCTCGGCGATGGAACGGTCGCCGTCACCGTCGGTAGTGATGATCTGGAACGTGACGTCAGGATCGGTGCCCCCCGGTAGGTTCGGCGCGGCGCCGAAGGTCCAGGTCCCATTGGTGCGCACTATCAGCGTGCCATTGTCGGTCTCGATGAGCGTGTCTAGGGGGGAGAAGTTGGTGTCGTCCTGCACTTGGATCAGGGTGCTGGCGATTCCATCGGCACCGCCCTGGGCCGACCAGGTGCCGGTCACCGAGTCCCCTTCGACGATGCTGGGAGGGGTGGTGATACGGCTGGTCGGGCTATCATCATCGACTACCATACCCATCTCGGCCGAGCCTTGGTTCCCCCGAGCGTCGGTGATGGTGTAGCCAAAGGTAAAGGCGAGGTCGTCTTCGCTGCCATCGATGAGGTGATCCAGAGGACGTGTCAGGGCCGCGCTGAAAAGTCCACGGCTGCTATCGATCATGGCCAATGCAAGCACGGTGTCGCCGCTATCGGTGTACCCCAGCAGGGTCGCGCCGTTATCGCGCAGCGTGAACCGGACATCTTCACCGCCCGAGCGAAGGCTCGGCGTATCGGCAAGGCGCCAGGTGAAAGCATCGCTGGCGGCCGGTCCAAAGGCGCCGAAGGAGTAGGCCAGTCGCCCGCTGGCCATGATCGACTCTCCGTCTCCATCGTCTTGGCCACCAGAACGTCCGAGGGGTAGGCCGTCTTCGTCGAGCTGGACGAGCCCCGCAATGGAGCCGTCCTCCAGTCGAGATGTCCAGTCCACGGACGTGCCGTTTTCGAATTGACTCATAGTGTCCTCAGCCTTGCGAAATTCACCGTCGTGTCGGCGGTTTGTGCGTCGAGTAAAACTAGGCGAAGGCGAGAGGGAGCAACATTGACCTCGTGGGCGAAAAAAATGCGCAGGAAAGTCTCATGACGATCGAAGTGGAGCAAAGACTACCGGCCTGGCCTACATTTTTTCGCCGCGGCGTCGTGCTTGTCGTCCGAGACCCTTTGTCGCACCGGCAGGATGTCGGGCGCGACCGAGCCGGCGGCCCGAGGAGCAAAGCGTTGCAGTGATGAGGCGCAGGTGCCTGCCATGTCAGACCCGCGACGAGGTCATTGGCGTGCCAGGGCCTGCTCCAGGATCGGGCAGCGTCTGCCTTGCTGGCGAGCCATCTCCACCACGGGGACGATCCGGCGCCGGCATTTCTCCTCGTGATGTTGGGCGATGTCGTCGAGCCGGTGGTCGAGATAGGGATTGGCAAAGCGTTCCAGGGTCGTGGTGACGTAGTCGTCGAGCCCCATGCCAGGCAGTGCACGATCGAGTACCGGCACGACTTCGGCGCGAAGCAGGGTCTCTAGTTTCCCCCCCAGGCGAGGATCGGCCATGGCCTCGCGGACCAGGCCGATGTCGTTGCCGAGCCCCAGCGAGCGACGTTGGGCCACCAACCAGCTGTGCGCCAGGTTCAGCACGTGCAGCTTGCGTTTCTCGAAGGGCGTGACGTCCGCCACGCACCGGACATCGGGATGCGGGAAGGGGAGTGCCAGTCCGGGGGTCTGCTGAATCGCCCATAGGCCGTAGGGCTCGGCCACTGCCCCGATGGGATCGAGGGCCTCCGACACGATGCGGTCGACCAGGGTGGTCGCCCACACGCACTCGTGCTCCAGCCAGTGGCTAAAATCGGCATCGGCGTAGTGTCTTTCGCACAGGCCGCTGACCAACGAACGCAGCTGCTGTGCATTGTTGGTCAACAGTTCGCAGGGCAGGACCGTCACGCCTGAGCCGCCTGCGTCGAAGCGGGCGTACAGGAGCTGGGTGAGCTTGGCCGGAAAGGAGCGTGGGCAGCGCAGCAGAGGGCTATCGCCCGGCGGCACCTCGTAGCCGCTTTCGCTGACGTTGGAGACCACATGACGGATGTCGTCGCGAAAGCGTGCCCGGACCTCGTCCCAGTCGTCGTCGGCCACCAGGACGGTTGCGATGCTGGAGACCCCAAGGACGCCGTCGATCAGGTGCCCGTCGCGGCGACCGCGCAACTGTACCGGATAGCTCGATACCCGTGCCAAGTGGTTGGCCTTGGCACGGCCCTCGGCGCGATCCGAGCTCTGCACGGCGATGATGGAGGCCGGCGAACCGCCGCCGGCGTTGGCCTCGTGGGCGAAGTAATCGACGTGGGCCAAGAGAAATCGACCGATACCGAACTGCATGATACTGGGGCGCATGAAGGGTCTCCAGGCGGAAGGGCGCCGACACGGGCGGTCGATTACAGCGACACACCGCGCTTCCAGGGAATGAAATCATGTTGGGACAGGCCGACGGCTCGAGTGGTATAGCGTCCCGAGGCGGTTTCGATGCATAACCGCAAGAGCTCATCGGCGAGCGCCTCGATACTGGTTTCACCGCGAATGACGGCGCCGCTGTCGAAATCGATGATGTCCGCCATGCGTGAGGCGAGCTCGGTGTTGCTGGCGACCTTGAGCACCGGGGCGATCGGGTTGCCGGTCGGGGTACCGAGCCCGGTGGTGAAGATCACCAGGTTTGCACCGGAGCCGACCAGCGCCGTGGTCGATTCCACGTCGTTTCCGGGGGTGCACAGCAGGCTGAGGCCGGGGCGGGTGGCCGGCTCGGTATAGTCGAGCACTTCCACGACAGGGCTTTCGCCGCCTTTCTTGGCAGCGCCTGCGGACTTCATGGCATCGGTGATCAGGCCGTCGCGAATATTGCCCGGAGAGGGGTTCATCGAGAAACTCGCGCCGACCGCGTCGGCGTGGCGCTGGTAGGCGCTCATCAGTGCCGTGAACCGTGTCGCGGTAGCGTCATCGACGCAGCGCGAGACCAGCTCATGCTCGACGCCACAGAGTTCCGGGAACTCGCTGAGGATACCGCTGCCGCCGAGGGCCACGAGGCGATCGATGGCGCCGCCGACCACCGGATTGGCCGACAGGCCAGAGAAACCATCGGAGCCGCCACACTCCACCCCGATGCGAAGCTTCGATAGCGGGGCCGGCGCGCGGCGAACGCTGTTGGCGGCCTTGAGGCCGTCGAAGATGGTGGTCAGGGCGTCGCGGATCAGGGCGTCCTCGCTGGTGCTGGCCTGTTGCTCCAGGTAGTGCACCGGTCGTAGCGCGCGGGGATCGCGTTCGGCCACGGCCTGGCGCAGCATGGCGATCTGGGCCTTCTGGCAGCCGAGGCTGAGCACCGTCGCCCCGGCCACGTTGGGGTGGCAGATGTAGCCCGCCAGCAGCCGGCAGAGTGCGAGGGCATCATCGTCGGTGCCGCCGCATCCCAGGGTATGGGTGAGAAACCGCACGCCATCGACGTTGGGGAAGGGCGAGGCCAGTGCATCCGGTGTCTCGTCGGCGCCATGGTCACCGTGGAGCATGGCGCGGGCCATGCGCTTGTACTCGCGATACGGGTCGTCGCCGAGGGCGTCGGCGACGCTTTGGCGCAGCACTTCGATATTGCGGTTCTCACAGAACACCAACGGCACCACGAGCCACAGGTTGGCCGTACCGACTTCACCGTCTGCGCGTGCATAGCCGTCGAAGCTCACGCCGGTGAACGCCGAGACGTCCGGTTGTAGCCACTCGCCGCGCCTGGGGGCTGCCCCGCTCGAGTCGGTAGAGTGTTCCACATTGTCGGTGCGGATCGCGCCGCCGGCGTGGATGGACCGCGTCGCCCTGCCCACCGTGACACCGTACATGACGACCCTATCACCCACGGCCAGGTCACACAGGGCGAACTTGTGCTTGTGGCGTATCGCCTCGACCAGACGCACATCACCACTCTCGTCGGCGATGTCGGTGCCCTCGGCGAGGTCCTGCAGGGCGACTCTGACGTTATCCTTGGCATGCACCCTGAGGCTGGATTGAGCGGGGCCGTCGGTGGCGATGGGGGAACGTGACGAGTGTTGGTCGGCGCTAGGCATGGTGAACTCCTGGGGCGAACGGACGTCTGGTCGAGATTCCTGCGCGTGCTCTCGGCGCCAGGCGACTCAGTGCGGTGGCTTGTCGTCAAGGTGGATCATCGCCTTGACCACGCCGCTGGCGGGATCGCACCAGTCCGGCATGAGGTCAGGCACGTCGGCGAGCGCAGCGCGATGGGTGATCAGCGCAAGGCTCTGAATCTTGTTGGCTTCCAGCAGGGTTGCGACACGCTCGAAGTCTTCGCGGGTGGCGTTGCGGCTGGCGAGCAGGGTCAGCTCGCGGGCGTGGAAGTCAGGGTCGGCGAAGCGAATGTCGGCCTTGACGACCCCGACCAGGGTGTAGCGCCCAGCGTGGCCGACCAGGGCGAAGCCCGCTTCCATGGCGTCTGGATTACCGGTGGCGTCGAACACCGCATCGGCCAGCGCCCCATCGTTGAGGGCGGCGATCCGCCCGGGGAGGTCTCCCTGGGTCGGGTCCAGGGTGCTCTCGAAGCCCAGTACGTCACGGCAAAAGGCGAGGCGAGCCGGCGCCGCATCCACCACCACCACGTCGGCCCCGCTGGCCCGCGCGAGTTGCGCCACGCCCATGCCGATCGGGCCGGCGCCGACCACCACCGCCAGCTCCCCTGGCTCGATAGCGGCCCGCCTTACCGCGTGGGCGCCGATGGCCTGGCACTCGATCAGGGCCAGGGCATCAAGCGACAGGCTATCTGATGTCACCAGGTGTCCCGTGGGGACGCAGAGATACTCGGCCATGCCGCCGTCGCGGTGCACGCCGATCACCTCCATCCGCTGACAGCAGTTGGTGCGCCCGCGTCGGCAGGCGCGACAGCTGCCGCAATGCAGGTAGGGAATGACGTAGGCCTGGTGGCCAATCAGCTCACGTGCCACCTCGGCACCGACCTCGACGATCTCCCCGGCCAGCTCGTGGCCCAGCACGCGTGGATAGTCGAAGTAGGGCTGGCGGCCACCATAGGCGTGGATATCCGTGCCGCACACGCCGATCCGGCGAATCCTCAGTACGGCCTCGCCGCGGCCCGGGTGTGGGCGCGCGCGCGTCTCGAGACGCATATCTCCCGGCGTCAGACAACAGGCAACCTGCATGGCCGCGTGGTTGGCCTCGGTGCTCATGCCGGTGGCTCGGCGACCACCTTCTGAGTCTGCTCGCCGAGGCCTTCGATGCCGAGGCGCAGGGTCTGCCCCGGGCGCAGGAACACCGGTGGGTTTTGACCGAGGCCTACGCCGGGGGGGGTCCCCGTGGAGATGACATCACCTGGCTGCAGGCTCATGAAGCGGCTCAGGTAGCTGATCAGAAAGGCGACCTGATAGACCATGGTGCGAGTGGAGCCGTCTTGATAGCGCTTGCCGTCGACCTCGAGCCACAGGGACAGGTCCTGCGGGTCGGCGACCTCGTCGGCGGTGACGAGCCAGGGACCCAGGGGGCCGAAGGTGTCACAACCCTTGCCCTTGTCCCAGGTGCCGCTGCGCTCGAGCTGGAATTCGCGCTCGGACACATCGTTCACGACGCAATAGCCGGCGACGTGGTCGAGGGCCTGGGCTTCGTCGATGTAGCGACCCGCCTTGCCGATCACCACCCCGAGTTCCACTTCCCAATCGGTCTTGGTGGAGCCCCGCGGAATGACGATGTCATCGTCGGGGCCGCAGATGGCACTGGTCCACTTGTTGAATACCACGGGTTCAGGGGGCACTTCGGCACCACTCTCGGCGGCATGGTCGGCGTAGTTCAGCCCGATACAGATGAACTTGCCGACGCGGCCGACGCAGGGGCCGAGGCGGATCGCTGCATCGACCTCGGGGAGGCTTGCGGGGTCGAGTGTGGCCAGGCGTGCCAGGGTTTCTTGAGACAGGCCATCGCCCGCCACATCGTCGATCACGCCGGTCAGGTCACGGATGATGCCATCGGCGTCCAGCAGGCCGGGGGTTTCGTTGCCCTGGGGGCCAAAGCGCAGCAATTTCATAGGGGATCCTCGAGTGGGAGAGGCAGCCCGCATCGGTGACGTCGGGGTTGCCAGTCGGTGTGTCGGCAAGGCGCCATCGAGCGCCGCATGGTCGTATCAGTGAGGTGGACCTAGATCCCGTCGGCGTCAGGCTAGCCAACCACCGTCGATGACCTGAGTGGTGCCGGTGGTGTAGCCGGACTCGTCGGAAGCAAGGTAAAGGGCCAGCGCCGCTATCTCATCGGGCTCACCCAGCCGACCCATCGGCTGACGCGCAAGAAAGGCCTCGCGTACTTGTCCAACGCTCGCGCCCTGTTCTTTCGCCTGGGCCTCGATGCGGCTCGCCAGTGACGGGGATTCCACGGTTCCCGGGCAGATGGCATTGCAGCGAATGCCCTGGGTGACGTAGTCCGCCGCGACGGCGCGGGTCAGTCCGATCACGGCGGCCTTGCTGGTGCCATAGGCGAAACGATTGGGCACCCCCTTGAGGCTCGAGGCCACCGAGGCCATGTTGACGATGCTGCCGCCACCTGTCTCGATCATCCCGGGCAAAAAGGCGCGCAGGGTATGAAACATCGCCGTGACATTGATCGTCATGGAGCGTTCGAAGGAGGCGATATCGCATTCCAGGAGTGTGCCGCTATGGACGTAACCCGCACAGTTGAACAGGACATCGAGGTGGGGCAACTGGTCGGCCAAGGCCGCGATGGCCTCGGGGTCGGTGACGTCCAGCCGATGGCACTCTATCCCTTGGTTGGCAAGCTCGCTGAGCTTGTCGAGATCGATATCGGTAGCAATGACCCTTGCGCCTTCTGCGGCGAAGCGTAGTGCCGTGGAGCGGCCGATGCCTTGGCCGGCGGCGGTGATCAGTGCGGTCTTGTCCTTGAGACGCATGAGGCTGGCCTCTGTGTCGATTGACGCGATGGGTTGTTATTGGCTCGTCGCTATCTACTCGGGGTGCTGCGGGGGCTGCTGGCGTCGCTGTGTATCGCGCGGGCTTGGCTATCTCGTCCGCCGCCTGGCCGTTCTGGTCCGACATCGACACAACCCCAGCCAGGCGGCAGCCGCAGCGGGCAGGCTGGTTGCCCCGGGCCTATCTGCCACCGTCCTGTGTGTCTGCCACCGTCCTGTGTGTCTGGCGCTGTCTCGTAGCGTCTGGCGCTGTCTTGGACTTCTGCTGGTATGACAGGATAACAGCATGATATCTGCTCGAAGTATGGCGCAGTTTCGACGGCTTGCCAATCGTGTGACGGTGTCGACTTTGGTGGTGTCGATCAGGCCGTGGCCTGGCCGCGAGTTGGGCGAGTTCCGGGGGAACGTCGAGGCTCGAGCGTCGGTGCCCGCACCGGTTGGCGAGGGCGGTCGCCGGTCGAGAGCGGTCGCTGGGTGGCGTCTGTTGCGGTGGTAGGGTGCCGCCTAGAAAAGCGCTGGCCGCGTCAAGGGTCTGGATCAGGGAAGCTGGACCAGGGAAGCTGGGTCAGGCGACAAGGCAAAAAAAAGACGACCCGGGGCGGGGTCGTCAGAAAGGCAGGGTCACGCCAAGAATGCCCTGAATATTGATAAATAGTTATATGCTAATAGAGGTAGGCAGAATGCTTCTGTTGACGCTCACTCACCGCCATCGAGGTTCGATAACGTACCCCCTCCCGCTGCCTCACCGGCGCCTTTTCCCGCCCTCAGTACGGGATAGTACTGGGTGAAGACGAAGTCGTCGGCGGCGACGGCGTCGTGGCAGGCGTTGCAGGCGGCGGCAGGGAAGGCCGCGTTGGTTTCCGTCAGCGTCTTGTGATCAGGCGTCGTGAAGCTGAAGTACGCCCAGTTCCCTGGTTCGTCGGGGAAGTACTCGCTGCTCTTGATCGATGCTTCCAAGCCGATGTAGTCGCCCATGAAGTAGCCGGCACCGCTGGCGGCGGCCTTGCTGCCGACGCTGATCAGCTCCTTGACGATGATCGCGCCGTCTCTGAACTCGCCGGTTTCCTTCCACTGATCCCAGCTCTCAGGATCGAGGTAGACCGCGTGAAACTCGGGAAAGGTGGCCTTGCCGTTGTTCATGTCATTGGGCGTCAGCGGGGTGCCAATGAAGACCCACTCGCGATATCCCGTGGGGCGGATCAGTTCGCCGTCTTTCATCTCGAAGAAGTCTTCGGCGCTGGCGATCGCGGGTATCAGCAGGCTACCTGTCATCAGGGTCAGGCCTAGCAAACCACTGGCAAGCGGTAGTCGGTGTGTCAGATGCATGGAGAGCTCCTCGGGTCCGGTCGTGTCATCGCGGGCTAGTGGACACAAGCTTGGTGAGCCTGGCCCGCCAGGGACCGCTGCGTGACGGTGTCGAGAACGCTGTCGGCGTGTCGCGTGGCCGTCAGGTCCCGTTGTTATCGGTGGCGCTGGCAGGTACGGGTGGCGATATTGATGTCGATCAAACTAGCGTGGGTTGAGGGTGGGTCCTCTCTAACGGCGGTGGAAAGGGCGTGCTGTGGATCTCTTTAGGGGCTACTACAGGGGCTACAGAGGCGGCTCTGGTCAAGGGTCGACTCCCTTTTGGCACGGGGTCGACGCTTTCCGGCACGGGGTCGACGCTGTGCCGGTACAGAAGCCGGAGGTTGCCAGTGTTGCTGGAACCGCTGTCATCGAGATCGTCCTAGCCAGGAGAGGTATAGATAGCTATATGCGATTAAAGCGGACGCTGCCACGAGAGTGCGGGAGTGCGCATATTTCGTTCATTCGATCCGCATATATGAGTGATGGATGCGCGTTTGGAGGTAGTGGCGAGCGACATCCCGGGCGTTCTGAGCAGCCAAAAAAATGCCCCGCCGAGGCGGGGCAAAGGGAGAATCCGTGATAGCGCCGGGCGCACGGCGGGCCGCGGAGGCTGAAGAAGCACGTCGGCAGAGACCTTGGCCGCTCTCCGACGCGGCGGACTGGCGGCGGTTGGCCGCTAACGGGTGCCGTGTGGTGCGGTTTGATGGGCGGTTTGATGGGCGGTTTGATGGGCCATCCAGGCTCGAAACCCGTAGGTCCAGGGAGGCAGGCGATCGCTGCGCTCGACGCGATTGGTCAGCGCGCCCAGCAGAGGGGTCGAGATCGTCACCGTGTCGCCGAGGTGGTGGGTGAAGCCCTGGCCCGCTCCGTCTCGGTCGAGAATTGGCGAGAACATGGTGCCGAGAAACAGCATGAAGCCATCCGGATACTGGTGGTGGGCGCCGATGGTCTGGGCCACTAGATCCTCGGGGTCGCGGCTGATCTCACGCATGTCGCTGGAGTCATCGAGCACGAAGTCGTCATCCTCGCCTTCGATGCGCAGGCTGACCAACGCCGAACGCACGTCGTCCATGGTGAAGTGCGCGTCGAACAGGCGAATAAAGGGACCGATGGCGCAGGACGCATTGTTGTCCTTGGCCTTGCCCAGCAACAAGGCGCTGCGCCCTTCCACGTCACGCAGGTTGACGTCGTTGCCGAGGGTCGCCCCCTTGGTCTGCCCACGGGCGTCGACGGCGAGCACGATTTCGGGTTCAGGATTGTTCCAGTGCGAGCTCGGGTGCAGGCCCACCGAGGCGCCGAAGCCCACCGACGACAACGGCTGCGACTTGGTGAACACTTCGGCGTCGGGGCCGATGCCGACCTCCATGTACTGCGACCAGGCGCCGCGTGACTGGAGCTCTGCCTTGAGTGCCATGGCGGCGTCGGAGCCGGGCACGATCTTCGACAGGTCGGTACCGATCAGTTGCTTGAGCTCGTCACGTAGCGCGCTGGCACGGGCAGGGTCACCGCCGGCGTTTTCCTCGATGACGCGCTCCAGCAGGCTAACCGCGAAGGTGACGCCGCAGGCCTTGATCGCCTGCAGGTCGCAGGGAGCGAGCAGATAGGGGGGGGTGGCGGGACTTGCGCAGGAATTGGCGATGAGGGCATCGACACTGCAAAGCACGTCGCCCTGGGCCGAGGCCACTAGGCCAGGGGCATCCTCATGGTCCAGCAGGTCCGACATCACGTTGATGGTGGCCGAGATGTCGATGATCTGGCCGCCGCGGACCACGACCAGAGCGGGGCCTTGCTGGTCATCGCGCCAGACGCGGCCGACGAGCAATGCACGTTCGTGGTCCTGGGGCAGGAGGGCGGTCGCGCGGGAAGAAGACGGGGACGTTGTCATGGGGCCTCTGTGTGTCGGTGTGGGTGAAGTCAGGGGGCGATGCGCACTGGTGTCGCCTAGTCGCAGGGGCTTGGGAGAATCCGTCCGGGAGACATCATGCCGCGAGGATCGAGCAAGCGTTTCACGCCGCGCATGATGGCGTGTTCCGGCGCCGACAGGGTTTCCAGGAAGGGGCCCTGCTTGACCCGGCCAATGCCGTGCTCGGCGCTGATGCTGCCCTCGAACTCGGCGACCAGTTCGAACAGCTGGACCTCGAGCTCGTGCAGCAGCGCGCGCTTGGCGTCGTCGGCGAGCGTCGCCGGCGGCAGAATATTGAAGTGCAGGTTGCCATCGCCGATGTGACCGTAGGCGATCACCATGGACTCCGGGGAGGCCCGGTGGATGGCCGCCTCGGCCTGGCGGTGAAACGCGGTCAGCGCCGAGATGGGCAGCGATATATCGGTGCGCAGGTGTTCGCCACGGCGTTGCTGACCCTCCAGCATGGCCTCACGGATGCGCCATAGCTGGCTGGCCTGGGCGTCGCTGGTGGCCAGCACGCCGTCCCCGAGCAGGCCCTGGTCAAGGCCGCGCTCGAACAGTGTCTCGATCATGGCGTCCAGATCCACCGGCCCGCTGGCGGCCACTTCCATCAGGACATAGACCGGGTGGGGAGTGTCGAGGGGGTCGGGAAGGTCTGGCGCGGCTTCCATGGCGAGCGTCAGGCAGGCCCGAGGAATCAACTCGAAGGCGCTCAGCAGGTCGCAGCAGCTGCGGCGCGCCTGGGCGTAGAGCGCAAGGGCAGCATCCACGTCGGGGCAGCCGATCAGCGCCGTGCGGGTGACCTGAGGGCGAGGAAAGAGCTTCAATACGGCGCCGGTGACGATGCCGAGGGTTCCTTCGGCGCCGATGAACAGTTGCTTCAGGTCGTAGCCGGTGTTGTTCTTGTGCAGCGCCTTCATGTCGTGCAATAGGCGTCCATCGGGCAACGCCACCTCCACGCCCAGCACCAGCTGTCGCATCATGCCGTAGCGCAGCACGTTGAGCCCACCGGCATTGGTGGCGATATTGCCGCCTATCTGGCAGCTGCCCTGGGCGCCAAGCGCCAGGGGAAAGAAGCAATCCTCGGCGTCGGCGGCGTCCTTTATCGTCTGCAGCACGCACCCGGCATCGACGCTCATGGAGAAGTTGAGAGGGTCGATGGCGCGGATGCGATTCAGGCGTTCGAGGCTCACCACCAGCTCCGGCGTGGTCGTATCCGGCAGCGCCCCTTCCACCAGGCCGCTGCCGCCGCCCTGGGGAACGACAGGGATGTCGTGGCGGTGGCAGTAGCCAAGCACCTCGGCGACCTGCTCGGGGGAGGACGGCCGGGCGACGGCCAGCGGTATGCCGCCCTGGGCGCCGGCCCAGTCGACGCGATAGCGTGCGGTGTCGGCGGGCTGGCTCAGCACACCGGAGGTGCCCAGGGTCTCGGTCAAAAAGGCGAGCAGGTCGTCACGCGTGGTCATGGCTAAGGTCTCGTCGGTTTGGACGTAGCGAATCGGGCTTAACGAATGGCGTTCTGGGCCAAAGGGGGGCGAGTGGTGCCTGTCGATCGGGGGCGGGTGAGCGCCCCTCGCCATGCTGCCCGTGTTGACGGGCATGGGGCGCGGGACCTGGCTCTCGGACATCGGCGGCCGGCAGCGCCCCGCACCAGGGCGACGGTGATCTAGCGGAACCATAGCACCACGCCCGGGAACAGCAGGAAGACCACCAGCAAGGCCACCAGGGTGAAGTAGAACGGCAGCAGGCTCTTGACCAGGCTTTCCATGCCGACCTTGCCGACGCCGCAACCGACGTACAGCACGGTGCCCACCGGCGGCGTGATCAGGCCTATGCCGAGAATGAACGACATCAGCACGCCGAAGTAGACCGGGTCGATACCGAGCTTCACCACCACCGGGGTCATCAAGGGCGCCAGGATCACCATGGCTGGGGTCAGATCCATGAAAAAGCCCACGACCAGCAGGAATGCCGACAGGATCAGCAGCAGCAACAGCCTGTTCTCGGTGATGGCCGACAGGCTGACCACGAGCTGCTGGGGAATCATGTTGGCGGTCAGCAGCCATGCCAGCACGCTGGCAAAGGCCAACAGCAGCATGACGACGCCCGTCAGCTTTCCGGTGGCGATGCACAGCGAGAAGAAGCGCCTAAGGCTCAGGCTGCGATAGACGAAGAACGACACCGCGAAGGCGTAGAGCAGGGCGATGGCCGCGCTTTCGGTCGGGGTGAAGACGCCGGAGAGGATGCCGCCGACGATGATGACCGGCAGCAGCAGGGCCAATACCGCGTCTTTCAGTGCGGCGGTCAGCTCGGGAAACGAGAACGGCTGACCACGGCCGTTCTTGCGCGACTGCACGTAGGTGGTGGCGGCCAGGCCCAGGGTGATCAGAATGCCCGGCACGATGCCGGCCAGAAACAGCTGCGAGATCGAGGTGTTGGTGACCACGCCGAACAGGATCATCGGAATCGACGGCGGGATGATGATGCCGACCACCGAGGCGGCGACGACGATGGCGGTGGCCAAGGGCGCGCTATAGCGGTGCTGCTTCATGGGTTCGATCATCATGCTGCCCACCGCCGAGGCGTCGGCCACCGCGGAGCCACTGATGCCGCCGAAGAACATGGAGGTCATCACCGCTACCTGGCCGAGACCACCGGCGACGAAGCCGACCAGGGCACTGGCCAGTCGCACCAGGCGAGTGGCGATACCGCCCTCGCTCATGACCTCGCCGACCAGGATGAACAGCGGAATGGCCAGCAGCGGAAAGGAATCCAGGCCGTTGACGGCCTGCGCCACGATCGGCGACAGCGAGTAGTCGGCGTAGAAGAAGATGAACAGGCTGATGGCGCCGAGGCCGAACGAGATCGGCATGCCGATCACGATGCAGATCGCCAGGCCGATCAGAATACTCCACAGGATCATGGTGCCGGTCTCCGCAGCAGGTCGATGAGTGCCAGGCTGTTGGCGATCAGGGTGAGCACCGCCATGACCGGCATGGCGCTATAGAGCCAGGTCTTGGGAATGCCGAGCATCGGCGTGGCGCTGGTGAAGCCGGAGATCAAGTCCTTGAAGCCGAGCAGTATGCAGACGCACACCACGTAGATGATGGTGATGGCGAGAAGACTGAGGGCCTTGCGCAGCCCGGAAGGAGCGAGGTCCTTGAAGTAGGTCACGGCGACGTGTTCGCGCTCGAGGCTGCCGAGCCCGGCGCCGAGCAGCACCAGCCAGATGAAGAGCACCCGGGACATTTCTTCGGCCCAGGCGTAGGACGTGTTCAGCACGAAGCGGCCAAAGACATTGGCCGTTACGCAGAACACGACCCCGAGCACCAGCAGGCCGACCGCGACCTTGAGCGTGGTGACGACAAGCCCGAGCCAGGCCGGTGCGGTTGTCTGTGTGGACATGAGCCAGCTCCATAGTGTCGCTGTAGTGTCTGTCGCAAAAGGAGACCGCGAAGGTCGATACGCCATGCGCCGCCCGAGTGTGGACGGCGCATGGCGCTTGGCGCCTGCGCGGGGTGGGACTACTGGGACTGGGCGCGGATATCGTCGATCAGCTCGCCGCCGATCTTCTCGCGCCAGTCGTCGTAGACCGTTGCCAGGCTGTCCTGGAAGGCGGCGACCTGATCGGGGGTCAGCTCGGTGATCTGCATGCCGTCATCGATGAGCTCCTGCTTGATCTGGTCGTTCATGGAGCGGCTGACCTCACGTTCGTAGTCGCCCATCTGCTGGGCGGCCTCTGTCAGCAGTCCCTGGTAGCCCTCCGGCAACTTGCTCCAGAAGCGCTCGGACACCAGCGTGATGAACGGCGTATAGACGTGGTTGGACTCGGTGGCGTAGTCCTGGACTTCGTTGAACTTGGACGACTGAATGGTGATCCAGGGGTTCTCCTGCCCATCGACCACCCCTTGCTCGAGTGCGGTGAACAGCTCGGCGAAGGACATCGGCGTCGGGTTGGCGCCCAGGGTGCGCCAGATATCCAGGTGGATCGGGTTCTGCATGGTGCGCACCTTGAGACCGTCGAGGTCGTCGGGCGTGGCCACCGCCTGTTGGCTGTTGGTCAACTGACGGTAGCCATTTTCGGCCCAGCCGATGGCCACAAGGCCATTGGTGGTCGCCGTCTCGAGCATGGCGTCGCCGATCTCGCCGTCGAGCACCTCATCGGCAACGTCCGGGGTGGGAAACAGAAACGGCAGGTCGAATACGGCGAACTGCGGGAACATGCTGACCAGCGGAGAGGTGGAGGGGGCGGTCATTTCCAGGGTGCCGGCCTGCAGGGCGCTGACGGCCTGCAGGTCATCACCGAGCTGGGCACTATGGAACAGCTCGACCTGAATGTGGCCGTCGCTGCGTTGCTCGACGATATCCTCGAAGTACTCGAGGCCACGATACTGTGCACCGGACTGGGTGGTGCCGATACTGAACTTGAGGGTGTAGTCGTTGCCATCGCCGTCGACCACGGCGCCATCGACCGCGGGAATAGGCGGCATCTCGGTGGCGGCCTGGGCGCTCAGCGTCGTGGCCGACAGGGCCAGGGCCGCGATGGCCACGGCCAGGGCGCTACGGCGCAGGGCCGAGGGTTGGCGCGAGTGAATTGCCGAGGTGGCATCGCTAAGGGCGGCGCAAGGGGTTGTCGTTGTTGTCATGCGTTGTCTCCAGAGAGATGGGCCGACCGGAGCCGGCGTGGCGTGCGAGCCGCGTTCATCGCCGCGGCCGTGGGAGGCGAGGCCCCGTCAGGATCGCATCGGTGCAGGGGCTAAGCCTCCTGCCAGGCGGCACCCTCGGGAAAGGCGTGACGCGCCAGGGATTCGGGCTTCATGGTGATGCTGTAGCCCGGTGCTTCGGGGACCAGATAATGGCCGGCACGGATCCTGACCGGATCGACGAAATGATCGTGAAGGTGGTCGACGTATTCGAGCAGGCGGCCCTCGAGGGAGCCGGAGACGGCGATATAGTCGAACATCGAGATGTGCTGGGTGAATTCGCACAGGCCGACGCCACCGCCATGCGGGCACACCGGGATGTCGAACTTGGCCGCCAGCAGCAGCACGACGATGACCTCGTTGAGTCCACCGAGGCGAGCCGCGTCGAGTTGGCAATAGTCGATGGCACCGGCCTGCATCAACTGCTTGAACATCACCCGGTTGTGACAGTGCTCGCCGGTGGCGACGCCGATACCGGAAAGGCGGCGACGAATCTCGGCATGGCCGAGCACGTCGTCGGGACTGGTCGGCTCCTCGATCCAGTGGGGGTTGTACTCGGCCAGGCGGCGCATGTTGACGATGGTTTCGTCGACGTCCCACATCTGGTTGGCGTCCATCATCAGGGTGCGGTCATCGCCGATTTCCTCGCGCAGGATGGCCGCGCGACGGCGGTCCTCCTCGATGTCGCCGCCGACCTTCTGCTTGAAGTGCTGCCAGCCATCGGCGAGCGCCTCGCGGCACAGGCGGCGCATCTTGTCTTCTGAATAGCCGAGCCAGCCTGCAGACGTCGTATAGCCGGGGTAGCCGCGCTGGCGAAGCTCGGCCTCGCGCTCGGCCTTGCCTGACTGACGACGCTTGAGCAGGGCGATGGCCTCTTCGGGGGTCAGGGCGTCGGTGACGAAGCGGAAATCCAGGCAATTGACCAGCTGCGCCGGGGTCATGTCGGCCAGCAGTTTCCACACCGGCTTGCCTTCACGTTTCGCCCACAGGTCCCAGAGCGCGTTGACCATGGCGGCGCAGGCCAGATGGATGACGCCTTTCTCCGGGCCCAGCCAGCGCAGCTGGCTATCGCCGCTGGTCAGCTCGCGCCAGAATTCGCCCATGCGTTGGGTGATGTCCTCGAGGCGTTGGCCCTCCAGGCGCGAGGCCAGCGAATTCACCGCCGCCACGCAGATCTCGTTACCACGACCGATGGTGAAGGTCAGGCCGTGCCCGGTGACGTCGTCGCCCTGGTCGGTATGCAGAATGACGTAGGTCGCCGAATAGTCCGGTGCCGCGTTCATGGCATCGGAGCCGTCGAGATCCCGAGAGGTCGGAAAGCGAATGTCGAGAGCTTCGACGCGGGTGATAGTGGTCATGCGGGCGGGCTTCCTGTTGTTAGCGGAGAGTTAGCGGAGAAATGACGGCGGTGGCTCATCGCGGCGACCCGTGCGGGTCTTGAGCGCTCATCCCTGGCCCGAGGCCTGGCCGGCGTGGTTGACGGTGCGGAGTAACCACTCGAGCCGAGCCTTCGAGGTGTCGGTCAAACCGTGCCGTTTGAGGAGTACTACTCGCGTCGTGTCGCCGATAAGACCCTGGTTGATCGCGCATTTGGCTGGGCCCTTACGTGATCATGTTCGTGATCCTGTGCGTGATCCTGTACGTGATCATGGCCGGCGGTGAAATGCCCCTTGTGGCGCTTGGTGAGTCGAAGCGCCAAGCCGGTGCACGCCAGCGTGAATGCCACGCTAAGGCCAGTGTAAGAACGGGCGAAAAACTAGCGCCAATGGTATTTTTTGTCGGGGCGATAACGCCAGGTTATCATCGTCGCCGGAAGCCCAAGGAGACCTCTCTGATGCCCCATGATAGCGGCGTTCATGTAAAAAGCTGGTTGCGACTGAAGCACCTGGTGGTGCTGGTGGCCTTGGACGAAAGTCGTAACATGCACACCGCGGCGCGGCAGATGAATATCAGTCAGCCGGCGGTCAGCAAGATGCTCAAGGATATCGAGAGCTTTCTCGGCATGGCGCTTTTCGTCCGAGAGCCGGGGCGTCTGGATACCACCGAGGCGGGAAGTCGAGTCCTGCGCTATGCCCGACGGCTACTTAATGACACCGATCGGCTGGTGGAGGATCTGGCGTCCTTGCGCGAGGGGGGAGCCGGCAAGTTGACGGTCGGGTCTGTGCCTGGGGCGGCACCGGTGATGCTCCCCCACGCCATGACCGTGCTCAAGGCTCGCCGACCACAACTCGCCATCAGCCTGTTCGAGAATTCCAGCGATCGATTGCTGGTGGATCTCGAGTACGGCCTGTTGGACGTGGTCATCGGCCGCTATACCGAGCATGCTCAGCGCCACCTGTTCGACTTTGAGCCGCTCAAGGAAGAGCCGGTGTCGGTGGTCGTGCGCCCCGGTCACCCGCTGTGCCAAGGCCTACCGACGCTGTCCGATGTCGTGCGCTGGCCTTGGGTGCTGCACCCGATGACCAGTCCCATGCGGGGCCTGTTCGAGGCCGCCCTGGCGGAGGCCGGCGTGGCATCGCCACGCAACGTGATCGAGACGACTTCCACCCAGGCGTCGCTTCAGCTCATCGCCTCCTCCGACACCCTGTCCGTGTTACCCAGCTCGGTGCTCAAGACCTCCTTCTCCGAGGGAAAATTCGCCACCTTGGCGTTGACCATCGGTGAGCCGCTTGGCTACTACGGCGTCATGACCCGACGCGATGAGCCGCACTCGGATATCGTCGATGAGTTTATCGCGACCCTGCTGTCATCCCCTGAGCAGGAGCGCGTCGTGGAGAACGGACCACCAGGATCGGCGACATCAGAGGGTTGAGGTTTCTCGGGGCTGAGGTTTCTCGGGGCTGAGGTTTCTTGGGGTGGCACCGGGCCGGCGTGGGTCGACCCGTATCGCCGCCGGGGTACTATGCACCGATGGTAGGCGAGCGTGACGAGGCCAGAATCTGCCGCCAGAGAGGGTCGGTAATGGCCTCGTTAATCGCCGAAAATTCTGTCGCATCGTTGGCCAGAGATGGGGGAGAATGAGGGCTCGTAAAGGGCGCTCAGGATGACGCTGTGGACGCCGCGCCCGGCGAGGGCTACCGCGATAACGGAGTGGGGAAACGGCGTAAACCGCGGGGGCAGGGAACGAGATAACGTGCAAAATCGATCTTGAAGGAGAGGATGCAAGATCGGTAGACGCTATACAGGAAAGGAGAGAATGAAAGGGAAAAAAGACTACTCGCAAGGCAATGAAAGACACCGAAGGCGACCAGCACAAAGGCCGCGTTCGGTGGTCTCTGGTCTGCTCATTCCCGAGCCATCGTACTGAGCATAGTACCGAGCCATAGCATCGAGCCATAGCACCGAGCATGGCGCGTCGCTGCGAAGCGCCCTCGACGAGCCATGAGATGGCTCACTGCCAGCCGCGCTGGCAGTGAGTCGTCTCGCCGAAGGTGGCGCTGAAGGTGGCGAGCCTGGTCATGGGCTCGCGCCCTCAGCCCTCGCGCTTGCCGTCCATCAGGCGGCTGACGCCGGCCGGGTTGGCGTCTTTCAGCGCTTCGGGCAACAGGCCCTCGGGCAGGTTCTGGTAGCACACCGGGCGCAGGAAACGGTAGATCGCG